>NZ_CP041335.1:1544985-1853982 GCF_008033135.1 Chitinolyticbacter meiyuanensis
GCTGAAGGACATGAGGCGCTGACCGGGCAACGACTCTGTTTGCGTAGAGAGTAGATAGCGTCGGGCGGGTGAGAAGCGCGGCGTCGAGCATGCAGCCGGGGCATTCCGCTCAATGCATCTCGATCAAATCGCTCTCTTTCTGGCCTGCGCCTTGGCGACCGCGTGCCACTTTTCCTCATCCGGTTCCAACTCCGGAAAGGCCGCGACAACTCGAATCACGGTTTCGTCCAAGACGGCAGCCATGGCACGACCGATTGAGCGTTTCACATCGGCATGCATATCGCTAGGAAGCTCGGCTAGCAGCTCGGTAAGCGCCGAATTCAATGCGGCGCAGGCGTCAATGCCCCCGTTTCTCAATATGCACGCTGCAGAGATTGGCAAAAGCACGAGAGTGTTCCTTCTTTAAAAAGGGACTCGGTTAGTCGGCAAGCCTCTTCCCCGTTGCTGTTACCCATACTCCGGCGCAATCATGTCCGCGTATTCATACAGCTGCGCCAGCAGCTTTTCGCCGCGCTCGTCGGCGAGCTCGGCCAGCACATCGATTTTCTCGCAGTAGGCTTCCAGCGTCAGATAGCCATCGCGGCCTTCGAACAGGCGCTCCATGCGCAACTGGTTCCAGCGTTGCTGCTCGGCGTCGGACAATGTGTCGGGGAAGTTGCGCGCACGGTAGCGGAACAACAGTTCCGGCAGGCGCTGGTCGTCGAAGCTGAAGCGCTCGCGGGCGAGTTCGATGCCGGATAGCGTACTGGCCCGCGCCAGCGTGCGTCGGTCGTTGTTGCCGAGGAAGCCGCCGTAGAGATCCTCGTCCACGTCGTACGGTGCTTGCGGTTCGCGCTGGTACACGGCCTGCCAGCGGGCGGCGAGATCGGGGCCGGCCTGCAGCGCGGTGGCATGGACCAGGGCCTGCTCTACATCGATGCCCCAGTGCGCGGCGCGCTCGGGCGAGAGCGTCTTGAGATTCCCGATGACGATGGGCGACTTGTTGATATGGATGGTCTTGACCGGCAAGCGCGTCATGCCTTCCGGCAACTCGGCCGCGCGGGTGAACATCCGCGCGCGCATGGTAGGCGCGTCGAGTTCGAACAGCTCGGCGGGATCGAATGCCAGGTCCCAGACGATCAGCTCGTTCTTGTTCTGCGGATGCCAGGCCAGTGGCCAGACGAGGGCGAGGCAGCCACGCTCGGTGCCATACATGCCGGAGATATGCAGCAGCGGCTTGGGTTCCACGCCGATCTCGCGTTGCACAGCGTCCTTCTTGCGCAGCGAGAGGCAGAAATCGAACAGCTTGGGCTGTTGGGCGCGGATCAGCCGGGCCAATGCGATGGTGGCACGTACGTCCGACACCGCATCGTGCGCGGCCTCGTGGCCGATTCGGTTGGCGCGGGAGAGGTCTTCCAGCTTGAACGAGGGGCGGCCATCCTCGTGGCGTGGCCAGTTGATGCCGTCCGGGCGCAGCGCCCAGGCGGTACGCACCACGTCGAGCAAATCCCAGCGGCTGCAGTCGTTCTGCCATTCGCGCGCGTACGGGTCGCGCAGGTTGCGCCACAGCAGGTGGCGGGTGACTTCGTCGTCGAAGCGGATGGTGTTGTAGCCGACGCCGATGGTGCCAGGCGCCCCCAGCTCGGCCTCGATGCGGGCGGCAAATTCATGTTCGGCCACGCCACGCTGCAGGCAGCGCTGCGGCGTGATACCGGTGAGCAGGCAGGCTTCGGGCTCGGGCAGCCAGTCCGGGGTGGGGCGGCAATACAGTTCAATCGGCTCGCCGATCTCGTTGAGCTCGGCATCGGTGCGGATGCCAGCGAACTGGGCGGGGCGATCACGGCGCGGGTTGACGCCGAAGGTTTCGTAGTCGTGCCAGAGAAAGGTGTGCATGGGCCGGGCCGGGTGTGCAATCGCGGCATTCTACCCGGCCTGCCCAAGCCGTCGCATCAGTGCGGCGGCCGCGTCTTGGGGAGCGGCAGTCGTTCGGTCTCGTGCGGCACTTGGCCGAAGCGCTCGCCGTTTTCCCAGTCCTGTGCGGCTTCGTCGATCAGCTCGCGCCGGCTGGAGACGAAGTTCCACCACATGGCACGCGGCGCATCGAGTGGCGCCCCCCCGAACAGCGCGAACAGCGTGTCGCCGTGCGCGGTGGCGATGATGGGCTCACCCTCGGGCAGGGCGGCGAGTTCGCGCGCGGCAAAGCGCTCGGTTGCGAGCGCCAGTTCGCCTTCGACGATGTAGACGCCGCGCTCGGCATAGTCGGCCGGTAGCGTCAGGCTGCTGCCGGCGGCGAGGCGCACCACGGCGTAGAGCGTGGGGCTGGCTACGGCCACCGGCGAGGTCGCACCAAAGGCGCTGCCGATCAGCACATTGATCCAGGCGCCACCTTCTTCGAGTATCGGCAGGCTGGCCGCAGGGTAGTGGCGGAAATCGGCCTGGCCATCCTCGACGGGCACCGGCAGCGCCAGCCAGGTCTGCAGGCCGTGGATGCGGCGCGCGGTATCGCGTTCGCTGGCGGGGCTGCGCTCGCTGTGGGCGATGCCATGGCCGGCCGTCATCAGGTTGATGTCGCCCGGCGTGATGGTGAGCTCGGTGCCCAGACTGTCGCGATGCTCGATGGCGCCCTCGAACAGGTAGGTGACGGTGGCGAGGCCAATATGCGGATGCGGCGGCACATCGACGCCGGCACCCGGCGGCAGCTCGGCCGGGCCCATGTGATCCCAGAACACGAAGGGGCCGATATGGCGGCGGTCGCGATGCGGCAGCGCGCGCGTCACCGGCAGATTGGCGCCGACGATCTCGTTGCGGCCATTGAGGCGGAGCAGGGTGGTCATGGAAACTCCGGGGTGAGAAGAAAAAGGCAGGCGCCGCGCTTCACCTTAGCGTTCGGGCTTGGTGTCTGCCAGGGTGAGGACGGGGCGGTTGCCCGCCCCACTACCAGAACCGGTGCTCGCTCTTGCTGCGAGGCTGTGATCAAGGTTTGTGCGCTGCTCGAAATCCTCATGTACCCGTGTACATTCCGGTTTCTGCGCTGCTGACGCACCTCGCTGACAGCCTCTCGCGACAGAGCGAGAACCGGTTCTCAGAAGCGGCCGTTGCGGAAATCGTCGACCGCCTGCTCGATCTCCTCACGGCTGTTCATCACGAACGGCCCCCATTGCGCGATCGGCTCGCGCAGCGGCTTGCCGGCGATCAGGATCAGCCGCGTGTCCTCGGCCGCCCGCAGCGTGACGCCGTCACCCTCGTTGTTCAGCACGCCCATCTGCTTGTCGCGCACCGGCCGGGCCAGATCCCCCGCCGTGAGCGCACCGCGATAGACGTAGACGAAGGCGTTATGCCCCGCCGGGATGGCGACCGCATATTCGCCACCGGCCGGGATCGTCAGATCCAGGTACAGCGGCTCGGTATCCGGCCGGGTCACCGCGCCTTCCTCACCACCGAGCTGGCCGGCGATCAGCTTGAGCGCACCGCCGCCCGCGAGCGCGAACTCGGGGATGTCGGCAGCCGGGATGTCGCGGTAGCCGGGCGCCGTCATCTTGTTCTTGCCTGGCAGGTTCACCCACAGCTGGAAGCCCTCCATCAGGCCGTCCTCCTGCTCGGGCAGCTCGCTGTGCACGATGCCGCGCCCGGCAGTCATCCATTGCACGCCGCCGTTCTGCAACAAGCCCTCGTTGCCCGCGTTGTCGCGGTGCCGCATGCGGCCGGCCAGCATATAGGTCACGGTCTCGAAGCCGCGGTGCGGGTGGTCGGGAAAGCCGGCGATATAGTCATCGGCGTTGTCCGAGCGGAATGCGTCGAGCATCAGGAACGGATCGAGCCGGCGCTGCAGGTCGTGCGTCAGCACGCGGGTCAGCTTCACACCGGCGCCGTCGCTGGTCGGCATGCCGTTCACGATGCGTTCGATCTCGCGTGAGCGGGTGACGGTGGGAAGATTCAGCGTACGCATGGCAGGCTCCTGGTTGGCCCGGCGCTTTGATGTCACCGGGGGTGATTCAGATCTTGTTCAGATCCTAAACCAGCGTGCCCGCTAAAGAAATCGAAGAGTTATGAGTAAGTTATTCAGAAATTTGGAACTAGCCTGCGCCACGCCATGGTGGAGGGTCAGGGTTTGTCGCAGGGGGATATCGAGGCATCCGGCCAATCACTTAGCAGCGCATACCCCAGCTTGAGCGCCGCCTCGATCTGCCGCTCCGGAAGGGTGAATACCACGATCCTACTGGTATCTGCGCCGCAGGTTGCGGGAAAAACCAAGCCATTGCTACCACACGCCGTGCCAAGCACGGTCAGCCCGGCGCGTTTCAATGGTTTGCGTAGCTGCGCGATCGTTTTACCGCCGCCGAGGCATTGGCGTTCACCCCGGGCCTTGAAAACCTGCACCGTGCCCGGCCGCGGTGTCGGTGTCGGTGGCGCGGCGAGCGCAATGCCGCCCAGCACCGCAATGGCCACGGCAATACCCCAATGGGACGGGCTCAAGGTTGTGCCGGGAGTGTGTAGTCGAAGGTGTAGTAGTGCTTGCCGCCCTCGATGCGGATGGTCATCGCACCGGTCAGGCCAAGTAGCTCACCGCTGGCCGAGTCGGGCACCACCTCGAGTACCAGGCGTGGCGTGCCGTGGTCCATGGTACCGAAGTGCTGCAGCACGAAGCTGCCACTTCGCCCATGCAGGCGGCCGTGTACCTGTTCGATTGCCACATAGCCGGCGGAGCCGGGCACGGTGGTGACCGCGCTCAGCATCTCACCCTGGCTTAGTCCATCCAGCTCGCCGTGGAAGGTCTTGGCTATGCTCATGCGGCCGAGGGCGATGCCATCGCTGCCGCTGGCATGTATCGTTTGTGGCTGCAGTTTCACGTCAAACTCGCCGGTGGCCTGCATGGGGAGGCTCGTAGGTGAAGAAGGAACCGGCACTATAGGACCGGCAGATTGCAGGCCGGCGATCGCCCGGCCCAGCGGCGAACCCGCAGGGCCGGACGGAATGGGTGATCAGGCGTCCGCCTGCATCGCCGGGCGGGCCTGTACCCGGGCCAGCCAGTCGCGGACATGGCCGTGATTGGCAAGGGGGGCGCCCAGGTAGGCGCTGTAGCCGATCACGGAGCCGACAATGAGGTCGACCAGCGAATAGTCGTTGCCGAGCATCCACGGTTGCGTGGCCAGTCGGGCATCGAGCAGGCCGAGCAGCGCGTCTAGTCCGGCGCTGGCCGCCTCGGCGTGGCGGGCGCTGCGCAATGCTTCCTCGCCCTGCGTGGCGACCTGTAGCCGCACCAGCACGGCGCCGTAGGTGACATAGGACCAGGTGCTCCACGACATTGCCTGCAGGTGCTCGGGCGTGCCGGCCTTGGGCCACAGGCCGCGGTCCACGCCGAAGCGCTCGCCCAGCCACAGGTGGATGGCCAGCGCCTCGAACATTGGGGCGCCATCCACCGTTAGCGTCGGCACCTTGCCGTTGGGATTGAGCGCAAGGTAATCCGGGCGACGCTGCTCGCCAGCCTTGATGTCGACCTTGATATGTTCGTGCGGCACATCGAGTTCGGCAAGGGCGCAGGCGATCGGGGTTGCGCTGGACATGGGGTGCCAGTACAGGACGATGGACATGACGGTTCTCCAGTGAATTGATGGTGCAGGGTGGGGCGGGTGGTGTGTCCGCGATCTGCAGACCACTGTACACTGCATTGCGGACAGATTCCGTCCTTGATATTGATTGCCATGCTCACTGCCACGAACCGCCTGTTGCGGCTGCTGTCCCTGCTGCAGACCCGCCGCCATTGGGCCGGAAACGAACTCGCCGAGCGGCTCGAGGTCCACCCGCGCACCTTGCGGCGAGACATCGACAAATTGCGCGAGCTCGGATATCCCATTCATGCCAGCAGCGGCGTGGCCGGCGGCTATGCCTTCCGAGCGGGCCAGGCGTTGCCGCCGCTGCTGCTGGACGACGACGAAGCGCTGGCCACGGCGCTGGCCCTGCAATTGGCAACCTCCGGCCCCATCGATGGGGTGGAGGAGCCGTCACTGCGGGCCTTGGTCAAGCTGGAACAGGTGATGCCGCCACGGCTGCGCAGTCGGGTGAAGGCATTGCGCAGTGCCATCGTACCGATGGGGCAGACGGAGGCCGGGGTGGAGGCCGCCTTGCTGGCCACGCTGGCCTCGGCCTGCCGCGACCAACTGCAGCTGCGCTTTGATTACGCCGATGGCCGAGGCCAGACCAGCGTACGCATCGTCGAGCCGCAGGGCGTGGTACATACCGGCCGGCGCTGGTATCTGGTTGCCTGGGATCCGGCGCGTGACGACTGGCGTACCTTCCGGGTTGACCGCATCCAGGGGGGCGCCGAGCTTGGCCGCCATTTCGCGCCGCGTGCCGCGCCCGAAGGTGATCTGCGTGCGTATGTCACGCGCTCGGTGGCTGTTGCGCCCTTTGAAGCGCGGGCTCGCGTGGTGCTGCACGCGCCGCACGCCGAGATGGTGCGGCGTATTCCCCCATCAGCCGCATTGCTCGAACCGCTGGAAAACGGGCATTGCCTGATGCAATGCGGCATCCATGCGCTCGATCACCTCGTCTACTGGCTATTGGCGCTGGAAGTGGAGTTCGACGTGCAATCGCCGCCGCTGCTGATCGAGCGCCTGCAGCTGGCGACCGAACGGGTGGTTCGCGCGGTGACGCGCCTGCAGGATAAACCGAAGTGACCGCTCAATCGGGATCGGGTAGCTGCTTCAGTTCGGCAATGAACGCGCCGAGCGGGCCTTTCAAGCTGGCGAGCAGCGCATCGTCGCGATGCAGCAGCACTTGTTCCGATAGCAGCTTGAGGCCAATGGCGATCGCCGCGGCATCGTCGTCGGACCAGCGCTCGCGGCTGCGCAGCCGCGTGACGATGGCTGAGAGGTCGTCGTGATTGGTGGCGTGAAAGCGCAGCGGCGGTGCCAGCGCGTCGCCAGGGTCCTTGCCGGCGACGTGTTCCACGGTGATGCGGTAGCGATGCTGTTTCATGGGGCTTCCAGTGCCAACAGCCCGCGTGGGCGGGCTGTTCAGAGGTGGTGAGGGAATCAGTAGGCGACAGTGAAGCGGCTACGGCGGTGCTTGGGCTGTTCCACCTCGTCGAGCAGGGCCATGGCGAAGTCCTCCAGCGAAACGGTGCTTTCGCCGTTGGCATCGGTCAGCAACTGGTCGGTACCAAGCCGGAACTGGCCGGTGCGCTCACCCGGCACGATGTGGGCGGCGGGGCTCAGCATGGTCCAGTCGAGCGTGGTTTCCGCGCGCAGCAGGTTCAGCGCATCGCGGGCGCCCAGTGCGGTGCCTTTCCATTGATCCGGGAATTCCGGCGTGTCGACCAGTTGCACGCCGGGGGCAATCTCCAGGCTGCCGGCACCGCCGACGATGACAAAGCGCGGTACCTTGGCGGCCTTGACCGCGGTGACGATGCCCTTGAAGCCAGCGAGGTAGTAGTCGTAGACATCGGCCTGGGCGTGGCCGCTGAAGGCGCTGATCACCACGTCGTGGCCGGCGAGTTGGCCAGCGAGTGCGTTGCTGTCGGTCACGTCGGCGGCGATGCCGGTGAGCTTGGCGTGTGCCGGCAGCTTTTCCGGATGCTGGACGATGGCGGTGATGTCATGGCCGCGGGCCAGGGCCTCGGCGAGCAGTTTGGAACCGATGTAGCCGGTGGCGCCGATCAGGGCGAGTTTCATGCGGTGCTCCTTGTGTGGCGTTGCGATGGAAGCATGATGCGCCGCTGGATTGATCGGATAAACGTGCATATCGTAAATTTACTGTATTCAATTCAAGAACAAAGTCATGCGCGAACTGCTGCGGATCGACCTCAATCGGCTGGTGTATTTCATGGCGGTGGTCGAGGCGGGGAGCTTTACCGCGGCGGCGGAGCGGCTGGGCGTGGCCAAGGGCATGGTCAGCCAGCAGGTGGCGCGGCTGGAGCGCGAGCTTGCCGCCACGCTGTTCACCCGCACCACGCGGCGGGTAACCCTGACCGAGGCCGGTGAGCAGTTTTATGCGGAGTGTCGGCCCCTGCTGGCGGGCATGGAGCAGGCGATCGAGCGGGCGGGCGAAGGGCAACAGGCGCCGCGTGGCCTGCTGCGGCTGACGGCGCCCACCGACTACGCCGGCAGCGTCATCGCGCCGGTCGTGGCCCGGCTTGCCAAGCTGTACCCGGCGATGCAGATCGAGCTGATTGCCAGCAACGAGGTGATGGATCTGGTCGAGGCGCGCATCGATGTGGCGATTCGTCTCGGCTGGCTGAAGGATTCCTCGCTACGCGCGGCGAGCCTCGGTGATTTCGAGCAGTGGGTGGTCGCGGCGCCCGGTTATCTCGCAGCCGCCCCGGACATCGGCCAACCGGCCGACCTGGCGCAGCATGATTGGCTGGCGCTGACCTTGCTATCGTCGCCGTTGGCATGGACCTTCACCCACTTGCTGGGGCAGCAGGAGACCGTGCGGATGCACGGCCCGATCAAGGTGAACTCGCCGCAGGCGCTGCAGGCCCTGCTGTTGAACGAGGCGGGCATCGGTGTGCTGCCGCATTACCTGGCGGAGCAGGATGTGATGGCAAGGCGCCTGGTGCGGCTGTTGCCGGAATGGTCGTTGCCGCGGGGTGGCATCTACGCGGTTTATCCGGCTAGCCGCCACGTACCGGCCAAGGTGAGGGTGCTGATCGATGCGCTGCGCGAGACGCTGACCCCGCAGCGGCGTGGCTAGACAGCAACCTGCATGCCGGTTTCGAGAAACCAGTGGGTGAGCGGTGAGGGCGGCGACGGCTTGGCAAAGAGGTAGCCTTGCGCCTCATCGCAGCCCAGGCTGCGCAGCAAGGTGGCCTGCGCCGGTGATTCCACGCCTTCGGCGATGACCTTGATGCCCAGCTTGTGGCCGAGGTTGATCACCATCTCGGCGATGCTATACGGGTTCTCGCCGAGGCCCATGTCACGGATGAAGGCGCGATCGATCTTGAGCCGGTCCGCCCCCAGCTTCTGCAGGTAGGCGAGCGAGGAAAAGCCGGTGCCGAAATCGTCGATGGCCACCGAGACGCCGAGCGCCTTGAGCCGGGCGATCTTGGCGATCACGTCTTCCGGCCGGGTCATCGCGACGCTTTCGGTGATCTCGACTTCGATCAGCTCATGCGGCAGGTGGTAGCGCTCGAGCGTATCGCCCAGCAGGTCGATCAGCCCTTCGTGGTTGAACTGCACCATCGAGACATTGATGGCGACCCTCAGCTCGCTGAGCCCGGCATCGCGCCAGGCGATCAGTTGCTGGCACACGGTATCGAGCAGCCAAGTGCCGAGTTCGATGATCAGGCCGGATTGTTCGGCCAGCGGGATGAAGCGATCAGGCGGGATGAAGCTGCCATCGGGCTGGGGCCAGCGTACCAGCGCCTCGACGCCGACGATGGCGCCGCTGTCGAGTTCGATCTGCGGCTGGTAGTAGACGGTGAGCTGGCGCTGGCGGATGGCGCTTTCCAGGTCATGCAGCAGATCGAGCCGCTGGCGTGACGCACGGCTCATCGCTGGCGAATACCACATCAGCTTGCCGTCCTCGGCACGCTTGGCCTGGTTGAGCGCGATGGTCACGTCCTTGAGGCAGCCGATGCCGGTCGGCTCTGTGTCGGCCAGGTGGGCCGCAGCGCTGACCACCTGTACCCGCAGCCGGTGCGAGGCGACGGCGAACGGGCGCTCGAAGGATTCGAACAGTGCGCCGAGTTGCATGTCGGGCAGCGGGCCGACCAGGCCGAACACATCGACCCCGACCCGGGCCAGGGTGACCGTTGGCGCAATGAAAGGGCGCAGCCGTTGCGCGACGCTCTGCAGCAATTGGTCGCCGATCAGGTGGCCGAGCGCATCGTTGATCTGCGAGAAGTGGGCGACATCGAGCATCAGCACCAGTTCGTTGCCGACCGGTTGCTTGAGGATGCGATCGAGTTGGCTGACGAATTGCGTGCGGTTGGGCAGGTGGGTCAGTGGATCGATATAGGCCAGCTCCTGCAGCTGGCGAAAGAGCGCGACGTTCTCGAAGCCGATCGCCAGATTGGCGCAGAACACTTCCAGCAGCTGGCGATCCTCGTCGCTCAGTGCCTGCTGGGTCGGCAGGTAGACTGCGGCCTCCTGATCGCGCATGCGATTGAGGTAGAGCACCAGGAAGCGATCGTCGTACAGCGAGCTGCGCGAGCGCAGCGCATGCTCGATGGCATTGACCACGATGGCGTCGTCGAGCTCGGTGAGCGGTTTGCCGATCAGTCGCTGCATGTCACCGGCTGCGCTGGCGATCATCCACTCGCACTTGTGGCGTCGTGCCGGTGTGGCCGGCTGGCGCATGCAGATCAGGCCGCCTGGCGGCAGGCCGAGCAGCGCGGCGAGCTGGATCAGCGCACCGGAGGCGAAGCTCTCGGGCGAACGGCGCTCGAACAGGGTGCTGGAGGCTTCGACGATCATCTCCAGCCCACGCCGGCTGGTGTTCATCGCCTTCAGTTGCTGGTACGAGCGGATGGCAGTGGTCAGCGTGGTCTGCAACCGGATCTGGGTCAGCTCGGACTTGGTCTTGTAGTCGTTGATGCCGAAATCACGGATCACGCGGTATTCCGGTGCGTAACCGGGGTGGCCGGTGCGCAGCACGATGCGTATTTCGTTCAGATTGAGCTGCTGGCGAATAGCGCGGGCGACGGTGAGGCCGTCTTCGTCGCCTTGCATCACCACGTCGAGCAGCACCACGGCGATGTCCGACTCGCGCGAGAGCAGTTGCAGCGCTTCGTCGCCGTTGTAGGCATGCAGGAATTCGAGCGGGCGATCGAGGATGATCTCGCCCTTCAGTGCAAAGGTGGTGGCCTGGTGGACATCGGGCTCGTCGTCGACGATCAGGATGCGCCAGCAGCGCTGTGCCTGGCCCGTACCGCTGTGCTCGGCGGCAAACGCGAGTTCGTCCTGACCGCCAAGACTCATTGCGCGCCCCCGGCTTTCTTTTTGGGTAAGTTGACCGGGTGAACTTGATGCGCGGGGGGAAGAGACACCGCCAGACTCCAGCACGTCGCGTGGGAAACACTTCCTCATTGATAGCCGAGCCCGGCAAGGCTTGCCAGCACGGCAGCGCAACGGTGGTCAGATTGTCTCGTCGGAGCCGCCTACCACGCGATAGACTACGTCGAGCGCAAACCCCCGTGCCGCAAGAAAGCGCAACTGGCGTGCGCGTTCACGGGCGTCGCGCGGCGGCTCGCCGAACTTGCGTCGCCACACTTCACGGGCACGCGCTTCCTCGCTGTCGGCCATGCTGACGAGTGCATCGCCGATCAGTTCGTCATCCACGCCCTTGGCCCGCAATTCTGCACGCAGGCGCTGGCTCCCATAACGTGCGCCGCGGCCATGCGCCCAGGCTTCGGCAAAGCGGGCATCAGAAAGCCAGCCGCGTGCGGCAAAATCGTCGAGCAGTGCATCAAGCGTGGCTTCGTCGCCGTCGGCATGGGGTAGCAGCTTCTGCCGCAGTTCGGTGCGGGCATGCTCGCGTCGCGCCAGATGGGCGAGGGCACGCTGGCGCAGGGAAGTGGGGGCGGGCATGGCGGACGGAGAAATGGAAAAGGGCGGCTTGCGCCGCCCTGTCTGGCCTTATTCGGCGAGCTCGGCTTCGTCGTCGAGCGGGTTGCCAGGTTCGATCGGCAACTGGGCGCCGCCAATCTTCTCGCGGATGCGGCGCACCACTTCGTCGGTCAGCTCCGGATTGTCCTTGAGGAACTGGCGGGCATTCTCCAGGCCTTGGCCGATCTTGTTGCCGTTGTAGCTGTACCAAGCGCCGGATTTCTCGACGACCTTGTGCGTGACGCCGTGATCGATGATTTCGCCCTCGCGCGAGATGCCCTCGCCGTAGAGGATGTCGAAGGTGACGATGCGGAACGGTGGCGCCACCTTGTTCTTGGCGATCTTTACCTTGGTCTGGTTGCCGATGATCTCGTCGCCTTTCTTCACTGCGCCGATGCGGCGGATATCGAGGCGTACCGAGGCGTAGAACTTGAGTGCATTGCCGCCAGTGGTGGTTTCCGGGCTCTGGCCGGGCATCATCACACCGATCTTCATCCGCAGCTGGTTGATGAAGATGACGAGGGTGTTGGTGCGCTTGATGTTGGCGGTGAGCTTGCGCAATGCCTGGCTCATCAGGCGGGCCTGCAGGCCTGGCAACTGGTCGCCCATCTCGCCTTCGATTTCAGCCTTGGGGGTGAGCGCCGCGACCGAGTCGATGACGATGATGTCGACACCACCCGAGCGCACCAGCATGTCGCAGATTTCCAGCGCCTGCTCACCGGTATCCGGCTGCGAGATCAGCATGTCGGTGACGTTGACGCCGAGCTTTTGCGCATAGATCGGGTCGAGCGCGTTTTCCGCGTCGATGTAGGCGGCGACCCCGCCGGCTTTCTGGATTTCGGCGACCACATGCAGACACAGCGTGGTCTTGCCCGACGATTCCGGCCCGAAGATTTCCACGATACGGCCGCGTGGCAGGCCGCCGACGCCCAGGCCCAGATCCAGGCCCAGCGAGCCGGTGGAGACCACCTGCAGATCGTTTTCGATCTGGTTTTCGCCCATCTTCATGATGGCGCCCTTGCCGAATTGGCGTTCGATCTGCGCGAGCGCTGCGGCGAGCGCCTTGCTCTTGTTGTCGTCCATGCGAGCGGGTCCGTGGTCGGGTTGAATTGCAGTGATTATAGAACGAATGTTCTGTAAAAGAAAAGGCTTGTTTCTGGTTCAAGCGGAACGAGGTTTGCGAAGCACTTGCCAAACCCGAGCAAGCCATTGATCGCGGCCGAGTGAAAATGCGCCATAGCGCGGCCTAGTCGCGCGGATCGGGCAGCGTGAAGTAGAAGGTGGCGCCGTTGCCCGGCGTGCTCTTGGCCCAGACGCGGCCGTCGTGGCGCTGGATGATGGCCTGGGCGATGGCCAGGCCAATGCCATTGCCGCTGCCTTCCTCGGTTTGCTGCAACCGCTGGAAAGGCAGGAACAGCCGCATCACGTGGGCCATGTCGAAGCCGATGCCATTGTCCTTGACGTGGAACACCACCTGGCCATTGACGGTGGCGCAATCGACCTCGATCTCCGGCTGGCCGGCTTCGCTGGTGAATTTCCAGGCGTTGTCGAGCAGGTTGTAGAGCGCAACCCGCACCAACTTGGGATCGGCGTAGGTCGGCAGGGCGGAGGGCAGGCGCAGCGCGACGTTGCGATCCGGCTGCAGCGCGTGTAGTTCCTCCAGAATGTCGCGGGCGACCTGCGCGAGATCGAGCTCCTGGCGGCGTACCTCGCTGCGCGCCAGCTTGGAGAGGGTCAGCAGATCGTCGATCAGCGAGCCCATGTGGCGCAACGTGCCGCGCATGCGGGCGATGTAGTTGCGTGCGCGATCGTCGAGCTGTTCGTCGAAGTCTTCCAGCAGCACCTCGACGTAGCCTTCCATGGTGCGCAGCGGCGAGCGCAGGTCGTGCGAGACCGACTGCGACAGCGTTTCCAGCTGGTGGTTGGCGGCGGCGAGCGCTCGGGTGCGCACCTCGATGCCTTCCTCCAGGTGGTTGCGGTAGCGCTCCAGCTCCAGCTCGGCCTCCTTGCGCGCGGTGATGTCGATCAGGAAGCCCTGCAGGTGGTGGCCATCCTCGTCGTGGCGGTGCTCGGCGATCAGCTGGACCCATACCGTGCGTTCGTCGCGCGCCAGCAGGCGCAGCTCGAACTCCACCGGGGCATCGTTGCGGGCCTCGGTGAACAGCTGGTAGGCGAGATGGCGGTCGTTCGGGTGCAGATAGGTGGTGAGGAAGTTCTCGTGGTACCAGGTGGCGAGCGGATGCCCGAGCAGGCCTTCGGCCTGCGGCCCGATGTAGACGAAGCGCCATTCCTCGGGGTTGGCATCCCAGGGGATCACCCGGGTCGACTCCACCAGTCGCTGGAAGCGATCCTGGCTGGCGCGCAGTGCCGATTCGATATGGCGCCGGCTGATCAGGTCGGCTTCGAGCTGCAGGTTCTTCTGTTCCAGCGTATCGATCAGCGCCTTCAGCGACTGACGCGTGGTTTCCAGGCTATGGCCCAGTTCGCCGAGCTCGTCCTCGCGGCGCCAGATGAAGGGCTCGTCGAGCTGCTTGTCGGCCAGCCGTTTCGATTGCCGCGACAGTGCGGCGAGCGGCCGCACCACGCGCGAGCCGAGCAGGAACAGGATGAGGCCAAGGCTGACGGCGAGCTGCAGCAGCACCGCGACGATGGTCTGGCGCTGTTCACGGCGGATGTCGGAGAACACCGGGCCATCGTCGAATTCAACCGAGACCTTGCCGATCTGCGCGCCTTGCTTGTTCACCACGCGGGTCAGGGTGTGCAGCTGGCCACTGCGGCGCTCGGGCCGATCGGCGGTGAGGAAGGCGCCGAGTGCGTTGTCGCTGACCACGATGCGCACCACGCGCTCATCGCTCATCACCGATTCGAGCAGCGGCCGGCCCGATTCGGGCGACAGGTTCCACAGCGGCTCCTGCATGCCCAGCACCAGGATGTCGACGATGCGTGCATGATCGCGCTTGATCAGCGCGCGCGCATCGCCGTACTGCGCCTGCAGGCGAAAAAAGCCGGCGATCGCAGCCGGCAGCAGCAGGCCGGTCAGCGTTGCCAGGATCAGGGCGGTGCGCAGCGAAAGTTTCATTCAGGGCCATGAACGGGGACGCGTGCATAGTCTAGCGGTCCGCACGCCTTGTCGCTCGCTTTCCGCGGTGCGTGTTGCGTGCATGGTTTGACCTCGCGCAGCCCGCGTCTGCCCCGCCACGGCATAATGGCGGCCTCATCTGGGAGGTGGCGATGCGGGTCGTGGTGCTGGGGGCGGGGGTGATCGGGGTGACGTCGGCGTGGTTCCTGGCCCGGGCCGGCTTCGAGGTGACGGTGATCGAACGCGCGCCCGAGGTGGCCCGCGAGACCAGCTATGCCAATGGCGGCCAGATCTCGGTATGCCACGCCGAGCCTTGGGCCAACCCCAAGGCGCCGTTCAAGGCACTGCAATGGTTGGCCGAGGAAGATGCGCCGCTGCTGTTCCGCCCGCGGCTCGATCCGGCGCAGTGGCGCTGGGGGCTGGCCTTCCTGCGCGAATGCACAGCCGCGCGTACCCGGCGCAACCTGCAGGCGCTGGTGCGGCTGGGACTCTACAGCCGTGCCACGCTGCAAGAGCTACGTCAGGCGTTGGGGCTGACCTATGACGCCAGTACCGTCGGCATCCTGCATTACTACACCGATCCGGCCGAGTTCGAGGCGGCCATTCCGGCTGCCGCCTTGATGAACGAGGTGGGGCTGGATCGGCAGGTAAAGACTGCTGCCGAATGCATCGCCATCGAGCCGGCGCTGGCTGCTTCGCGCCGCCCCATTGTAGGCGGCACCTATACGCCATCCGACGAATCGGGCGATGCCCGCAAGTTCACCGATGCGTTGGCTGTGCATTGCGAGCAACTGGGCGTGCAGTTCCGCTACGGCGCGGTGCTGCAGGGTGTCGAGCACGAGGGTGGGCGCATCACGGCGGTCCGCTTGCAGGAGGGCGAGGCCATCGAGCGGTTGCAGGCCGATGCCTTTGTCGTCTGCCTCGGCAGCTACAGCCCGCTGCATCTGGCGCCGCTGGGCATCCACCTCAATATCTACCCGGCCAAGGGCTACTCGGCGACGATCCCGGTGCGGCCCGGCCAAGCGGCACCGACGGTTAGCCTGACCGACGACGGTGCCAAGCTGGTGTTCTCGCGCCTGGGCGAACGGCTGCGGGTGGCTGGCACGGCGGAATTCAACGGCTACAACCTGGAGCTCAATCCGGTGCGCTGCCGGGCGCTGATCGAGCGCACGCGCGAGATCTTCCCCGATGCCGCCGACTACGATGCCGCCGAGTTCTGGTGCGGTCTGCGCCCGGCCACGCCAAGCAACCTGCCCTATATCGGCCGCACCCGCTATGCCAACCTCTATCTGAACACCGGCCACGGCACGCTGGGCTGGACCGAAGCCTGCGGTTCGGGCCTGGCAATTGCCGACATCGTGGCCGGGCGGGTGCCAGAAGTGGATTTCCCATTCCAGGTGTCGGGCGGGTGAACGCGGTATCGTGCTGGTGTGTGACCGGGCGTATCAAGCCAGCTATGACAACTTCCTGTGCAGCGTGCTTGGCCCGGATGGAACACTGCTGGCGATCGTCAGCACGAAGGGGCGGGCTTGGGAAGCGGTGATCGACTGGCTGGTGCGCGATCTGGATCATGCGGTGCTGATCTCCACCCACGACGACGATCAGCTGGACGACGTGATCGACTTCGCCCATGCCTGGGCACGGACCCAGGAACACCGCTGTGCGATCCGCGTGCAACGCTTGCCATTGCTGCAGTAACAGTCAATAAAAAACCGCGCCAGGCGCGGTTTTTTATTGACGCTCAGTCTTCCGCTTCGCGCTCGGCCTGGCGTGCTTCCCACGCGGCGCGCTTGGCAGCGCGTTTTTCCTCGCGCGCGGCGACAAGCTCGGCTTCTTTCGCGGCCTTCGCCGCCTTGGCCGAGGCGGCAGCGTCCTTCTCGCGGCGTTTGGCCGCTTCACGCTCCGCTGCTTCCTGCGCCTCCAGCGCAGCGACTTCCTCGCGGGAGAGACCAGGCCCGGTCTTCTCGAACCAGGCAATCGATTCGACGTGGGCGGTGTGCGGGAACATGTTGATCACGCCGGCGGCCTTCAGCGTGTAGCCCTTCACGTTGACCAGCACGTTGGCGTCACGCGCCAGCGTGGCGGGATTACAGGACACGTAGACAATGCGCTTGGGGCCATGCTCGGCGCTGATGGCCTTTACCAGCGAAATGGCGCCGTCACGCGGCGGATCGATCAGCATGCGATCGAAGTGGCCCAGCTTGTCCAGCCATTCCTCGGTCATGTCGAAGAGGTTGGCCACGGTGAAGTCGGTGCGCTCGGCCAGCCCGTTGTGGCGGGCACTTTCGAAGGCGCGCTCGACCAGTTGTGAACTGCCTTCCATGCCGAGCACCTTGGCGCCGCGGCGGGCAATCGGCAGCGTGAAGTTGCCAAGGCCGCAGAACATGTCGGCGATGGCTTCACCCGGCTGCGGATCGAGCAGGTTGATCGCGCGCTCGACCATCACTCGGTTGATCGCATGGTTCACCTGGGTGAATTCGGTGGGCTTGAACGGCATTTCGATGCCGAACTCGGGCAAGGTATAGGAGAGGCGCGGCGCATCAAGCGGATAAAAGGGATAGGCCGTGTCCGGGCCCTTGGGCTGCAGCCAGATCTGCACCTGCCACTGATCGGCGTAGGCCTTCAGATGCGCTTCATCAGCAGCGTTGAGCGCTTCCATGATGCGGAATACCAGCACCGTCACGTTCTCGCCGACGGCAACTTCGATCTGCGGCATGCGATCGAAGATCGAGAGCTTGGCCACCAGTTCGCGCATTGCCGGCAATTGCTTGGCCACGTGCGGCACCAGCACGTGGCACTCGGTCATGTCGGCGATATAGGACGAGCGCTTCTCGTGAAAGCCCACCAGCATGCCGCCCTTCTTGGCCACGTGGCGCACCGATAGCCGCGCGCGGTGGCGATAGCCCCAGGGTGAGCCGTAGACGGCAGGCAGGATGGCCTCGGGCGTGACATTGCCGATGCGGCGCAGGTTTTCCTCGAGCACGCGCTGCTTGGCGGCGACCTGGCCGCTGAACTCCATGTGCTGCATCGAACAGCCGCCACAGATTTCGAAGTGCGGGCAGCGTGGCTTGGTACGCAAATGGCTTTCGCGCAGGATCTGGCCCACCTGGGCGTTCTCGAAATTCGCCTTCTTGCGATAGCTGTTGTAGCTGACCTCCTCGAACGGCAGGGCACCGTCGATGAAGATCACCTTGCCGTCGGCATGGGCGACGCCGTGACCTTCGTGGTCCAGCGATTCGATATGGGCGATGCGGGTCATGGGCGGGTGGGCGCGGCGAAAAACCGGCCATTATACCGGCTCGCCGCCGCTGCGGGCCGCTCGCCCGGCAACGCTTCGTCGGGGCGATGACCACCCTGCTGTTTGCTGCATCGCCATGCATCAATGGCGTTATGATGCGGATACCCATAAGTGCTTACGCACAAATTTCAGGATGAAAAAAACAACCTCGCATTTTCATCTGGGCGAACTCGCACAAGCCCAGGACTGGGAAGCCTTCGCCCGCGAAACGGTCACCCACGCGCTCACTGCCTTCGATGCGCGCCGTGCGCTGCTGGCGTTGCCGCACGAGGGCCGTGCGCTGATCCATGCCCAGGCGATGGCGGGTACGCGGGCGCTGTCGTTCGCCGAACCGCAATCGCCGCTCGATTTCTATGGTGTGGCGAGCGAGGAGCTCGACTGGCAGTTGCGTGAGCCGGCCGTCTCGCTACGTGCCACCGAGTACCCGGCGCGCGAGATCTGGGACGATGTGCCGCTGGCGCGCTCCGAGCTGTATCGCCTGATCCTGCCGCTGTGCCTTGCCGACGGGCTGGTCGGCATGCTGTACGTGGAGTTCAACGATGCACTCCGGGTGAGCCAGCTGCTGGAAAGTGCGGCGTTCCGCGTCGAATGCGAGGCGCTGGCGCACATGCTGATGGAGCGCTGGCAGGCTCATCTGCATGGGCACGTCAGCTCGGTGGACGAGCTCACCGCGCAATTGCAGGCCAGCCTGACCCGCGCCGAGGAATACCGCACGCTGCTGCAGAAATTGCACGGCGTGACGCTGAAACTGACCGAGGCGCACGATCTGGACGAGCTTTACCGCCTGGCGGTGACGCTCGGTATCACCGAGCTCGAGTTCGATCGGATGGCGGTGTTCGAGGCCGATATCGACGGCAACCACATGGGCGGCACCTACGGCACCGACAGTAACGGCCAGGTGACCGACGAGCACTGGTTCCAGAGCGCGCTGCCGCTGCACCCGATGTTCCACGAGGCGTTGAAGAAGCCCGACACCGTGGTCGTCAACGAGGATGCGGCGCTGTACTACGACAAGGTGGTGGTCGGCCGCGGCTGGAATGCGCTAGCCGGACTGTGGGTGGAGCACCGCTTCATCGGCTGGATCGCCTGCGACAACTTCCTGCATCGTCGACCGTTGCAGCCGTACCAGCGTGAAGTGTTGAAGCTGTTCGCCTCCATCCTGGCCCAGCTGATCCGGGTGAAGCGTGCCGAGCAGGAAACCCGCGAGCTCAACGAACGCCTGTCGGCACAAGCGCAGGAACTGGCGTTGGCCCGCGATGCCGCCGAGGCCGCCAACCAGGCCAAGAGCGAGTTCCTTGCCACCATCAGCCATGAAATCCGCACGCCACTCAACGGCATCCTCGGCTTCCTGCAACTGCTGCACCAGACGCACCTCACCGCCGAGCAGCGCGAGTATGTCGCGACCATCGGCCATTCCGGCGAAACCCTGCTCACACTGATCAACGACCTGCTCGATTTTTCCAAGATCGAGGCAGGCAAGCTGACGCTGACGCGCGAGCCGTTCGATCTGCGGGTGGTGGCGGCGCAGGCTTGCGCCATCCTCGCCGCGCGGGCGGCAGAGAAGGAGCTGACGCTGACGCTCGACATCGCCGACGATCTGCCTGCCGGCTATTTCGGCGATGCGGGCCGACTCAAGCAGGTGCTGGTCAACCTGATCGGCAATGCGCTGAAGTTCACCGAGGCCGGCAGCGTCACCGTGGTGCTGGCGCACGAGGCCGGCGCGCCGCGTATCGCGATCACCGATACAGGCATTGGCATTGCTGCTGACAAGCTCGACCAGTTGTTCAACCGCTTCTACCAAGCCGATTCGGGCTCGACCCGCCGCTATGGTGGCACTGGCCTGGGCTTGGCGATCTGCAAGTTGCTGGTCGAATTGATGGGGGGCGAGATCGGCGTTGCCTCGACGGCCGGACAAGGCTCGTGCTTCTGGCTGCAGCTGCCGCCAGCACCGGCCAATTCCGGACCGGAGTGGCAACTGCAGTGGGAGCCGCTGCCGCACCAGCTGGCCTTTCTGGCGGGGCGCCGTATCGGCTGGCAGGGCGCGCTGCCGTGGCGCGCCGAGATCGAGCGCTACCTGGAGCGCGCCGGCGCGATCTGGACTACGCCGGATGCCGCCGAGGTGCTGCTGTGTGACGAGGTACGCGATCCGGGCGAGTTGCCCTGCGTGGTGTTCGCCTGGCACCCGCCGCACGATGAGGATGTGCGCACGCAGTATCTGATCAAGCCGCCGCTCGGCAAGATGGCGCTGGCGCGCGCATTGCATGCCTTGCTGGTGGGGGAGCGCGAGGACGCCAGCGAGCTCGCACCCGAGCGGGTGCAGCGCCAGCGGCGCATCCTGCTGGCCGAGGACAGCGCAGTAAACCAGCGCGTGGTGGTGCGCTACCTGCAGCAGTTTGGCTACGACATCGTCACCGCGGAGAACGGCGCACAGGCGGTGGAGCTGGCCGAGGCGCAGCCGTTCGATCTGGTGCTGATGGACTGGCAGATGCCGGTGATGGACGGGCTGGAAGCCGCACGCCGGCTGCGAACGCGCCCAACCACCCGTACGCTGCCCATCATCGCCCTGACCGCCAATGCCCAGGCCGAAGGTGAAGCGCTGTGCCGCGATGCCGGCATGGACGCCTACCTGGCCAAGCCGCTGGATCTGGCGCGTTTGCGCGGCATGATCGAGCAGTTGCTCGAGGCCGCGGAGACTGTGCCGGTGTTGCGGATCGCCTAGGCGGTCGGCGTAGGCTGACAGCGGTTGCTTATACTGGCTTCTTCCGCAGCAGCAAGGAGTCGCCATGAATACCCCGCAACGGCTGGGCTTTGCCGCCGATGATCGCGTCCTCATCCTGCATGCCGACGACATCGGCATGTGCCAAGCCACCGTGTCGGCCTGGCAAGGCCTGCTCGATGAAGGCCTGCTGACCTCCGCCTCTGCCATGGCACCCTGTCCGTGGTTCCCCGCCGCCGCCAAGCTGGCACGCGAGCGCGGCCCGGCGGCGGATCTGGGCTTGCATCTGACACTGAACTGCGAGTGGGACGCGTATCGTTGGGGGCCGGTAGCTGGTCCTGGTGGCGGGCTGACCGATGCACTGGGCTATTTCCACTCCAAGGCCATTCATACCCACGCCGAGCTCGATCTGACGGTAGCCCGCCGCGAGTTATCCGCCCAGGTGGCGCGCGCCAAGGCCCTGGGCATTCCGTTGTCACATCTGGACAGCCATATGCTGACGCTGTTCCACCCGGGCCTCGCCGCCATCTACCTCGACCTGTGCCGTGAGCACCGGCTGCCGCCGTTGCTGCCTCGTACCGCCGCTGAGGTGTCCAGGTTGGCGGTGGTCTCCAGCGAATGGGGCGATGCCGTGGCGAAACTGGCGCTGGATGCGGAAGCGGCCGGCGACGCCATCCTGCTCGATAGCTGGGAGGTGATGCCGTTCAATGCGCATGTCGAACCGGCGGCGCGGCTGGCATGGGTATGCAATTGGCTGGACCAGCGCGGCCCGGGACTGCATTGCCTGGTGGGCCACCCGGCGGACGATACGCCGGAGCTACGTGCGATTGCACACAAGGAC
Source organism: Chitinolyticbacter meiyuanensis (assembly GCF_008033135.1). Lineage (NCBI taxonomy): Bacteria > Pseudomonadati > Pseudomonadota > Betaproteobacteria > Neisseriales > Chitinibacteraceae > Chitinolyticbacter > Chitinolyticbacter meiyuanensis. Next base: position 1,566,445 of record NZ_CP041335.1, read on the forward strand.
TGGCCCACCAGGGTGGCGGATCGGCATATCCTCGGCAGTTCGGCGCTGCGTGCTGCCATCACCGAGCGCGGCTTTCACTTGAGTGGGCTGCACGCGTTGCGCGAATTGCTGAACTGAAGGTCAGCTTTTCTGCATGTCCTTGGTGACGACCTGATCGTTGACGAAACGGATGGTCACCGTGGTATTGCCCGATTGCCAGGTGGCATGCTCGCCGGAGATGCCCAGCACGCTGGCGCCGTCGCTCCGGTCCGGCTCACCCAGCAGCTCGACGACCTGGCTGCGTGGCATGCCGGTTTCGATCTGGGCGTAGTGCTCGGGTGTGAGGCGGCTGCAGGCGGTCAGCAGCAACAGGCAAGACAGGATGGCGAAGCGCATGGTGGTACGGCATGGAGCGGTGGGACAGCCCACACGATAGCGCACCTGGAGCGGGTAGCGCAGCTTTGCCGCTTGTCGCGGACCGGATGCGCCGGCCCGCGACTTCGGTCATTCGGCGTCGTCGTCGGCTGCCGCGGCCGGCTGTGAGGCATCCCACGGCATCGGTACTTCGCGGCCATTCAGCACGAAGCGGCCGGCAGCGAGCGAGGCGCGCGCGGACAGCGTCTCGCCATCGATGCGGATGAGGTTCTGGCTGGCCATACGCTGCAGTTGGCCTTCGACGAACTGGTTCACCAAGTAGTCGAGATCGGCCTCGGCGATCTGGCTGTCCGCCCCCCCGAACATCACGCGAGCCTGCCAGCTGGCGACGGTTTCCACCACCTTGCGCGGCATGCTGAAGTCGGCGTCGGCATTGAGCTTCTTTACGAACAGCGCCGGCTGCTCCATGTCGCCGCGCTTGAAGCCCTTGAGGCTGACGTGGCCGGCGAAGCGGATATCGCCGTCGGGCACGCGCACGTGCAGCGACTTCACCGCCAGCATCGGATCGTGCTCCAGCAGCGGCATGCCTTCGTCACGCGCGAGTTTGAGCAGAGCATCGGTCAACGCTTCGCGGCTCTTGGCTTCCTGTTGCAGGCGGGTCAGCTCGCGGCCGAGCTTGGCCAGCGTCGGCGCGTGCAGATGGCGGGCTTCGGTCTGCAGCGTGGCCGGGCCGTATTGCTGGTCGTTGATCAGCAGCTTGGCGAGCTGCAGGTCGGCGCTGCCGTCGACATAATCGCCGGCCTCGTTCAGCCGGCTGATGTAGCCGAGGTTTTCCATCCGCAGTTTCAGCGGATGGCCTTCGGCGAGGTCGAGCGAGAGCGAGCGTACATTTGCGCTGGTGGTGCCCAGCATCAGCGTGCTCTTGCCGCGTACCTGATCGAGCTTGAAGGTGAGGCCCTCCAGCGCAAAGCTGCCCTTGTCGCGCACGGTGCCGGTCAGGCCCGGTACCGTGGCATCGAGCTTCACCTTGTCGAAATCGCTGTCGTATTCGAGGTGGGCATCGAAGCCCTGCCATTTCACCTGCACCCCGGCGAGCGTCTCCTCGTAGTCGAATGCTGGCACCTTCACGTCCATCTTGCTGTCGTCGCCGAAGCCGATGCGGTTCTCGAGGCGGATGGGCTTTTGCTCGCCAAACAGCTTGGCGAGGAATTTCTGCGTTTCCGGCGAGAATTCGAAATCGGTGGTGACCACGGCCTTGTACGGCACGGGGTTGCCGGACAACAGCAGCGGCAGCGGGCCGTGCTGCACATGCTGGGTGTAGCGCACCTGGAACTGCGGCAAGGCCTCGCCCTCACGCTCCAGCGCGAAGCGGTAGAGCTGCGGATTGAGCGTGAGCACGGCGGTCTCGGTCGACGAGAACCAGCCGCGCTGGTAGCGGCGATCGGTGATCTTGAAATACGGCAGGCTGGCCAGCCAGTCGTGCTGCTTGGCGAGCGTATGCTCGACCGCGCGGCCGGCCCACCACGCGCCGCCGGCGTAGGCGCCGGCGACTCCCACGACCGCGACGGCGGCCACGATCAGCGCTTTGCGTTTCAAGCGTGCTTTCCTCTGCGGGCGCGTTGGATCAGATACGGCGGGCCAGTTCCTCGGCCTTGCCGAGGTAGCTCGCCGGAGTGAGGGCCTTCAGTCTGTCCTTCTCGGTGGCCGGGATTTCCAAGCCATCGATGAACACGGCGAGCGCCTCGCGGGAGATGCCGGACTTGCCACGCGTCAGCTCCTTGAGCTTCTCGTACGGCTTGTCGACGCCATAGCGGCGCATCACGGTCTGGATCGGCTCGGCCAGCACTTCCCAGTTGGCGTTCAGATCATCCAGCATGCGCTGGCGGTTCACCTCCAGCTTGCCGAGGCCCTTGGCGAGCGAGGTGTAGCCCAGCAGCGCATAGCCGACACCGACGCCCATATTGCGCAGCACGGTCGAATCGGTGAGGTCGCGCTGCCAGCGCGAGATCGGCAGCTTTTGCGAGAGGTGGGTCAGCACGGCGTTGGCGAGCCCCAGGTTGCCTTCGGAGTTCTCGAAGTCGATCGGGTTGACCTTGTGCGGCATGGTCGAGCTGCCCACTTCGCCTTCCTTGGTCTTCTGCTTGAAGAAGCCCAGCGAGATATAGCCCCACACGTCGCGATCGAGATCGATCAGGATGGTGTTGATGCGGGCGAGCGTGTCGTAGAGCTCGCTCATGTAATCGTGCGGTTCGATCTGGATGGTGTACGGGTTGAAGCTGATGCCGAGGCCTTCGACGAAGCGGTGGCAGAAGCTTTCCCAGTCGAATTCCGGGTAGGCCGACAGGTGGGCGTTGTAGTTGCCGACGGCGCCGTTGATCTTGCCGAGGATTTCCACCTTTTCCAGGCGCGCCAGCTGGCGCTCCAGCCGGTAGGCGACGTTGGCGATCTCCTTGCCCATGGTGGTCGGCGTGGCCGGCTGGCCGTGGGTGCGGCTCATCATCGCCGCATCAGCCAGATCGTGAGCGAAATCCTTGAGCTTGCCGGTGATGTCGCGGATGCGTGGCAGCAGCACGGTGTCGCGCGCGCCCTTGAGCATCAGCGCATGGCTGAGGTTGTTGATGTCCTCGGAGGTGCAGGCGAAGTGGATGAACTCGCTCGCGGCGGATACTTCGGCGTTGCCCGACAACCGCTCCTTCAGCCAGTACTCGACGGCCTTCACATCATGGTTGGTCTGGCTCTCGATCGCTTTCACTTCCATGGCGTGTTCGGGCGAGAACTGGGCGACGGCAAGGTCGAGCTCGGTGATGGTGGCGGCAGAGAACGGGCGGATCTCGGCGATGGTGGGTTCGGCAGCCAGGGCCTTGAGCCAGGCCACTTCGACCGCGACGCGGCAGCGGATCAGCGCGTATTCGCTGAAGTGGGGGCGCAGGTCGGCCAGTTGCTTCTCGTAACGGCCGTCCAGCGGCGACAGCGCGGTCAATGCAGTCAGTTCCATCGGGTACCACTTAAGCAGTTGAATCAAACCCGAAATTCTACCACAGCCCTGTGCCGACACCGTGCCGGCATGGGCGCGCCACCGCACGGAGCTGCATGTTTGTTGCAATGCAGCATGTGTTTCCAGGCTACGGGTGTCGCATATCTTGCGCCGCAGCACGGATTGAAGATGACAAGGCCGAAAGAGTGTTGAAGAATGCCTTCACAAGCTTACAAAAAGCATTACTACCTAAAATCTGAAGACGATTCGATGGAGGAAGTTTGTCGATGAGCAAGATCACCCATTTGTCTCCCGAGTGGCAGTCCTGGATCCTAGAGAACCTGGACCGGGGTTGTACGCCGCAGTCGCTGGTCGAGGTCATGGTCGAGAAGAACTTCGACCCGATGTTTGCCAACGCCATCGTGTTCCATTTCGTATCCACCAGTGGCAAGGGCCAGGGCGCGACGGCGGTGACGCTGCCGGGTGCCGAGAGTGGCCAGCAGCGCGCGCTGAAATCCGGTTATGTGTACGAAACGCCGCGCATTCCCATGCATGGTGGCGTGATCAAGACCGCCGATCGCGATGTGAAGGTGGTGATGCGCATCGAAAAGCCGGTGGTGGTGGTGTTCGACAACCTGCTCTCGCACGAGGAGTGCGACGAGATGGTGCGGCTGTCCGAGAAGAAGCTGAAGCGTTCGGCCATCGTTGACCCGACCACGGGCCGCGACGAGATCATCGACGACCGTACCAGCTTCGGCACCTTCTTCCACGTGCGCGAGAGCGAGTTCGTCGCCAAGCTGGACGAGCGCATTTCGCAGCTGATGCACTGGCCGGTGGAGAAGGGCGAGGGCATCCAGATCCTCAACTATCAGGTCGGTGGCGAGTACAAGCCGCACTACGATTACTTCCCGCCACAGGACCAGGGCAGCCACGTGCACCTGCGCAACGGTGGTCAGCGTGTGTCCACGCTGATCATGTACTTGAACGATGTCGAGGACGGTGGCGAAACCATCTTCCCGGAGCTTGGCCTCGCGGTGGCGCCGCGCAAGGGCTCGGCTGTGTACTTCGAGTACTGCAACAGGAGCAGTCAGGTCGACCCGTTGACGCTGCACGGCGGTGCGCCGGTGCGCCGGGGCGAGAAGTGGATCGCCACCAAGTGGATGCGCGAGCAGAATTTCACCTGAATCGAGCATCTTCAAACGACAAACCCGGCCTTGGCCGGGTTTGTCGTTTGTGGCTGGGCGGGAAAGGCGGGGCGCTAGTACGCCCGGCTGCGGGTGCGCAGCCGCCCCAGCCCTTCCGGCATCACCGCCATTGCCAATGCCACGCCGACGGCACACAGCAGCAGCATCAGGTACAGCGCCATTTCCAGGGTGTAGGGCTCTCGGTGGTTCCAGTCACGGGCGATGCCGAGCATAGCGGCGAATAGCCAGCTGGCGCAGGAGATGGCACCCAGCGCGCCGGCGAGGACGCGCTCCTGCAGCGGCAAGTCGCAGAATGCGATGCGCACGGTCAATAGCGGGAACACGATGCGGTGCAGCAGCAAGCCGTTGGCGCTGAGCACCACCACCACGCTGAGCTTGGCCCACAGCTTGGGGTTGGCGAGGTAGTGGCCGCCTTCCTTGGCGTAGCCGAGCACGATCAGCATCAACCCGGTTCCCCACAGGATGACCAGCAAGCGGGTGACGGTGAGCTGCGTGTGTTCGAGATAACGGCGGCGCGAGGTATCGAGCGGCTTGCCGCGCCAGCCCCATAAGCGGTAATCGGCCTTCAGTACAGCGACGAGCGCAAAGCACATCGCGATCAGGTGTGCATACAGCACCCCGAGCTTGATCGTTTCCATAACTCCTCATCCTCTGTCACGGTTCCTTTGCTTGGAACTCTGCTGTCGATCATAGAACCGGCCAAAAGGCGCCGCGAGGCCGTCCGGCACGCCAATGCCGCCGTCCTGCCGGGCGAAGGGAGCGTTCAGCGCGTGTGCCGTTGCAACACGGGCAGCGCGCCGGCTGCTTCGGCAGTGGCAGCGATGGCTCGGCTGGCATCGTCCAGCGCCAGGCCGTGCGCGGCCAGCCAGGCATCGTCGTAGTAGCTGTGGCGGTAGCGCTCGCCGGCGTCGCACAGCAGCGTGACGATACTGCCCAGTTCGCCTTGCTGCTGCATCTCGTGTGCAAGCGCCAGTACGCCGACGAAGTTGCAGCCGGTCGAACCGCCGACGCGGCGTCCCAACCGTTGGGAAAGCCAGCGCATCGCGGCCAGGCTGAGGGGATCGGGTACCTTGAACATGGTGTCGATCACCTGGGGCATGAACGAGGCCTCGACGCACGGCCGGCCGATGCCTTCGATGCGCGAGCCGCCGTTGAGCCGCAGATCCGCATCACCACTGGCGTAGTGCGCGAAGAACACCGAATGATCGGGATCGACGCAGGCAATGCGCGTGGCGTGGCGTCGGTAGCGTACATAGCGGCCCAGCGTGGCGGTGGTGCCGCCGGTGCCTGCACTGGCCACGATCCAGGTCGGCTCGGGGTGTGGTTCCAGTGCCATCTGCTGGAAGATAGATTCTGCGATGTTGTTGTTGGCCCGCCAGTCGGTCGCGCGCTCGGCGTAGGTGAACTGGTCCATGAAGTGGCCGCCGCAGGCCTGTGCCAGCCTGGCTGATTCGACGCGGATGGCGGCTGGATCATCGACCAGATGACAGCGGCCGCCCTGGAGTTCGATCGCGGCAATCTTCTCCGGGCTGGTACTTGCCGGCATTACCGCAACGAAGGGCAGGCCGAGCAGGCGAGCGAAGTGGGCTTCCGAAATGGCGGTGGAACCGCTGGATGCCTCGATCACCGTGCTGCCCTGCCGCAGCCAACCATTGGCGATCGCGTAGAGGAACAATGAGCGCGCCAGCCGATGCTTGAGGCTGCCGGTTGGATGGCTGGACTCGTCCTTCAGGTAGATATCGATGCCGGGGTAGGCCGGCAGCGAGAGCGGGATCAGGTGGGTGTCGGCCGAACGGTTGAAGTCCGCCTCGATAATGCGGATGGCCTCGCTGGCCCAGCTGCGGTGGGACGGCATGATGGGTGCCCGATGGTAGCGATGTCCCAGCTTGGCAGCCGGCGGCTGCCCCGGCCAGTGCCAGCTTCCGGGCTGCCATGCCGTAGCAGTGGCGCGAACAGCACTAGAACAGCTGGGCTTGCTCGCCGGTGCCTTGAGTGACTTGTGCATCGACGGCGCCGTCGGCAAAGCGCAACTTCAACACGTCGCCGCCCTGTAGTGCACTGGCCGCAGTGACTACGGTGCCTTGGCGCTCGATCAACGCATAGCCGCGCGACAGCACCGCTTCCGGATTCAGCGCGGTGAGCCGGGCCTGCAACTGCGCCAGCTGTGCCTGGCGGCGCTCGTTCGCGTGGCGCAGCGCGCCGGGCAGGCGCTGTTTCAGGCCAGCGAGCTGCACCGCGAGCGGCGGCAGATCCGGTCGGGCATAGGCCAGCCGCAGCCGCTGCCGGGCCAGCGCGTCGTCGAGTTGATCCAGGCGGCGTTGGCGCAGTTGGGCCAAGCGCCGCGCCAGGCCATCCAGCCGCATCCGCTGCACAGCAAGCTGTTCGCCCGGGTGGCGCAACCGTCGCGCCAGTGCATCGAGCCGTTGCATGCGCTGTTGCAGCGCGCGCTCCTGACTGCGGGCGAGTTGCCGCGCCAAGTGTTCCAGCCGTGCCAGCCACTCGCCGCGATGGGGGCTCGCGAGTTCGGCAGCGGCAGTCGGCGTGGCTGCACGCAGGTCGGCGACGAAATCGGCGATGGTGAAATCGGTCTCGTGCCCGACGCCACTGACCACCGGCATGCCGCATGCGGCGATGGCGCGAGCTACCACTTCCTCATTGAACGCCCACAGGTCTTCCAGGCTGCCGCCACCGCGGCAGACGATCAGCGTGTCGACCTCGGCGCGCATGCTTGCGGTACGGATGGCTGCGGCGATCTCCGCCGCTGCGCTGGCACCCTGCACCGCGGTGGGGTACAGGATGACCGGCAGACCCGGCATGCGCCGCGCCAGTGCGGTCAGCACATCGCGCAAAGCGGCCGCGCGTGGCGAGGTGACGATGCCGATGGCCCGGGGAAACGCGGGCACCGCACGCTTGCGTTGCGCCTCGAACAGGCCCTCGGCCGCGAGCTGCTTCTTCAAGGCCTCGAACGCCTCGAACAGCGTGCCGAGGCCGGCCGGACGCATCGCCTCGACGGTGAGCTGGAAATCGCCACGTGCTTCATACAGCGTCACCACCACGCGGGCTTCGACCTGGGTGCCTTCGCGCGGCTCGAAATCGAGCAGGGCGGCGCGGTTGCGGAACATCACGCAGCGCACCTGGGCGCTGGTGTCCTTCAGGCTGAAATAGCAATGGCCGGAGCCATAGCGCTTGAAGTTGGAAACCTCCCCCGCCACCCACATCACCGGGAAGCTGCCCTCCAGCAGATCGCGAACCCGACGGTTGAGTTCGGTGATGCTTACGGCATTGTGTGAAGTGCTTGACAATTCGGTGAACACGGCAATCCGTTCCTGGTTAATCCACAAAATCCAAGAGGGGCGGGCGCTTGCGCCCGAATCTAGAAATGTAGTTGATGTAGTCTATGCAACTTATTGATTTTTAAGGTTTGTTGCTCGAGCATAAATTCGCAGCAATTTGTTACCTTCCCAGCATCCATGCGCCCTGGCACCCCTTTGCGCCACCTTGCCCACAAAGTTATCCACAGAATATGTGGGTAAGCGCTGCAAGCGGCGCCGCTACTGGCCCCAGCGATGGACGGTTGGAAATCAGCTCTGTATGTTGCAGTGCACACTACAACTGCATGACAACGGACTAGGCCCGGTTTTCTTTCAGCATCACCGTCGCCGCTCGCCCGATGGCGGATTCCACCGCCGAGCCGGCCCTTCCCGGCGCTGGGCAATCGGGCTAAAGTTACGCGGCTTTCCGACCGGGGCCGGAGATGGTCCGCAGCGCCACCGGCCGATGTCGCATCCCAACGATTACAGCAAGGAATTCCACGCAATGCTCTCGATCATCGAGGCCGCCGGCTGGCCGATCTGGTTGATTATCGCCGCATCCATCGCGGCCGTGACCATCATCTTCGAGCGCCTGCTCAGCCTGCGTCGATCGCTGGTCCTGCCCGAAGGCCTGCTGGCCCACACGGTGAAGGACTACCGCGCCCATGGCGTCACCCCTGATTCGCTGTCCAAGCTCGCCGCCAGCTCGCCGCTGGGCCGCGTGCTGGCCGCCGGTCTCAAGAACGTGAAGAGCAGCCGCGACATCATGAAGGAATCGATCGAAGAAGTGGGCAATGCGGTGGCGCACGACCTGGAGCGTTATATCCCGACGCTGGGCACGCTGGCCACGGTGACGCCGCTGCTGGGCCTCTTTGGCACCGTGATTGGCATGATCGAGATCTTCGGCGCACAGTCGCCGGCTTCGGGCTCCAACCCGGCTGCGCTGGCGCACGGTATCTCGGTGGCGCTCTACAACACCGCGTTCGGCATCATCGTCGCCGTGCCCTGCCTGATGTTCTATCGCTACTTCCGCTCGCGCGTCGATGGCTTCCTGGTCGAGATGGAGCAGCAGGCGGTCAAGCTGGTCGAAGTCGTGCACGGCGAGCGCCAGTAAGGAGCGCGGCATGAATTTCCGCCAACGCCGCCGGCGCGAAGAGCCCGAGATCAACTTCATCCCGTTGATCGACGTGCTGCTGGTCATCCTGATCTTCCTGATGGCCACCACCACCTATTCGCGCTTTGCCGAACTCAAGATCAATCTGCCCACCGCCGATGCCGAGAAGGTCGCCGAGCAGCCACAGGCGATCAACATTGCCGTCTCGGCCACCGGCCAATATAGCGTGAACAACGAGACCGTCGCGTTCGAGTCGCCCGAAGCCTTTGCCGCGCAGCTGCGGCGGGTGGCCGGCGACCAGGCCGATCCGCTGATCATCATCAACGCCGATGCGCAGGCAACCCACCAGAGCGTGGTCAACCTGATGGAGGCGGCGCGGCTGGCGGGCTATGGCAAGCTGACCTTCGCCACCCAGACGCAAGGCAACCAGTAGTCCTGCCGGACTGCACTGCGAAAACGGGGCTGCGGCCCCGTTTTTTGCGATACTGCCGGCCATGCAATTCATCGATCGACTCTGGTATTGCCCCGGTCATCCGCTGTCCTGGCTGCTGCGCCCGCTGTCGTGGCTGTTTGGTTTCGTCGGCATGGTGCGCCGCGGCTGGTATCGCCGTGGTGTGTTTTCGAGCCGGCGCCTGCCGGTGCCAGTGGTTGTCATCGGCAACCTCACCGCCGGTGGCACCGGCAAGACACCGCTGACGGCCTACCTCGCCCAGGCGCTGCGTGCGGCAGGCCACCGGCCGGGCATAGTCTCGCGCGGCTATGGCGGCAAGGCCGCGGCGCCGCAGTTGGTGGCGACTGACAGCGATCCGGCCGAAGTCGGTGACGAACCGCTGCTGTTGGCGCGCATCACTGGCGTGCCGGTGTGCGTCCACCGCCGCCGCGCTGAGGCCGGGCAAGCGCTGCTGGCGGCGCATCCCGAAGTCGACGTGATCCTGTGCGACGACGGCCTGCAGCACTATGCGCTGGCACGCGACATCGAGATCGCCGTGGTCGACGGCGCGCGGGGCTTCGGCAACGGCGCGCTGTTGCCGGCCGGACCGCTGCGTGAACCGCTGCGGCGGTTGGCGGGGGTCGATGCCGTGGTGGTCAATGGCGTGGGCCGCGCCGCGCAGCCGGTCGATCGCCCGACCTTCACCATGCGGCTGCAGCCGGGCCGCAGCTACCGGCTCGACGATCCAGCGCTGACCACGTCGGCGGCTGAGCTCGCCGGGCAGCCGCTCACCGCCGTTTGCGGCATCGGCAATCCGGCCCGGTTTTTTGCCACGCTCACCGCATTGGGCCTTGCGTTCACGCCGCTGGCCTTGCCCGATCACCACCGGTTCACGCCGTCCGACCTGCCGGCCGGCACGCTCATCGTCACCGAGAAGGATGCCGTCAAGCTGGCCGCGCTGCCCGATCTGGCAGCGGCCAGTGCTAGAATCTGGGTCCTTCCGGTCAGTGCCACGCTCGAACCCGAGCTCGCAAGCTGGCTGATGCAACGGTTATCGGAGCTCGTCGATGGACGCGAAACTGCTTGAAATCCTGGTCTGCCCGGTGTGCAAAGGTCCGCTGGTCTACGTGAAGACCGCGCAGGAGTTGGTGTGCAAGGGTGATCGCCTGGCCTTCCCGGTGCGCGATGGCATCCCGGTGATGCTGGAAAACGAAGCACGCGAACTCGCTGCCACTGAAGATGTGCAGGGCTGAGTCGTGAGCTACACCGTCCTCATCCCGGCGCGGCTCAAGTCCACCCGGCTGCCGGACAAACCGCTGGCCGATATCGGCGGCAAGCCGATGATCGTGCGCGTGGTTGAACGTGCGCTGCAATCGAATGCCGCCACCGTCTGCGTGGCCACCGACGACATGCGCATCCAGGATGCGGTGGCGCTGGCGGGTTACGCCTGCATCCTGACCGGTGCCGATCACCCGTCCGGCACCGACCGCCTTGCCGAGGCGGTGGACCTGATGGAGTTACCGGACGACGCCGTAGTGGTGAACGTGCAGGGGGATGAGCCGCTGATCGATCCGGCGCTGATCGATGCGGTCGCACAGGTCCTCACCGCCGATCCGACCCTGCAGATGGCGACGGCGGCCCATGCCATCGCCGAGGCCGAAGATTTCCACAATCCCAATGTGGTGAAGGTGGTGACCGACGCGAAGGGCCGTGCGCTTTACTTCAGCCGTGCGCCCATTCCGTGGGATCGCGATGGTTTCGCTGTGGCGCATCAGCCACGCCTGCCCGATGGTGGTGCACTGCGGCATATCGGGCTCTACGCCTACCGCGCGGGCTTTCTGCGTACCTACCGCGGCCTTGCCCCATCGCCGCTCGAAGGCGTGGAAGCCTTGGAGCAGCTGCGGGTGCTGTGGCATGGTTACGCCATTGGTGTCCATATTGCACCGCACGCACCCGCTGCAGGCGTTGATACGCCCGACGATCTGGCCCGCGTGCGGCTGGCCTTTCAAACGATTTCCAACAACTAAATCCAGGGATACACGATGCGATTGATTCTGCTGGGCGCGCCAGGCGCCGGTAAAGGCACGCAAGCCAACTTCATCAAAGAGAAGTTCAACATCCCGCAGATATCCACCGGTGACATGCTGCGCGCCGCAGTCAAGGCCGGTACGCCGCTGGGTCTGGAAGCCAAGGCGATCATGGATGCGGGCGGCCTGGTACGCGACGACATCATCATCGGTCTGGTCAAGGAACGCATTGCCGAGGCCGATTGCGCCCATGGTTTCCTGTTCGACGGCTTCCCGCGCACCATCCCGCAGGCCGAAGCGATGATCGCCGCTGGCGTCGACATCGACTACGTGGTCGAGATCGATGTGCCTGATGCCGCCATTGTCGAGCGCATGGCTGGCCGCCGCGTGCACGTGGCTTCGGGCCGCACTTACCACGTCAAGTTCAACCCGCCCAAGGTCGAAGGTCGTGATGACGTTACCGGCGAAGAGCTGATCCAGCGCGCGGACGACGAAGAAGAAACAGTGAAGAAGCGTCTGGCCGTGTACCACGAGCAGACCGAAGTGCTGGTGAGCTTCTACGGTAAGCTCGCCGCCTCCGGCGAAGCCAAGGCGCCCAAGTATGTGAAGGTGAACGGTGTCGGCGACGTCGAGCAGATCCGCGACCAGATCTTCGCGGCGCTGGACTGAGTTGTGGCGCAGTACTGACAGCAGCTTTACTGCTGTTGTGATGACGTCATAATGGCGTCATCCGTCCGGGAGAAACCGAACCTGCGGGTTCGGTTTTTTCTTGGCCATTGCCCACGAGGAAAACCATGTCGCTCGACGCCCCAACCCAGCCGCTGCCACCCTTGCCTACCCCCGTTCCCGCTGCCGTGTCCGTACCGACGGATCCAGGCCAGCCCGAGCCCGCCGGCTTCTGGGCCCGCTTTGCCGCGCTGACCATCGACGGCATGGTGCTGGGGATGGCGAGCTGGGTGGTGTTCATCGTCGTTGCCATCGCCATGGGCATTTCGGCTGCCGCGCTCGGTGACGCAGTCGATGGCGGCTCGGCGGCCATCGGTTTCATGGCTGTCGGCTATCTGTTGATGTTCGGGCTGAGCTGGGCCTATTTCGCGTTGCAGGAAGCGAGCAGCGCACAGGCCTCGCTCGGCAAGCGGGCGGTTGGCCTCTATGTGACCGACGGCACCGGCGCGCGCATTGGACTGGGCCGCGCAACTGGTCGCTGGTTTGCCCATGCGTTGTCCAATATCACGCTTTATATCGGCTACCTGATCCAGCCGTTCACCCGACGCAAGCAGGCACTGCACGATCTGGTGTCGGGCACCGTGGTGATGCGCAAGCCCGGTACCAACAACGTGGTCACCATCATCGTGCTGGCAGTTGTCCTGCCGCTGGTGGGGGTCGCAGTGATCGGCATCCTTGCTGCGATCGCCATCCCGCAATATGCGGAATACACGCGCCGCGCCGAGGTAAAGGTGATGGAGCAGGACAGCCGCCAGTTGCTCAAGCTGCTGGAGCACCGCGCTGCCACGAGTGACGAGGTGATCGATACGCTGGAGGATCTCGATCAGCGCTTCAAGACCGCTGCGAGCACCAAGGTGGATTTCGACGATGACTACGTGGTGACGGTGACTTCGACCAAGTCGAACATGCGCGACTACAGCGTGGTGTTCTCGCCAGTGGTGCAGGAGGATGGCTCGGTGCGCTGGCATTGTGAAACCACGCCCGAGGACAAGTTCGATCCGGCGTGGTGCCGCAAGCTGCGCGACGAGATCGAAGCCTGAGCACCGGGTTTTGCAATGAACTGATACTGGCCCCGCGGCGGGAAGGCGGCGACAATACGCGCTTTGTCGCCTGATCGCCGCCATGCCGACCCTGCTTTCCGTCAATCTCAACAAGATCGCGCTGATCCGCAACTCGCGCGGTCGCGATTACCCCAGCATCGTCCATTTTGCGGCGCTGGTACTGGAAGCCGGGGCCGCAGGCGTCACCATTCATCCACGTCCTGACCAACGTCATGCCCGCTATGCGGATGTGGCGGCGCTCAAGGCCGTGGTCGAGCGCTTTCCCGGTGCGGAACTCAATATCGAGGGCTATCCGGACCGACAGTTCCTCGATGTGGTACTGGCCGCCCGGCCGCAGCAGTGCACGCTGGTGCCGGACGAACCGGGCCAGCTCACCTCCGATCACGGCTGGAACATTGTGCGCGATGCCGCCAGGCTCGCGCCCATCGTCGCCGAGCTGAAGGCGGCCGGCATTCGTGTCAGCCTGTTCGTCGACCCTGATATTGCCCAGATCGACGCCGCTCCGGCCACTGGCACTGACCGGGTCGAGCTCTATACCGAGGGCTATGCCCACGGCTACGAGCAGGGCGAGTGGCTCGGCGAATGGCATAAGCACGCCGCCGCCGCCGCCCGTGCCCGCGAGCTGGGGCTGGGGCTCAACGCCGGACACGACCTCAACCTCGACAACCTTGCCAACTTCGTGCGTATTCCAGGCATCGAGGAAGTCTCCATCGGCCATGCGCTGACCGTGGAAGCGTTGCAATACGGCTTTGCGGACGTAGTGCGCCGCTACGTGGCGATCCTCAAAGCCGTTGCTTAAGGTTGCTGCTGCCGGACTGTGCTAGGCGTCATTGCCTAGGTAGTAGTGGCGGATCGGCTTGAGATCGGCATCGAGCTCATAGACCAGCGGCAGGCCATTCGGGATTTCGATGCCGACGATGTCGGTTTCGCTGACGTCGTCGAGGTATTTGATTAGCGCGCGCAGCGAGTTGTTGTGTGCGCTGATCACCACGCGGCGGCCGGCGCGGATGGCTGGGGCGATGTCGCTGTGCCAGAACGGCAAGGCGCGGGCGACAGTATCCTTCAGGCATTCGGTCAGCGGAATCTCGCTACGCGGCACGCTGGCATAGCGCGGGTCGTCGAACGAGGTGCGCGGATCATCCGTACTCATCGCCGGAGGGCGCACGTCGTAGCTGCGGCGCCAGAGCAATACCTGGTCGGCGCCGTGCTTGGCGGCGGTCTCAGCCTTGTTGAGCCCCGCCAGCGCACCATAGTGGCGCTCGTTCAGTCGCCAGGAATTGATCACCGGAATCCACATCTGGTCCATCTCGTCGAGCGCCAGCCACAACGTGCGGATGGCCCGCTTCAGCACCGAGGTGTAGGCCACATCGAAATGGAAGCCGGCTTCGCGCAGCAGTTGCCCGGCGCGGCGCGCTTCGATCATGCCTTGCTCGGTCAGGTCGATGTCGACCCAGCCGGTGAAGCGGTTTTCGAGGTTCCACGCGGATTGGCCGTGGCGGATCAGGACGAGCTGGTACATGGCGGGTCTCCTTGTGCATAGCTACAAGGTAGAACAGCCTGGCGCATCCTGGTTCGCCGTGCCATCGGCAAAATGTCCGATGGCAGCGGCGCTACTGAGTGACCAGCTGTTTCTGCTTGTCCTGCATCTTCTGCCTGATCACCGGCAGCAGCGCCAGCGCGGCCTTTTCGCCTTCGAGGATGGCGACATTGCGCTGGTCGAAATCGGCGGGGCCGATCTTGCCCACGCGTGGGCGGATCACTACATCAGCGCGGGCGAGCTCCTGTTCGCCCAGCTTCTGGCCCATGATCATGATGGCCTGGTTGACGATGCCCAGCATGTTGGAAGGCGCCGTGCCGGTGGCCTTGGACGAGATGTCGATGGCGATGACGAAATCGGCGCCAAGCTGGCGCGCGGCATCGACCGGTACCGGGCTGACCACGCCGCCGTCGACATAGCGTTTGCCGTTGATCAGCACCGGCTCGAATACGCCGGGAATGCTGGAGGAGGCACGCACTGCCATGCCGGCGTTGCCCTTGACGAACACTGTGCGCCGGCCGGTTTCCAATTCGGTGGTGACGGCGGCGAACGGTTTGGCGAACTTCTCCATCGGCTTTTGCTTCACCAGCTCGTTCACGTAGTCCTGCAGCTTCTGGCCGCGCACCAGGCCACCGGAGAGCAGGCTGACATCGCGGATGCGGCTCTCGTCGAGGCTGAACGATTGCTCCTGCAGCTGGAAGGCATCCATGCCCGAGGCGTACAGCGCACCGACCACGCTGCCGGCGCTGGTGCCGGACACGACGGCCGGTTTGATGCCATTGGCTTCCAGCATCTTGATCACGCCGATATGGGCAAAGCCTTTGGCCGCGCCACCGCCGAGCGCGATGCCGACCTTGAGCTGCGGCAGCGGCTTGGGCAGTGGCACCGGCGTTGGCTGCGTGGCCGATTGTTTTTCGCTCGGCGTGGTGGTGCAGGCGGCCAGCCAGCCGGTGAGGAGGAGGGCGGCAAGGGCGGAACGGCGATTCATGCGATATCCAGTTTCAGGACCTGGGCGCCGCCATCGTCGCAGCGCCACTTGATGTCGAATTCGTAGAGCCGTACGCCGTAGACGCGGGCCGCATCGTCGGCGTACGCGGGCCGGGGATCCTGCGCCAGCACTTCGCTGATCAGCGCGCGCAGCTCGGCTGCGCGTGGCCCCAGTGCGGTGAGCGTGGCTTCGGCCGCCGGCGCGAACGCGACCGGCAGCGTGGTGGGCGTGCCATCGACGAAGCCACCGCGTGCATCGGGCACGCTCTCGGCGTAGGGGATGTAGGGCTTGATGTCGACGATGGGGGTGCCGTCGACCAGGTCGACGCCACCCAGCGTCAGCGTCACGCCCTGGCGGGTGTCGATTTCGAGCAGCTCGACCAGCGACAGCCCGAGGCCATTGGGGCGGAACGGGCTGCGACTGGCGAATACGCCAACCCGCGTGTTGCCGCCCAGGCGGGGCGGGCGCACCGTCGGCTGCCAGCGGCCGTGGACCTGATGGAACACGAAGGTGAGCCACAGGTGCGAGAACGCCGACAGACCGCGTACTGCTTCCTCCCGGTCGTACGGCGGCAACAGCTTCAGCACGCCGCGCGCATGCGGCGCCAGTCGCGGCTGGCGTGGAATGCCGAACTTGTCGGGAAAGGGCGTGGCGATATGGCCGAGTGGGTCGAGCGTATGCACGGCGCGATTGTGCCTTGGCAGTCATGGCTTGACCAAGGCATTCGTCACATCCCGGGCACGCTCAGCTCACGCGGAAACGCTGGATCGCGTTGCGCAGGTCGCCGGCCGCTGCCTCGATGTCGGTCGCCAGCTGCGCGGTTTCGTGCACCGTGGCGCTGTTGCGCCCCACAGCGCCGGCAGCGGCATCGACATGGCCGGAGATCTGCCGGGTGGCTTGCGCCTGCTGATCGAGGTCTGCCGAGATATGACCGACCACCGTTGTCACCTGCTGGGCTGCGTCGTTGATGGCGTCGATTACGCCGCTGGCTTCCGCTGCCAGTGCCATGCCGGCGTCGCTCTGGCGGCGTGCCTCGTCCATGCTGGCCAGTGCTGCATCGCGGCTGGCGTGCACGTCGTGCATCATGGTCTGGATCTGCGCCGTGGACTGGGTGGTGCGCTCGGCGAGCTTGCGCACTTCGTCCGCCACCACGGCGAAACCGCGGCCCTGCTCACCGGCCCGCGCGGCCTCGATGGCCGCATTCAGTGCTAGCAGATTGGTCTGCGCCGCGATCTCCTTGATCTCGTCGAGCACACCGGAAATGCGCCCGGTCTGCTCGCCCAAGAGGTCCAGCGTGGTGCCGCTGCGCGACACCGAAGCACCGATGGCGCGGATCTCGTCGACGGTGCGGTGGATCACTGTGCCGCCACTGCGCGCACGTTGCTCGGCGTCCCGGGTGAGCTGCGCGCTACGGTCTGCTTCGCTGGCGATGGCATCGATCCGGGCCAGCATTTCGTCCACCGCGCGGGCGATCGCGCTGGCAGCATCGGCCACCTGTTTGCCGTTGCCCGCCACCTGCGCCGTGCTCTGCGCCAGCTGGCGACTGTCGTGATCCAGCCGGTCCGATTCGCTGCTGACCTCGGTCATCAGCGTGCGCAGGCTGGTCTGCATCTTCAGCACGGTGCGGAACACCGGCGTCATGCCGCCCTCGGTATCGATCTCGGTCGACAGGTCACCCGAAGCGATTACTTCCGCCAAGGCCTGGATGGCCGCAGCTTCCACCGATTCGGCGCGCATGCGCATCGCCAGCAGCACCAGCACCGCCGTTTCCACCACGACGAATACCGCATGGATGATCACGATGGTCGGCGTCCAGTTCTGCGCGAACGCATAGACCGGAACTGCTTGCGCTTGCAGCACGGCGAACAGCACATGATGCACGGCGATCACCACGGCACCGGTGACCAGCGGCTTCCAGTCCCGGTAGTACAGCAGGAAGGCAAGCAGCACGAATACCGAGAAGTGCATCTCGATCAGCCCACGCGCCTGGTGGATCAACAGTGCCGAGAACACCATCAGCGCCGCGGCCATCGCTAGGCGACACACCAGCTGCCCGCCAGCATTGCGGTAGAGCCACCACGCGACGCCGAGCGTCGGTAGCGCGATCAGCAGCGCGGCCAGCCAAGTGCCATACCACGGCGCGAGACAGAGCGAGACCGCTGTGAGTGCCGCCAAGGTCTGCAGCATCCAGCGGTCGGCTTCGCGCCGCAGCGCAGCCATCTTGCGGGTGACCACGGTGTTGTGCGCGTTCATGGGCGTGCCTCCTGCAGAGCCCGACAAAACACCGGAGATGCCGGTTCGAGCCAGGCCAGGGCCGCCAGGCTGTAGGTCAGCCAGAGGCACAGCAGCAACCAGGGGCTTAGCTTGCGCATACGATGATCCTTACGGGGAAAACGCTTGCTGCACTATAGGCACAGCCGATGGCGGGTCGCGTACAGCGTCAGCAAAATGGCCGGCTTGAAGCCGGCCATTGATCGGTTTGCACCGCAGGCTACAGGTTGTGCACCCAGATCACCCCAATGAGGATGGGCGCCACGACCGCACACACCACGCGGAAGGCCGGCAGCACGGCACTGGCGCCCTCGGCTGCGAGCTCGTCCTTCACCCGCGGCCAGATCGCCCAGCCGACGAACAACGCGGCGAGCAGGCCGCCGGCCGGCATCATCACGTTGGAGGCCACGTAGTCCATCAGGTCGAAGGCATTCTTGCCGAAGAACAGCGTATCGGCCATCGGCCCGAACGACAGCGCGGCGGGAATGCCGACGATGAAGCTGGCGATGGCGACCGCGAAGGTGGCGGGGCGGCGAGTCATGCCGAATTCGTCGATCAGGAAGGAGACGATGGGCTCAAGGATGGACACCGACGAGGTCAGCGCGGCGAACAGCAGCAACAGGAAGAAGGCGACGGCAAACAGCTGGCCGCCCGGCATCTGCGCGAAGATGGCCGGCATGGTGATGAAGGTGAGGCCGGGGCCGGCGGCCGGGTCGACGTTGAAGGCGAATACCGCCGGCAGCACCATCAGCCCGGCGAGCACGCAGGCCAGTGTAGCCAGCGTCGATACCCACAGCGTGGCACCGACCAGCTTTGTTTCCTTCGAGACATACGAGCCGTAGGCGATGATCATGCCGCCACCGATCGACAGTGAGAAGAACGCCAGGCCCAGTGCGTCGACGACCATGGCCGATGTCATCTTGGAGAAGTCCGGGGTGATGAAATAGCGCACGCCGTCGATGGCGCCTGGCAGCGTCAGCGCGCGCGCGATCAACAGCAGCATCAGCGCGAAGAGGGCGGGCATCAGCACCTTGCTCATCCGCTCGATGCCCTTTTCCACGCCACCTAGCACCACGGCAACGGTGAGGCCAAGGAAGATAGCGGTGTAGCCCAGTGCCTGCGCCGGGCTGGCGATGAAGCTACCGAAGGCACTGGCGAGCAGGGCGGTATCGGCGGTGATTGCTTCGCCGGTGATGGAGCGGCCGATGTAGGCCACGGTCCAGCCGCCGACCACGCAGTAGTAGCTGAGGATGATGAACACGCACAGCACCGACAGTCGCCCGGCCCATGGCCACAGGCCGCCCTTGAGATCGCGGAAGGCCGTGGTGGCCGATTTCTTGGCGGTGCGGCCGATCACCATCTCGGCCAGCAACAGGGCGATACCAAGTGTGAACACGCACACCAGGTAGGCGATCAGGAAAGCGCCACCGCCGTTCTTGCCGGCCACATAGGGAAACTTCCAGATGGCACCGAGGCCGACGGCCGAGCCGGCGGCGGCGAGGATGAAGCCGAGCTTGGAGCCCCAGTTCGCCCGATTGTTGTCGCTGGACATGAATATAAAGACCTGACGTTTCAAAGGGATAGATTTTCCGGGCTGCGAGGGCTTGGGCAATTGGAGAAATTCCCAGCGCCACATGCGGTTGACTTTTGCGGCGGCGCAATGAAAAAAAGCCCCGCTTGCGGCGGGGCTGTGAGGAGACGGTGCTCTGGTAAGCAAGCGTCATGTTCAAAGCATGGTCAGGTGTTCAGCGAGCGCCGCCCAGCAGCGCGATCAACTGATCGTAGCGGCGGTATAGCGATTTTTCGCGCTCGGCGCGGGCGGCTGCGGCGAGTTTCTCTTCCAAGGTGAGCCGGAACAGCGCGTCGTAAAGCTGTAGGTCGGTTACTTCGCGCAGCTGGCGGTTGCTCGAGGCGAGGAAGCCGTCGAGCTGGTCGGCGTAATAGAGCCGCTCCTTTTCACGCGTTGCCTCCATACCCTTGCGGCCGTAGTCGAGGAAGAAGCGGGTGATCTTCTCCTTCTTGCCGGCAGACAGGCCGCGGCGCAGCACCAGCGGATCGTAGGAGAACTTCGGCGACTCCCACAGCACGCGCACCTGCTTGAAATCGCGCGGGTATTTCTCGGCGAGCTTGATCAGATCGTCGCTGTTGCTGGTGGCCACGTCGGTGCGGTTCTCCACCAGGGCGCGAAAGCGGTCCTCGCTGTTGCCGGTGGTCACGCTCTTGAAAAAGCGCTCGGGCAGTACGTTGTTGCGGGCGAAGGCGTGGTAGCCGGGGATCAGGCTGCCGGCGGTGGAACCGGGGCTGCCGCTGGCATAGCGCAGCTGACCGCTGCGTTTGAGCAGTTCGTCCAGCGTGGCGGGGCCGTTCTGCCGCACCAGCAATAGCGAGCGGTATTCGGCGATGCGGCCGGTCAGCACCAGCCGGGCGAAGATGTCGCCGCTGCCACCTTCCACCGCCTGCAATGCGAGCTGGGTGCTGCCGCGCAGCACATCGATCTCGCCGGCCTTCAGGGCACGCAGCAGTTCGGCCTCGTCCTTGCTTGCCACCACGCGCACCGGCTCGCCGAGCCGGCGCGCGAGATCCTCGGCGATCGGTTCCCAGTCAAGCTGGGTCTCCTCGATGCTGCGATTGGCTACCAGCCCCAGCACCACATCGGCATGGGCCAGTGAGGCAATCAGGGCAAAGCAGAGCGCAAGCAGAGCACGCATGACCACTCCCCAAAACTTACGAAAGCCGGGAGGGTAGTGCGCTGGTGTGACAACAGCATGACAAGTCGGAAAGCGGTTTCCTCAGCGCGCGCCACCGAGCAGCGCGATCAGCCGGGCATGGCGCCGGTAATGCTGCTTGGCCTGCGCATCGCGCTCAGTCGGCGCGAGATGGGTATCGAGCATCAGCCGGAACAAGTCGTGGAACAGCTGCAGATCCGATACCTGCCGCAGCTGCCGGTTATCCGATATGCGAAAGCCGGCGAGGTTGTCGGCGGCCAGCAGCTTTTGCCGCTGCACTGCCGCGTTGGCGCCATCGCGGCCGTAGCGCAGGAAGAAGGAGACGATCTTCTGCCGCCGCAGCGGCGTGAGGTCGCGGCGGACCACCAGCGGATCGAAGGTGTAGCCGGGTGAGCGCCAGGCGATCTGCACCCGGCCGAACTCGATGGGAAACTGTTGCCGTAGCTGGGTCAGGTCGTCGGTGTTGCCGGTGGCGACGTCGACTTCACCGCGGGCAACCGCCAGGAAATTGTCCTTGTGACTACCGGTCTGTACTGACTTGAAGTGCTGTTCGAACAGGATATTGGCCTTGAGAAAGGCCAGGTATTGCGGCAGCAAAAAGCCGGAGAACGAGCTGGGCTTGCCGCCGGCGAAGCGCAGCCTGCCGCGCTGGCCCAGGCTGATGATCTGCACCAGCGTATCGAGATCACCACCACGCCGTGTCAGCAGCAGCGACTGGTAGGTTTCGACGCCGCCCGCCATCACCAGGCTGCCGAACACTTCCGCGTTAGCGTTTTCCACCGCCTGCAGCGCCTGGCGGTTGCCCATGCGCGCCACCTGCACCTCGCCCCGCTTCATCCGTTCGACCAGGGCGTCGTAGTTTTCCAGCGCCACAGCCCTGACCGGCTCGCCGGTAGCCACTGCAAGGTCGTCGAGCACTGGCTGCCAGCGCGACAGCGTTTCGGCTTCGCTGCGGGTGACCACGAGGCCGACCGTGATGTCGGCGCAAGCAAGACTGGCGCATAGCGTGAACAGCACCGCGCAGGCATTGCGTGTGAGCATGGTTGTTCTCCTCCTTGTGGCGCGGCACCTTAAGGCGGAGAAATGACAAGGTTGTGACGTATAGACGATTTGCTGCGGTCATCGATGACCGTGCAATTGCCGGACGGTGACATGAAAAAGCCCACGGCATGCCGTGGGCTTTGGGGCGATGGGTTGCGCCTATTTTTGCAGTGGCAGTGCCAAGGCTTCGGCAAACGGGCCGGCGATGAAATCCGCCAGTTCGGTGAGGCGCTGGCTTGCCTGCTTGCGCTCGGCGGCGGCCTTGACCAGGTCGTCCGGCAGGGCGGCGACGGCGATGCGTGCCTGTGCCAGCTTGGCCTTCAATTCGTCCACCACCTCATGCTTGCCGCGGGTCAGCAGGAACTCCTCGAAACCAGCACCGCCAGCGGCGCCGAGCAGCACGCGTTCCACGGTATCGAGCCCGGCGCTGATGCTCTGGCGGCTCTGGCCGGAACGCCAGTCCGGGAAATCCTGCCGTGCCGGCTTGCTGACCGAGGTGGCCAGCTTCCAGCCTGACAACTCCTTCACCCCGGCGTGGGCGCGGGTCAGCGATTCGGACAGGAAGGGCCGCGGGTATGAGAGGTCGTAGTTGAGGCCGCGACGGATGCCTTGCCATTCGTAGATCAGCTCCTGCGCGCGGCGGGCGAGGCCGGCGGCCACCCAGACGCTGAAGCGGCAGGTGGCGTCGATCTTCTTGGCGGCGAGTGGCGCTTTGGTGGGCTCGGCATTGCCGAACAGCAGGTATTCGAGCGCCGGCAGGCCCTGTTTCAGCTCGCGCGACTGGGCGAGCGCCTGCGGCGAGGTCGGATCGTCCGGCACCTTGTCCATGGCGGCGCGCAGCGCGGCGAGATCGAGCGGCCACGGGTCGAATTGCTGCACGGTCTCGTCCTGCCGGCTGGGGCCCATGCGCACGCTGTCCAGGCGCCGCCAGGACTGGTCCGCAGCGATCCAGGCCTCGCGCGCGGCGGCGAGCCGTTCCGGCGACGGGGTTTCGCACAGCGCGGCGAGCTTGCCGGCGAGCCGGCCATGATGCTCCAGCAGCGATACCTGAGCCGGCAGGTAGACGGTCTCGGTCAGGCTGATGGCGAGTTCTGGGGGGGTGAGACGGGGCAAGCCGGGGGCCGGCGTGGGCGTCGGTGCCTCGTTGGCATGGGCGAGCACGGCCGAGAGCAGCACGGCTGCGATGGGGGCAAAGCGGGGCATAAGCATCCTCCTTGATTCTGGCGAGCGCGGCGCAATGCGCGCGTCTTGGCCTCTGCGGGCACAAGCGGCGATGTTAGTCGATCCATCGCCATCACAACAGCCGGGTGATCGGAACCAAGCCGCCGCCGGGCGGTCGGCTTGCTTTTTGTCCGGGCCGCCGGGAAACTGCGGCCGGGTTTTGCAAGGAGTGGACCATGCCTTTCTATTTTCGTGCCGACGACATGCCTGAGCTCGCCGGTTTGACCCGGTGGGAGCAGCGGATGCTGCTGCGCGGCACCTTCATCAAGGAGCGGGCGATTTCCACGCTGTTCCTGCTGATCGCCGTGATTGGCAGTGTGCAGTTTGTGATCAATCCGCTGATCGAGCAGTTTCAGCCGGGCATGCGCACCAACTCGCTGTCCTATGTGGTGGCGCTGCTGGCGTGGTTGTTCCTGCTGATGTGGCTGCGCGATGTGATCATGATGAACGTGCTGCGGCCCAAGCTCGCGGTCAAGCGAGCCGAGATGAAGCAGGCTGCCGACGATGCCGCGCTCGCCAAGGTTGCCGATGCCGGGCAGAACGGCGAATAACCGGCACCACCGCGCCGTCGGCGCGCTGGCCGGCGTGTTGTTGGCTGGTAGCGCCACGGCGGCGACCATTGCCGTCGATGTCGGTCATTCGCTGAGTGCGCCCGGCGCCACCAGCAGCTACGGCGAAACCGAGTTCAGCTACAACCGTGCGCTGGCGCAGGAGATTGCTCGCGCACTGCGTGGCGCCGGCCACCTCGTGCTGCTGATCGGCGCCGATGGCGATGCCACCAGCCTGCGTGATCGGCCCGCAATGGCGGCGGCTGGCGGCGCCGAGTTCTTTCTCTCCGTTCATCACGATTCGGCCCAGCCGCAGTTCCTGCGCACCTGGCGCTACCAAGGGGTCGAGCGCTACGAAGGCGACCACTCGGGCTACTCGTTCTATGTGTTTCCGCAGCATCCGCGCTTGACTGAGAGTGCCCGCTGCGCCGGTGCGATATCGCAAACGCTGGCGGCGCAAGGCTTCGCGCGGACGTTGCATCACGCAGAAGGCGTGGCAGGCGAGCATCGGCCGCTGCGCGATGCGGCGCTCGGCATCTACGACGCCGATTTCGCGGTGCTGCGAGGCGCCACCATGCCCGCAGTGCTGTTCGAAGCCGGCGTCATCGTCAACAAGCGCGATGCATTGACGCTGGCGCAGCCCGGTACCCGCCAGCGCATCGCGGCGGCGGTTCGCGACGGTCTCGCCGCCTGCCTGTCGCGCTGACGGCGTCGTTTCGCCGGTACGCCACGCCCGCCTGCGGCCCAGCGCGAGGGCCGGCGATGATAAGATGCGCGGTTTGATGCCAACCTGCGCCCCATCGTCATGCGTACCTCCCAACTCTATCTCTCCACCCTCAAGGAAGCGCCCGCCGAGGCGGAACTGATTTCGCACAAGCTGATGCTGCGCGCCGGCCTGATCAAGCGGCTGGGCTCCGGCCTCTATACCTGGATGCCGCTGGGGCTCAAGGTGCTGCGCAAGGTGGAAGCGGTGGTGCGCGACGAGATGAACAAGGCTGGTGCGCAGGAACTGTTGATGCCGACCATCCAGCCTGCGGAGTTATGGCAGGAAACCGGCCGCTGGGCGCTGTTCGGCCCGCAGATGCTGAAGATCAAGGACCGGCATGAGCGCGACTTCTGCTTCGGCCCGACCCACGAGGAAGTGATCACCGACATCGCCCGGCTGGAGCTGCGCAGCTACAAACAGCTGCCGGTGAATTTCTACCAGGTGCAGGTGAAGTTCCGCGACGAGATCCGCCCGCGTTTCGGCGTGATGCGCGCGCGCGAATTCGTGATGAAGGATGCCTACTCGTTCGATGCCAGCTTCGAAGGGCTGCAGGCGAGCTACAGCAAGATGTACCAGGCGTATTCCAACGTGTTCAGCCGCCTGGGCTTGGCTTTCCGCGCGGTGGCCGCCGATACCGGCGCCATCGGCGGCTCGGGCAGCCATGAATTCCACGTGCTCGCCGATGCCGGCGAGGACTTGCTGGCCTATTGCCCGGATTCGGACTACGCCGCCAACGTCGAATTGGCCGAGGCGCTGGCCCCGACCGCGCCGCGCGCATCGGCCAGCGAAGCGCTGCGCGATGTCGACACCCCGAAGCAAACCACTTGTGAGCAGGTGGCCGAGCTGATGGGCATCTCGATCGTGAAGACCGTCAAGCTGATCGCGCTGGTCGATGCCGGCGGCAAGCTGGTGATCGTGCTGCTGCGTGGCGATCACAGCTTGAACGAAGTGAAACTCGGCAAGGTGGAGGGCATGGACGGCTTCCGCTTCGCTACCGAGGAGGAAATCCGCGCCGCCTTCAACTGCCCGCCGGGTTTCCTCGGCCCGGTCGGCGCACCGGCTGGTACCCGCATCATTGCCGACCGGACCGTTGCCGCGATGAGCGACTGGGTGTGCGGCGCCAACAAGCCGAAGTTCCACATCGCCGGCGTGAACTGGGGCCGCGATCTGCCCGAGGCCGATGTCGTCGCCGATGTGCGCAATGTCGTCGCCGGCGATGCCAGCCCGGACGGCAAGGGCGTGCTGGCGCTGTGTCGTGGCATCGAAGTTGGTCACGTGTTCCAGCTGCGTACCAAGTACTCCGAAGCAATGAGCGCCACCTTCACTGATGTCGACGGCCAGTTGAAGCCCTTCGAAATGGGTTGCTACGGCATCGGCGTCAGCCGCATCGTTGGCGCCGCCATCGAGCAGAATTACGACGAGCGTGGCATCAAGTTCCCGGTTGCGCTGGCGCCGTTCGCGCTCGCCGTGGTCGCCGTCGGCTACCACCGCTCGGACGCGGTCAAGGCGGCAGCCGACCAGCTTTACGCCGAGCTGCAGGCCGCCGGTGTCGACGTGTTGCTGGACGATCGCAACGAGCGCCCCGGCTCGATGTTTGCCGACATGGAGCTGATCGGCATCCCGCATCGGGTGACCATTGGCGACAAGGGTCTAGCCGAGGGCATGATCGAGTATGTGGCGCGTGCTGGCGGCGAGATGGAAAAGCTCGCGCTCGCCGATGCTGTGGTTGCGCTGAAGACCAAATTGGCCTGATGGCAGGCCCGGCACGTTGACCGCGATGTCGGGCTCGCTTACATTCGCAGCGTATCGTTCGTTTTCCTGCGTTAAATCATGAAGTTGCCTCGTTTCCTTGCCGTTCTTCTGGCGTTCTTGACCGCCTATGCCTGGGCGGGTGCCCAACGCGAAGAGGCGTTGTCGTCGTCGGTGCAATCGACGATGCAACGCTCGATCTCCGACGGCGCCCAGCCAAGGTTGATTTTCGCCAGCGCCGCTGAAGGCGATGCTTGGCTCGCCGAGATGTCGGAGCGGCTGGAGAAGCGCATCCCGGACGAATTCACGCGCCGCCGCTTGCTGGTGGCGGTGCATTACGAAGCCACCCGCGCTGGCCTTGATCCACAGCTGGTGCTTGGGCTGATCCACGTAGAAAGCCGCTTCAACCGCTATGCGCTCAGCCCGGTGGGGGCACGCGGGCTGATGCAGGTGATGCCGTTCTGGCAACGCCTGATCGGCAGCACGGATCAGAGCCTGTTCGACATCCACACCAACCTGCGCTACGGCTGTACCATCCTGCGGCACTACCTTGATATCGAGAAGGGCGACCTGTTTCGCGCGCTCGGCCGCTACAACGGCAGCCTGGGGCGCGCCGAGTATCCCAACCTCGTGTACGACGCGTGGAAGAGCAACTACGACTGGCAGCCCGGCGCCGTGAACAAGGTGGCGCAGCGCTGAGCCGGCCTGCTTTCAATTTGCTGACTTTCTGCAGCGGTACGTGGTAAAACGGGCGGGACGATGCACATCGGAGCCGCTCATGTCCCACCATCTCGCCCAGCTGAACATCGCCACTTTGCTGGCTCCGCTCGATTCGCCGCAGCTCACCGATTTCGTCGCCAATCTCGATCAGGTCAATACGCTGGCGGAGCAATCGCCCGGCTTCGTCTGGCGGCTCAAGGACGACACCGGCGATGCCACGGCGCTGCGCCCGTATGGCGACGATGTGCTCGTCAATATGTCCGTCTGGACCGATGCCGAGGCGCTGGCCGATTTCGTCTACCGATCCAGTCACACCGAGATTATGCGCCGCCGTCGTGACTGGTTTGCGGCGATGCGCGAGGCACACATGGTGCTGTGGTGGATCCCGGCGGGGCATGTGCCGACGGTGAACGAAGCGGCCGAACGACTCTCCCTGCTGCAACGTGAAGGTCCGAGCCCGGCCGCCTTTTCCTTCCGGCAGCGCTACCCGGCACCTGCGACTGCAGCCCCGGTGCTCGAGCGCGAGTCGTGAATCCGACTACATCCGATACCGTGCTCTTCGACTGGGGTGGCACGCTGATGTCGGAGCAGAGCCGCATGTCTCAATGGCGTGGTAGCTGGAGGTACAAGTGATCGCGGGCGCCGAGCAGACACTGGCGGTGCAGTCTTCCCGCTACCGGGTAGCGGTGGCGACCAATGCCAGCATATCGCGTCGGCCGGAGATCGAGCATGCATTGCAACGCGTCGGCCTGCTGCGCCATATGGCGACGGTGTTCTGCTACACCTAGCTTGGGATAAGAAAGGCCGATGGGCGCTTCTGGGCCTCAGTCTCCGCCTCGTTGCGGGTACCGGCCGAGCGGCTGATGATGGTCGGGGATCCGCTGGAGCAGGACGTGTTGGCGCCGCGCCGCAACGGCCTTGCCGCGATCTGGTTCAATCCGTCTGCGGCGCCCGTGCCGCCGGGTGTGACCAGCGTGACTGCCTTGCCGCAACTGCTGCCGTTGCTGCTGGCAAGGGCTTAGCCGGGCAGTTGCTCGATCGCGATCAGCCGGATGTGCCCATGCTCCTGCGCCACCCAGCCCTGCTCGATCCAGGCGTTGAGCTGCTTGTTCACCGATTCGCGGCTGGCACCCACCAGGTTGGCGATTTCCTGCTGGGTGAGCTTGAGGTCGATCAGCACCGAGCCATCGGCCTGACGATCACCATGTGCGTCGCCCAGCTGGCGCAGCATCTTCCCCAGCCGCTCGGGCAGGTTGAGGAACAGCAGGTCCTGCAGCAGGTCATCGGCGGCACGCAGGCGCTGACACAGCGCATCGATCAGCGCACGCATCACCTTGGGGTGCGATTCCAGATGGCGCAGCACCGCATCGCGCTTGAGCACCAACAGCTCGCAGCTTTCCAGTGCCTCGACGCTGGCGCTGCGCACGCCGCCGTCGAGCATGGCGATCTCACCGAACACTTCACCCGCTTCCAGGATGCACAGCGTAGCCTCGCGGCCATCGTCGGTATTACGGCTGACCTTGAGCCGGCCACGCAGCACCGCGTACATCTCGTCGCCGCTGCTGCCCTGCTGCACCACCACCTGCTTGGGGCGGGTTTCGCGCAGTTCGGCATGCTGGGCGAGCTCGGTCAGTTCCTCGTGGCGCAATTCGCAGAAGAGGGTGCTGCCGGAGAGCAGGCGGGCTTTGTCCATGGCGGGTATCGTGTCAGGTCGAAAGGCGGCTCGATTGTGCCCGATTTCAACAGGGCTCGGGAAACGTGCGTTGCTCAGTCGGCGCGGAACGTCGCCCAGACCGGCGCGTGATCCGATGGGCGCTCGACGCGGCGCGGCTCCTTGTCGATACCGCAGGCCACGAGCTGCGGTGCCAATGCCGCCGAGATCAGCAGGTGATCGATGCGCAGGCCGGCATTGCGCTTGAAGCCATACATCCGGTAATCCCACCAGCTGAACAGCTTTTCCTCCTGCTCGAACGCGCGGAAAGCGTCAGTAAGCCCTAGCCCCATCAGCTTGCGGAAGGCATCCCGCTCCGGTTCCGACACCAGCACTTGGCCCACCCACTTGGCCGGGTCGTGCACATCGCGGTCTTCCGGCGCGATGTTGTAGTCTCCGGCGAGGACCAGCTTGGGATGTTGATGCAACTCGGCTTGCAACCAGCCGGTCAGCGCTTCCAGCCAGGAAAGCTTGTACGGATATTTATCCGAATCGAGCGCCTGGCCGTTGGGAATGTACACGCAGACGAAGCGCACGCCAGCGACTGTCGCGGCAATCACCCGCCGCTGCTCGTCAGCAAAGGCAGGGATGTTGTAGTGCACGTCCTCAAGTGGCAACCGCGAGATGATCGCCACGCCGTTGTAGGTTTTCTGCCCGATATAGGCAACGTGAAACCCGGCGGCCTCGAAGTCGGCACGCGGGAAGTTGTGGTCTTCCAGCTTGGTTTCCTGCAGCGCCAGAGCGGTAAGCTCGGGACGGCTAGCCAGCCATTCCAGTACCTGCGGCAGGCGGACCTTGAGGCTGTTCACATTCCAGGTGGCGAATTGCATGTGGTATGGATAGTCGTTGTAAATCAGTGTATTAACTGGGTGATGGGTAGCTGAAAAATCACCTAGCTACCCATCTGGCTACCCGCAGCGGCCTCGCTGCGACGGCGAGAAAGCGTCGCATCAAAACGACACCGCTGCTACCGGCTACCCAGGCTCCGCTCAATCATAGCTTGTATGCTCGCCGCGGTGATGCCGCTGGATCGTTTGCCGATCTTCACCAGATCCAGCTGGCCATCCTTCACCAAGCGATAGATCGTTGAGCGGGATACCCCCAGTTTGGCTTCCGCCACGTTGATCCGGTAAAGCACCGGTTGGGTCGCCGAAGCGGCTAAAGGGTGTGTGGCAATCCTCGGTTCGCGTTTCATGGTTGCTCCAGGCGTAACAGCCCCTGCCGGTGCGCGGGCGCACGGCATGGGCAGGGGGAAAAGGATTCAGGCGTGTGGGTCGGCGTAGCCGCTGTGGTCGCTGCCGGCAGGGGGCCGGCGCTCCGCCAGCGCGGCCAGATCCTGCTGCAGCCAGCTTTGCAGCTGGTGCTGCCACGGGCGGGATTGGTTGAGCCACGCGGCCTCGGCCGCGCGCAGGGTGTCGACGAACTCGGCGGCCGGTTCCCCGCCGCGCACCACGCGGCGAATGGCCTCGGCCTCCATCACCCGGCAGTGCTCGCGCACCGCTTCGGAGATTTCCAGAATGCGCCGCAGCTCGCCGGCCAGTAGCGGCAGCTGGTGCACTTCAAAGCGCTGCGGTGCCGGGCAATCCGCCGCCTGCCGCAGCACCTGCCAGGTAGCCAGGCGCCATGCCTGGTTGTGCGTGTGCTGGTCGCACACCCACCACACCACCCGTTGCAGGTTGCGCTGATCCGCGCTGCTCAGTTGCTCGCTATGCGGCGCCGGGGCGGCCTCGAAACGGCCGGTCTTGCGGATGGCGGGCAGCACCTCGCTGGTCACCCATTTCTTGAAGTGCTTGGCCTCGGGCTTGCGGCTGCCGAGGATCAGGCTGTACAGGCCTGATTCGTTGACGACGTTTATGGTCGGGTTGCCAGCGCTTCCGTGAATACCCTCGATTGAAACGAGGGCTTGTTCATCGTCGTCCAGTCGGCGCAATGCATCACTGGTATTGCCAATACCAAGCGCTGCGCAAACATCGGCGGCGACAAACCAAGGTTCGCCATCACGCACGATCACGCGCAGTTTCTGGGAGGTGAAATTGAATTCGGCAGGTGTGGGTGTGCCGGTGCTGGAAGCAGCCATGAGGAACGCTCCTGTTCGAGACTTGAGTTGCCTCGCCGGAAGCGTTTCTACGCGCAACCGGTGAGGTGGCCGGGAGGTTAGAAACTCGGGAACAGCCGAGCGGACTTCTTCCCCTTTCGGGTGTTGTATCCGTCGCCCTCCCGGCCATTAAAACAGGATGCAGGACGAGCTCGTAGCAGGACGAGCCCATCGGCCGGGCGCAAAAAAGCCGCAATGCTCTCGGGTGCGGGTACCGCTGTTCCTTCGGAGTTTCTACGCTCCATCCCTCTCGGGACGCTTGGAGCATAGGCCGGGTTGCGGGTTGGGGTCAAGCGGCTATATTTATTTGGAATGTGCAATGCTAAGCGGGCATAGACCTTTTACCCGGCACAATATTTTCTAGAGGGAATCATGTGTGGAATTGGTAATTTATCTTTTAACTTGGACTATCTCGTGTCTCTTAAAAATATTGGATGAGTTGAGACTTATGCTGTTTGATTTTCAAATATCTAGCTTCCAATTTATTATTACGCCAATAGCTACCTTGATTGGTGTTTGGCTTACTCTTAGAAGCAACAATCAAAGATTTTTTTACCAGCTAAAATTCGATGCGGGCCAAAAGAATTTAGATAGGAATGCAGCATTGAAAAAAGATGTTTTCCTAAAATTTGTTGAGGCTGTGAGTGTATCGAATGGTGCTCTATTAGACATGCCGAAGCGAGTTAAGTTGGATGAGGGTGTGGATTGCCGAATAGAGGAAATGTATGCCTCTGCATCTAAATTGTTTATTACTTCCGATCCTGAAACGGTTAAATTGATTTCGTTGTATGTAGGGAATTACATCTCGGCTGTACGCGAACTTCGCGTCGCGTGTGTGCCTGTGGTTAATGCTTTAGAGGAAATTGAAGTTGTGCTGGAGTTAAAAAAATCTCCAGAAGAGCAAATGCGTAAGTTAAAAGAAATTCAAATAGAAAAAGGCGCAAATGAGCAGTTGACGATTGAAGGGGCAAAAGTGCTAAACGAGTTGTTTCAGAGGCAGCACCAATTTGCTGTGGAATATGAAGGGAAGTTGTTGGGGTTGAAAAGTACGTATCAGCATAAAAAATTAGAATACGAGGTAAAAGTGGAAGATAAGTTAAATGCATTGAATATTTTGGTTTTGAATCTGTTGGAGCGCGTTCGATCGGAGTTGGGTTTGCCTGGTGACCTCTCTCAAATTAGAGCATTGATGAACGATTCTGGGGTTTTTGTCGGCAAGGTGCACGATGCGGAAGTTGTAGCTCAGTAGGTTGCTTAGTGATATGTATTGAAACAATTTAGCATTTGGTATGGCAATCTTGTAATTGCAGCGCCTGGGTGGAAATTCGTCTGGCGATATGCGTATTGTTGTTTATTGTAAATGGAGCTGTCTTGGAACCAAAATCCACTCAAAAAAGCGGTGCTAGCTTTTGGCAGAAGGCGCCTTCGAGCGTTACTGGGAAAACGAGCACCGAGCTTGCGCCTATGTCGACGGACAAGGGGCGTCAGCCGGAGAAGCTGAGCCCGATGCAAGGCTCGCCGGGCAAGACAACGACGGAGAGCCAACCGCTCACCACCATGCAGTCGCCGCCCAAGGTGGAAACGCCGAAGCTGAGCCCCATGCAAACGGGGCCGACCACCAGCCAGCAACCGCAACTGGTGAAACCCAAGCCCACCATGCCCAGCTCGGTAAAGCCGTTTACTGAACTGGATGTGCACCCGCAAGTGCAGGAGCAGGGCTATCCGCTGGGCTTTTCCAGCATGAAGGATTTCCGCGACAAGACCCGCACCATTGCGGAGAACAACCGCGATGGCACGGTGATTGTGTCCGGCAGCTCGGTGACGGGATACAGCTTCAAAAAAGGCACGGCCTTCTCGTCAAAAAGCGATGTGGACGTAGGCGTGATGCTGCCGCGTGATTCACAGACCTGGAATCAAGTGAACCAACACGACTTTCCTGGAAGAGGCACGACACAACAACGTGTGGAATGGCATCACCAGGATGGCATGGGCGGGCGCGAATCCGGCGTGAAGTTCTTTGATGGTGAAAGTGAGCCGGACCGATCCTATATCGTGCGGCCGCACACCCCGCCCCGGGAGCGCCGCACACCGCTGGATACAGATCGGCCAACGGTGAAGGAAAAAGCCTGGGCTGAAGAACGGCGCCAATCGAAGTCGAACTCCAAGCAGGGCGGTTACGGTGGCAGTGGTAGCACCAAGAAGAGAACCTA
The DNA here is from genome assembly GCF_008033135.1 of Chitinolyticbacter meiyuanensis. Taxonomy (NCBI): domain Bacteria; kingdom Pseudomonadati; phylum Pseudomonadota; class Betaproteobacteria; order Neisseriales; family Chitinibacteraceae; genus Chitinolyticbacter; species Chitinolyticbacter meiyuanensis. The sequence continues at coordinate 1,599,230 of NZ_CP041335.1, forward strand.
CTAGGCTGGCCGCTAGCCTGAAGAAAACCGGGGTTTAAGCCCCGGTTTCTATTTCAACTTGCACTTGCCGCACTCCGGCCAGCAGTGACTCCACCCGTTGCTGCAGTTCAGCGATGCTTGCGGTGTTCTCGATCACCTGATCCACCCGGGAAACCGGAATCGGCAGCTCGGTAACGTGCGCATCGCCCCTGCCGGTACCGGGCCGACGGATCTGCCAGAGCTGGCCGCCAAGCTGCCCGATGAAATCCACTTCGATCAACTGGTGCGGTGTGGGGTTGGTGCGCACATCGGTGATGACGATGCGTGCGCCGGGCAGGGCATCGATCTGGGCCTGCATCTGGGCGAGCCAGTATTGGGGATCGTGGGCGCGGCGCCAGTCGCCCCAGCGCTGGGTGATCCAGCGTGGGCTGCGTGGCAGCGTGAGCTGGTCTGCGCTGTAGGTGCCCATGGCGCGCTCGGCATAGGCCTCGGTGGTTTCCAGCCACCATGCGAGAAATCCGCTTTCCGTGGCGTTGCTCAGCGCCAGGCCACGCAATGGAATTTCCTTCAACTTGCGATCCAACAATACAACGGTGGAGGTGCCCCAGGCGGTGGCTACTTCCACACGCAGGGCGTCGGCGAAGGCGAGCTTGGTATAGCCGTGCTGACGCACGAGGTGATCCGCGACCGTGTCTTTCCCGGCACCTTTGGCGCCGGTGAGTGCGATAGTGCTCAGGTTCATGGCGTTGTTCCTATTGAAGACGCGCCAGCGTTACCGGTGGGCTGTGTTTGGGGTTCAAGCTTTTGGCTCCGCTTCGCGGCGCGACCAACCCGGATCACCTCGTAGAGACATAGGCTGATGACCCAAAGGCCGAGCAAGGCGACGACGCCTAAGGCGCTGGAGAAGGCGTTGGCATCGCGTGGCGGCATGGCGAGGAAGGCCCAGCGGGTGCCGAGCAGGGTGGTCAGTACAACGACTGCTGCGGCGAGCGCGAGCCCGGCCAGCTGGAGTGGGTAGTGATATTTATCCATGGTGCACCGCATCAAAAATTTGCCTGAGGTAGCAAGCGATATGCCCAAGGGATGCTTTTGGGGGCGGTTTTGCACGCCGTTTGTCGCGTACGCCCGGCAGCTTGCCATTCGTCAAAAAACAAACATCGAATGTTTTTAGTAATCATTGTGAATGTATAAAGTCAGCATTCTTGACGAGCCCTATGCGAGTTCCCATGAACGCTCCAATCCGCTTTGCGCTTGGCTGCAGCTTTGATTTCGACCGCAATGGCGTGGCTTTCTACGCCACTCACAATGGCGAGGAGATCCTGTGCCTGGTATCGGAAGAGGCGCTGCAGGAGCACTTTGGCGCCGATGGTGGCGCGCAAGCGTTCATCGATGCGTTTGAGTTCCATCGCATCGAGATCGAGCGTGTGGCGGAGAAGCGGATCAGGAACGGCGATCAAGAGCCCATCATGCTGGTGAGCCGGGATTTCTGATCTTGGCGTGCTCCGCCGGCACGGCTTGGCCTCATCGCCGCCCCCGTTGTTTGTCCTGATGCTCCCGCGTGGCTTTGCACGGCACGCAGATGCCGTATTCCAGGCGGTGCGGTTCCAGATCGTCGCCGCAGTCGATGCAATCGCTGCGGTACAGCTTGGTGGCGTTGCGCGCGTTGGCAATGGCGGCTTCGCGCTCCGCCTGCTCCAGCTCGCTGGCGCGGTCGTATTGGTCCATGGCGGTTCCTGATCAGGCGGCGAGGCGCTCGGCCGGCGCGGGATAAGGCGTAGGGCGGACGGTGATGGTGCGGCGAACGTCGTACACCTTGCCCAGGCGGTCGCCCGCGGCGGGCGTGATCCGAAAGCCGCGCGCGAGGTAGGCCTGGGCCAGGCGCATGAACTGGGCGTCGTCGCCGGTATCGATCAGCGTGAGGTGCTCGGTGAAGGTGCGGATCATGCTGGCGCCCTCACGCTACGCGCCGCGCCGGCGGGCGCCGGTCCAGCTCATCGGTGAGCTGCTCCACCTGCTCGATGGCATCGCCGATCATGCCGCCGCATACCGTGGCGCCCAACACTTCCGCGCCGAGTTGCACGCGCGGCAGCGGCTGGCCAGCCGGCACCTGCAGCACCAGGGTGACTTCCCGCGCGCCGCTGGCCGTGGCAGGTGGTTCCAGCCGCGCCTGATCCAGCTTGCTTTGCGCGTGGCGCAGGTGCTTGTCGATAAAGCTGCGGGTTTGCGCATCCGGCTCGCCAGCGGCGGCCAGATCCACGGCATGACTGAGGTCGCGCATTGCGTTGAGCAGCAGGGGTAACAGGGTAGGGCTCATGGCGTGCTCCTGATGAGGGCGAAAAAAGACGCGCGGGCATCGCTGCCGGCGCGTCGAACGATTGGTACAGAATTTTCTCTTTTAAATCAGATGGGTAAAGCTTTGCTAAGGCAATGGAAATGCGGGTGGTATAGCTTGGGTGTGCAGTTCAAAACCATACGAAAGGAGCATGGCATGGCTGGCACTCGCGTTGAGGTCACCTTCCCGGAGGGGAGTGATGGGTATCAGGTGATCGACAGCATCTACATGGCGCTGGGCGAACAGAAGGCAGACGTTGCGTGGGCGCTGTCCACGTCTGACGATCCATCGCCAAAAGCGAAATTGGATACGGAATATCTGGACATCCCGCAGGATCACTTGGTGGCCGTGAGCAAAATTGCAGAGAACCCGTGGTTTTGGCAGTTCAGCTCCGAGGTGAACAACTATCTGGATGAAGACGGTAACGATTGCTTGCAGATCGATTACCACCTCGACCCAAGCTCAAAGGAAATTGCCCAGGTTGTGGCTTGGATCAAGAGCTTTAATCCGATCAAGGTCGACACCTTGGAAGAGGAAACCTACGACGAAGACGATATGGATTAGCAGAACCGCTGCGATCGTCCAACAGCCCGCGCCGTGCGGGCTTTTTGTTGGACGCCCGAACCGGCTTCTGGGCGCTCGTTGGGGTAGGCCGACGATCGCGGCGGCAGCCGGTTCTTGGCCTCGCTGAAGGTTGAGCGATCGCCATCGGCACCGGTGGCCATGCGGCCCGCACCTGTTTCGCGTTAGGGGGATTTGCGGGGTTGAGTCACATGGCCACCGCTGCGGGTGGCTAGGGTGTGGAACGATTGGAGCTTGTGAGGGAAGCCGATAAGATGTGTACACACATCGAACAGCGAAGAAATGATCTTCGTGTTTAACAGGGGCAGGGGTAAATGAAGAAGCATTGGATTGCGGCGCTCGCGGCCTTGGCAATTGTTGTGCCGATGATAGGGCATGCGAAGGCGAACGAAAAGTGTGAAAAGATAGCGGAATGGTTTTTTGATATACCCTTATCGAAAAGAGCGGTTGAGTTGTCTATATCAACAACGATAGATCAGGCTGTTCGGAGACTCTTGGCCAGCTCGGGGAATAACCCAGATTGGAAAGAAGGCGAGCCACATTGGGAACGGGCTTATGATTTATATGCGCCGGTGCTTGCGCAAGAAGCAATCCTTTCAGTACGCGAAGCCATGAATATTGAGAAGGAGAGGTTCGCGGCTTTGATGGATGCTAGTCGCTGTAATAAGTATGCGGATCTTGTTAAAAACAACACAGGTTTGATCGAGGTAAAAGAAGCTGATTATGCCGGTGCTATCGAGATGCTCAAGGAGTCGGAGGAAAAGAGCAGCTCAAAGACAAAAAGGATGGTTGAAGATTTAAAGCATCAAACTAAAATCGCAGAAATTGAACTTGTAGAGCGCAAAAGTAAAGGTGACATTTATGGGGGTATGAGCAAAGAAGAATATCAGGATTTTTGTAGGGATTTTGAGGGGTTTTCAGATAAATTATCAATAAATGACCTAGGGCATTTGGAAGAGGTTTTAACGGATCATCTTGGGGCCAAGCTTGGGAGGATTATTGAAGAGCAGATGCCGAAAGTGAATAAAATTATTGAAGAATTCAATCGTACTCAAGAATAATAATCTGCCAAATCCATGCCCTGCGTGAGTACCCGGTTTATCCCGGTCTTTTCTTCTGATACCCCGGAAGCTGCAATCAGCTACTTGGCAATTGCGGCTGGCAGCTTTCTGCTCATGCTGCTGGTGCTGAATGTGCATCCGCTCAAGCTGCCCGCCAATCCGCTGCGTTGGTATTGGTTCCTGCTGCACCGGGCTGCTTCTGAGGCTGAATCCTTCTTCATCCTGGTGCTCGGGCTGTGCGTGGTTTCAGTGTGCTGCCTGGTTACTGGCCTTGTGATCTTGCTGGCTTAGTGAGGCTGCCGTGCGGCCGCCCAAACTGATCCAGCCCTATGTGGTGTCATTCGCTGCACAAATCGTCGGCGCTGGGGCTGCATTGCGATATTTGCCTTGCGCTCCGCTCCAGGGCGCGCTGCAAAACGAGCGCTTCGCGGTGGTTGATGCACAGGTTCGTCAGCATGGCGGGCGTGCTCAGTATGGCTGGGCCATTTGGGAGCGCCCCGGTGTCTACATCGAGGCCGAATTCCATGCGGTGTGGTGTAACTCTGCTGGCCAGTGGATCGATATTGCACCGCGTGCCATGCAGGGGCCGCCCATCCTGTTCCTTCCCGATCCATGCCGCACGTACCAAGGCCGGCAGGTAAACAATGTGCGCAAAGTGCTCACTCGAGATGAAGATGTCGAGCAGCTCTTCGCGGTGCTGGACCGCATGTTCATGCTCGCCAACGAAGCAGAGCTCAACTAACAAGGGCATATCAAAGTGCCCCCCGAGTGGTTGGCCTTGGAGCGTAATCGTCAGACCCTGATTCAAAAGATCGGCAATCGTTATGGGCCGCTGGAGCCCGAAGCATTCGGCACTACCGAGTGACTGGTTCTTTACGATGTAAAGGGTCACATCCAGGTGAATTGGCATAGTCGTTTGGCAACAAGGCCAGGCCAATAGCGCCCGGTATATGATGAATGGGTGCCCCAGTGCTGTAGGAGCAGCGCTGGGGCGAGCCAACTACGTCTTAACCTTTGATTGGAGCCCAAGACATGATTGACAACACGATGGTGGCGGCATGAATGACGTCAAGTTTGTGCTTCAGAAACTTAGGCGGCTCATGGATATGGCACGTGATGCTGATGATGATTTCGAGCGCGCCGCAGCCTACGCGGCGTCGATGAGAGTGCTTGATGATCTTCGGGCGGAAAGCCAAGGCCGCGAATCGGAAAGCTTTGAGCGCCTACGTTGGAGCCTTGCCGCGATCCTTGGCTACGATGTCACCAACGACTATGACAACAGCCAGCACTTCGTGTGGGCGCTCGGTGCTTTTGACGTGATCGAGCGCTTGTTCTGCCGTTCGTAAAGCTTCGGCAGCGGCTTTGTAGTGTGCGCAATCGCGTGGATCACCACCGGCCGGGTAGAAAAGTGAGCCCTTGGGCTGGATGTCCAGCAGATACTTAAATTCCTGAGCAGCCTGTATGACTTGCTCAAACGTTGGTGTAATTTGAGACATATGATTTATCCCTTGCCCGCCTTGTGCGGGCTTTTTGTTGGACACCGAAAACGGCTCGTGGGAACCGGTTTGGGGGTGCTGCCGATCGTGACGGGCAGCGGGTCACAGGCCTCGTTACGGTGGCCTGCCGACTCGGGGCGGATTGGCGCGCGCCCGCGCGCTGCCCGGCGGCGTGCATCTCTTCTGCGCATGTGGCTAAAGGCCATCGTCGGCGTGCCGCCCCTGTCGTTGAGCGCGGTTCGCCGACGCGCATCCATACAGGGTCGCCGGGGTTCGTTGTGCCATTTTGTGAAAGAGCGGTGGTGCGTGCTGAGCGAAATATACGAATGCGTATTATGCAAGTCAATACGAAAATGCATTTTTCATCCGTTTGTGTATTGGTTGGGGCAAAGAAAAGCCCGCCGAAGCGGGCTCTGCCAAGCGCTATTGAGGGGTCAGCCCCCGCGCCAGACGACCTTGCCGATTACAACAATCTCCGCGTTCGGCGGGACGATTTCATCGGGGTAGAGCAGCTTGTTGGGGTTGTCGCTGGTAAGGGTGACGGTACCGAAGCTGCGTTGAACGCGTTTGAGGCGGGCCTCGTCATCGATGAGGAACATGTAGACCAGGCCGTTTTCGATGCGCTTCACCGAAAGATCCAGCAGCACTCGGTCGTCCTCGCAGATGTAGGGGAACATGCTGTTGCCGGTGGCACGAACCAGGCAAGTGTTGGCGGGGTTGATGCCGAGCCGGATCACTTCTTTTTCGGGGAAGGGGTAGTGCCGGTCTACCTCAATGTGACCATTGAGGAAGCCGCGGCCACAGGCCGCCTGGGTGGTGTACTCCGGGATCAATACGAATCCATCGTTGGCAAACAGTGATTCGGGTGCTTCCTGGTCCATGGTGGGGAAGCGTTCAAGGTGGTGGGGCTTTGCCTTGACGAAGTGGCGAGCCGGCACGCTCTGCTGTTCGGTTCCGCCATCCGCTGGTGGGCCTTCCAGAAACTGGCCGAGGGTTACCCCGAAGCTTTTGGCCAGCTTGTCGAGCGTGGCACTGCGGGGCGAATCGGTGTCGCCACTGACAATGCGCTGGATGGTGGGCTGAGGGACACCGCTGCGATCGGCAAGGCCGTTCTGGCTGATGCCGATGTGCGCCATCCACAGTTTCAGTGCGGCTTTGGGTTCCATGCGCGGAGTATGCGTGAACGCATAAAAGTTGATCCAATACGTTTGCGTGTTGATTTCAATTCATTTGCGTATTATCTTGGGCGGCATGAGCACGATGACCGTCCGCGACAAGCTCGCGATCCTTACCGCCGCCGGGTTCACTACGCGCCGCATTGCGGCCGAGACCGGCATTTCCCAGCCGAGCATCAGCCGCATCCTCAGCGGCCAGGAGCCCCGCGAACGTAACGTTCGGCGGCTGGACGCGTATTTCAGTGCACACGATCCACGCCCGGCTGATCTGCCCAAACGGGAGGCCGCATGAGTCGCTGCCGCTTCGAGCCTAGGGCTCGTGTTCCCTTCATCCGCACCGCCATTCTCGGGCCGGTGCGGCGTGCTGTCTTCATGAGCGATAGGGGCCGGTAATGAGCCAATACAAGCACGTGGTGGCTGCGGCGCAGCTGCTGGCCAAGCGCTACCACAACGGAATCACCGGTCTGGCGGCGGATATGGGCAAGAGCCCGATCATCCTGATGAACAAGCTGAATCCGAACAACGAGAGCAACCAGCTTTCGCTGGAGGAGGCGGCGGAGATCACGGATCGCACGCAGTCCTCCTCGGTGGCCGATGCCTTGGCGGCGCTGTGCGGTCGGGTGACGGTGGCACTGCCGGTGGCGTCGATGGGTTTCCTCGAGCTATCGCGTGAGTTCTGCCGGCTGACGCAGGAGTGCGGCGAGGTGGGTCGGGAGATTGCAAACGCCCAGGCACCGGAAAGCGAGTGGGGCGAGCGGATCAGCCCGGCGGAGCGTCGGCGCATCGAGCAGGAGCTGCGCGAGCTGCTCTCCGTGGGTGCTGCGCTGTTGCAGCGCGTGAGCGGGTAGGGCGCGGCGATGTCGATCACGATCCTGGCCAGCGAGGCGCTGGCATTGAAGCGCTGCAGCAATCTGGCGGCGTGCGTTTACGTGGGGCTGGTGCGGTTGGCTGACCGCGCTCAGATCCTGGGCCCGCGCCGCGAGCTGCTGAAGCAGTTGAGCGGCCTGATCGGCCCCGTGCAGGCGTTCGGCCGGCCGCTGCAGTTTGGCGAGCTGGAGCGCGAACTGCGCGAGCTGGAGTTTGCCAACGTGGTGACCCAGGGCGATGAGCGTGGGGTGCTGGCGGTGACGTTGTTGCTGCGGGTGGAGGCTCGGAATGGTTGAGGCTGCTCCGCTGATTGTTTCGTACGGCGCGGGTACCAACAGCGTGGCCATGCTCTGCGGTATGAGGGAAAAGGGTATCCACCCCGATTTGATCTTGATGGCGAACACCGGTGGCGAGCTGCCACGCATTTACCGCCATGTTGAGCAGATGCGTGAATGGTGCGCTGCGGTTGGATTTCCCGATATCCAAACGGTGCAACAGGTGAACCGAGAGGGCGAACCGATTACCTTGGAGCAGCTGTGTATTGAACGGCACATGCTGCCGAGCATTGCCTACGGTCGCAAAGGTTGCAGCCTCAAGCACAAGGTCTACCCGCAGGAAAAATTTGTGAACCATTGGCCGCCTGCGCAGGCTGCGTGGGCCAAGGGGCAGCTGGTGAGAAAGGTGATCGGCTACGACGCCGATGAGCCTTGGCGAGCCAAGATCGCAAAAGATGAAAAGTATCTCTACTGGTACCCCCTGATCGATTGGGACTGGGGACGCGATGAATGCGTTGCTGCCATTGAGCGCGCTGGCCTTCCCCAACCTGGCAAGTCCGCCTGTTTCTTTTGCCCCAGCTCGAAGCAGCACGAAATCTTGGCGCTTCGCCGCCAACATCCTGATTTACTCGACCGTGCGATTGCCATGGAGCGGAACGCAGACCTTTCCGTCGTGAAGGGGCTCGGCCGCGATTACGCGTGGGAACAGTTGGTGGACTTTCGTTCCCGGCAGATAGAGCTTATTCCTGAAAGCCGAATTGAGTTGGATTGTGGCTGCTACGACGAGGCCGCCGCATGAACATCCTCCTCAACCAACACGAGCTGGACGCGCTGATGCGCTGCTCGCTGCAGGCTTTCCGGCTGTATGTGGCTGGCCTGCGGCCGCTAATGGATATCGGTACCGGCTTGGTGGGCGTGGCGCATGCCATCGCCTATGGCCGCCTGGGCATCGAGGTGCAGTACGCGCCACCCCAAGGCAGCCGCAGGGCTGCGTGGCGGGCTGGTAAGGACGAGGTGCACAACCTGGTCGACGAGCTGGTGCGCGTGGGGCTGGTGAAGCGCTATTCGATGCGCGATCCCAAGGAGCGCAAGCTCGTTTTGCTCCTCGTTTTGGCCACTAGCCGCCAATCCGCCCAAAAACATGAGGGCAACATGACGGCAACACCGTCAGCCCCCGAGCCAACCCGCGCCAATGCTGGGTTTAAGCGGTGTGAGCACAAGCTTGCGCATCGCCATGAGGGCGATATATCGGGGGTTCGGAGAGAAAACCCTCTTTCCATAGAAGCAGCAGCGGCAATACCACCAGCAGTGACTGCGCGCGTAGCAACAACCGCGCCGCCGGATCGATTGGAACTGCTGTGCAGGCTGCTGCGCACCCACGGTGTGCAGACCACGCCCACGCAGCTGAGCCACGCCGATGTGCTGCCGCTGCTGGATCGCCCCGATGCGGAATGGCTGGCTGCAGTGGCCACGGCCCGCATGCGCAAGGGTACGCAGGCGTTCGGTGTGCGTTACCTGCTGCCGATGCTGAACGAAATGGCGCAGTCGGCTAGCAGGATGGGGAATAGGCCTGCCAGCGGTGCAGACACGATTCGAGGCAAGCCGTGGTTCCTGGCGTGGTCGGGCATCGAGGCCAAAGCCAGTGAACTGGGCATTGTGGCTGGCAGGGATGAAGACCCGCAGCAGTTCAAGGTGCGGGTGTATCAGCAGGCAGGGCTGACGCAAGCGGAATACCGGCGCGGCCTGCAGGACTACGGAGGTCACCGATGACAACGCGTAACCCGTGGCTGATGCCGGCCGGCACCGATGGCCTGATCCCGGTGCAGGTGTTGTGGGAACGGTTGCTGGCGCTGTACGGCGAAGACTGGCGCAGCCGATTTGCTGATGATGCCGCCCGGGTGGGCTGGCAGCAGGAAGCGGCGGCCGTGCTGTACGCCCGAGGCGTGCGATACACCATGGTGAAGCAGGCCCTGGCCAAGCTCGCCGAGGTGCGCTCCCGCGATCGCAGCGCGCTGCCACCGGCCACGGTGGTGGAGCTGGCCGACCTGTGCCTGCCCCTGATCGACTTCGAAGCCGCGTTCGACGAGGCCCGCACTCAGGCGCCGCTGGATGAGCTGGGTATGGCCCAGTGGTCCAGCCCGGCTGTGTACTGGGCCGCGCGGGACTTCGGCCTGCGCCGGATCGAGGGCGCCAGCTGGAGCCGCAACAAGAGCGAGTGGATGCGGGCGCTGACCAACCGGCTTGCCGGCCAGATCTGCCCGCCCATCCCAGCCCAGGCGCCGCGTGAATCGCTGCCGCACAAGCGCACCGAGGTGGGCATCAAGGCACTGGAGGGCCTGCGCAGCGCGCTGGGCCTGCGCGGGGAGGGCACGGTATGTCGCTGAAGCAGGTTTCTGCCCTGGCGGATGTGGTCGGGATCGAAGCTGCGTTGATCCTCTCGGCCTACTTCGGCGGGCGCAATCTCTACGTGCCGCCATCCATCCCGCCAGAGCACGAGCTGGTGAACATCGTGGGCGCCCGTACGGCCAGCCTGATGGCGCGGCATATGGGCGGGGAGACACACACCATCCCGCTGCTGGATCTGCAACCGCTGCGTAACCGGGGGCTGACCGTGTACCTCGCCACCCAGCATCAGATCGATGCGCCGTGGATCGCCCGGCTGCTGAAGCTCTCGGAGCGGCGCGTGCGCCAGTACCTGCAGGAGGCCAATGTGCAGCGGCGCGCCAGTGAGATCACGCTGGGTTGGCAGCACATGGACGAGCCCGCGATGGCGAACCAGATGGTGCGATGGGGCGTGCCGGTGAGGGTGGTGGCTGCTGCCATGCAGGTATCGGAGCCCAGGGTGCGGGAGTGGGTGACACCCAGCGCGGGGCGGCGGCCTACCAGGTGCCCGATCCAGCGCAAACTGCCGCTGCGGTTCAAGCGGGAGCCAAAACGCAAGCGCCCCAAAGCGCCGGGGACCCTATAAGCAATGCGGCTTGCGGGTGAGAACAACCCCAAGCCCGCGCTAGTTCCGGGCCGAAACCGGCTCGGTCATTTTCTCGGTCACTTTGTGGGTTATCGGTCAGTTCGGTCATGGCACAACACAGCACCTTGATGTCCCTTCGCGGCTATGCCACCTCGCGTGGCATGGCGCTTTCCACGCTGCAGCACCACATCAAAACCGGCAAGCTCAAGACCGTAGAAGGCAAGATCGACCCGGATTACGCCGATGTCTGCCTGCGATCGCTGATCGACAAGGCCCAAAGCGCCCGCGGCGCCGGCCAGCGCAAGAAGCGGGAAGGCGAGGGCGACGAAGGCCGCAGCGAGAGCGCCTTCTACCAGCACCGACATCAGCGACATCCGCCGCCTGGTGCCGCGCAACTTCATGGAAGCGCAGTACTTCAACATGCTGGAAGACGTGCAGCGCCGCCGCCTCACCAATGAGCTGGAAGAAGAGCGCCTGGTCTACGTGGACGAAGTCACCCAGGCCCAGTTCGAGATCGCCCGACAGATCCGCGATGCGGTGATGGCCATCCCCTCCCGCATTGCGGACGAGCTCGCCGCCGCAACCACCCCCACGGAATGCGCCCGCATCCTGAATCGCGAGCTGCGCACCGCCCTGCAAGCTGTGGCGGATGCCGCAGACCAGATCGAGCCCGACCCCACGCCCACGGCGGATGAACCCGATCCACCCACCAGCCCGGATAGCCCCACCGCCGCGGCCGAGCAACCCCACCCACAGGAGGCCTGAGCATGCCACTCGCCCAAGGCCGCCGCGTGGTCGGCTCCGCCTGGTGTGCCGGCCTGATGCCGGACCCGGATATCGACGCGCTGGAATGGGCCGACACCTACCGCTTCCTACCGCCCACCAGCGCCGAATCCGGTAAATACCGCAGCGCCCGCACCCCGTTCATGAGCGACGTGATGCGCGATCTCTCGCCGGTGAACGACGAGGTCGACGAAGTCATCCTGGTGAAGGGCGGTCAGATTTCCGGCTCGGAAACCGCCAACAACTTCCTCGGCTTCGTCATGCACATCGCCCCCGGCCCCGCCATGCTGGTGCAGCCCACGGTGGATGCCGCCAAGGAATACGTGAAAGAGCGGATCAACCCACTGATCGAATACACCCCGGTGCTCAAGGAAAAGGTCGCTGGCCAGCGCAGCCGCCAAGGCGAAAACACCGCCCGCTACAAGCGCTTCCCCGGCGGCTTTCTCGCCATCACCGGCGCCAACTCCGCCCAGAGCCTGCAATCGCGCGCCGTGCGCTACCTGGTGCTGGACGAGATCGACCGCTACCCACTGGATGTGGACAAGCAGGGCGATCCGGTCGGCATGGCCACCAAGCGCACCGACACCTACAAGCGCACCCGCAAGGTGTTCAAGCTCTCCACGCCCGGCCTGCTGGACGAAAGCCGCATCTGGAAGGATTACCAGGAAACCGATCAGCGCCGCATCTTCGTGCCGTGCCCCCACTGCGGCCACATGGATTACATTCGCTGGCAAAACATCCGCTGGCCCAAGGGCAAGCCCGAAGACGTGCGCCTCTACTGCGAAGCCTGCGGCGCCGGCATCGAAGAGCGCTACAAAACCTGGATGCTGGAGCGCTACGAAGCGCGCCCCACCGCCGTGAGCAAGCGCCCGCGCAGCCGGGGCTACCACGTGCCCGGTCTGTATTCCCCATTGGGCTGGCGCAGCTGGGCCGATATCGCCCGCGATTGGGAGCAAGCCCAGGCCGAGCTTGCTGTGGGCGAAGACAAACTGCTCAAGAAAGTGGTCACCCTGGATCTGGGCGAACCCTACGAGCGCCAGGGCGAGCAGGCCGTGATGTCCGAGCTGATCGCCCGCGCCGAAGCCTACGATCACCGCATGGTGCCGCATGGCGGCCTCATCCTCACCGCCGCGGTGGATGTGCAGGGCAACCGGCTGGAAATCCAGATCGTGGCCTGGGGCCGGGGTGAAGAAGCCTGGGTGGTGGATTACCACGTGCTGTGGGGTGATCCGCTGCAGCAAGCCGTGTGGCAAGAGCTGGATCAATACCTGCAGAACCCGCTGCGCCACCAGCGCGGCACCGAGATGCGCATCGCCGCCTGTGCCATCGATGCTGGCGACGGCAACCGCTCCAACGAGGTCTATAACTTCTGCCGCCCGCGTGCCCACCGTGGCCTGATGGCCATCAAGGGCGCCAACACCATCAACGCCCCGGAGCTATCCCAACCCAAGCCGGTGGAGCTGGATCAGGCCGGCCAGAAGATCAAGCTGGGGGTGAACCGCTGGCAGGTGGGCGTGCACCGCATCAAGAACACCCTGCACAGCCGGCTGCAGCTCACCGCCCCTGGCCGCAACTACATCCACTTCCCCAAGTGGCTGCCGGAGGATTATTTCAAGCAGCTCACCAGTGAAAAGCTGGTGGATCACCGCATCGGCGGCCGGGTGCAAAAGCGCTGGGAACCGCGCCCCGGCGTGCGCAACGAAGCGCTCGACACCCTCGTCTACAACTACGCCGCCGCACTGCGCCTCGGCATCAATCGCTGGGGCGAGCCCAAATGGCTGGAAGTGGAACAGCGCCTGCTGCAGGCCAGCTTGTTCATGGCGCCGGCCACTTCGGACAAGCCACCGCCCACGCCTGCCGCGCCAGCCTTGCCACCGCCACCCGCTGCGCTGGCGGATCAGCCTGCAGACGTGCCGCTGGGTGTGCCAGTGGTGCGGGCGCTGCCGGCGGCGCGGAGTAGGGCGGTTCGCCGTGCGTCGCGCTCTTTGTATCTCCGGCAGTAAGAAAGGTATGCTGCGCCGCCATTTCAGCGATGCCGGGCAGGCTGTGCTATCACGCAACATAGTGAATGCTGCTCTGGACGCGTAACAATCACATGTATATTGTTTGCAAGCTATGAGTCAGGCACTAATCAATCCTCGCCTCCTTACTTGGGCCCGTGAGCGCGCCGACATGACGCCGGAAGAGATCGCGCGTGCGCTTCCCGTCAAGCCGGAAAAAGTCATTGAATGGGAAGATGGAGAGAGCCATCCAACCTTCAAACAGGCCCAAAAATGGGCCGCGTTAACGCATGTCCCATTCGGTTTTCTTTTCCTTCAAGCGCCTCCAGAAGAAGAATTGCCTTTGCCAGATTTACGCACGGTAGGGGATCAAGCACCCCATAAACCCAGTGTGAATCTGATTGATATAGTGAAAGAGGTGATCAGAAAACAAAGCTGGTATTTAGATTACCTAAAAGATCATGAGTACTCGGCACTTCCTTTTGTTGGTAGATTTAGTGTGGCTGCTACAGTAAGAGAAGTGGTGGACGATATTCGTCATACGTTAGCTATCCCGGCCCTTCAACAACGCCCAACGCACGATGAATATCTACGGTTGTTAATAACTGCAGCAGAAAGAAATGGCATTCTTGTAATGCGCAGTGGGATTGTGGGTTCCAATACTCACCGTAAACTTGATGTTTCGGAGTTTCGTGGTTTCGCCATTAGCGATCGAATGGCGCCCGTGGTGTTTATCAATAGCGCTGATGCGCCGACAGCGCGCTTATTTACACTTGTGCATGAATTGGCCCATATTTGGATTGGAACCAGCGGAATTTCGAGTGTTGCAGTGAATAGCAATCGGCGTGAAGAGTCGTTTTGCAACGCAGTCGCCGGTGAGTTTTTGGCGCCTGAGGTTGAGTTCAGAGAACACTGGAGTAACGATGCTTTCTGGCGTGATAATTTGTCCGTGCTGGCCTCTTACTTTCGAGTGAGCCGGCTTGTGATTGCTCGTCGTGCATGTGACCTGCATATCATTACATCTGAAGATTATTGGGCTTATTATCACGCAGAGCTACAGGCCTATCGCGATAAAGAAAGTGCTGGGGGTAACTACTACGCCAGTGCCGGAGCGAAAAATAGTCTGCGTTTTAGTCAGGCTCTACTTGCTGAAACCTTTGGCGGGAATGTGTTGCTGCGCGATGCAGCAAAGCTGCTTGGTTTGCAGCCTTCTAAAATAAAATCGTACGCAAATCGTCTAACTAATGAAGCATCTACTCGACTCTAATACGCTGATTGAGGCGAAGAATCGCTATTACAGCATGAGCTTCTGCCCTGCCTATTGGCAATGGATACTGATGCAAAATCAAGCGCTTGAAGTGGCAAGTATCAGCTTGGTGGCAGAAGAATTAGGTAGGGGCAATGACGATTTGGCACAATGGAGTCATGACAACCGAGATATGTTCTTGGCTGTCGATGACGAAGCGACTCAGCAGGCATATGCAAGTATTGTAGCAAGTATTGCGGCTCGGGCACCCCAGATGAAGATTGGTGCTTTCGAGGATTTTCTTTCGGGGGCCGATCCTTGGTTAATCGCAAAGGCAATGGCGACCGGGGCCGTTGTTGTTACACATGAATCCTACGATGTAAATGCAAGAAGGAAGTTTCTTATTCCAAACGTGTGCGAGGAATTTCACGTTTCTTGGATAAATACGTTCGAGCTTCTACATAAACTCGATGCTAGGTTCGTGCTAGCGGGGTGAGGCCACCTTGCATCCAGGCCCAAAACTCCAACGGGCTGTTGAGCTTAAAAAATAATCATATTTGGACGCCAGATTTCTTGAGCTTTTGGCTAAAGTGGAAATTTGCTTGTGAATGGCTAGTGCTTGGTTGTACCGTAGCCATCCCTGCTTATCATCGCATTCCGGGGTGTCGCTCAAGTTCACTCCTGTCTCGGCAAACTGATTCATTAATGCACGAATTTCCCCATCAGTTTGTTTTTCCTGTTGCAGCGGCATAAGAGCGGTAGCAAGACCTGATATTTGCTCCTCCCGTTTCCCCATTGTTGAAGCCTTTTCCGCAAGCAGGGTCTCGACTTCTTGCAAGCTTTTTTCGCGAGCCTCTAGCTTTTCCAGCTTTGTGCTGAGTTCTAATTTTAGCTTTTCAAGCGCAAGTTCATTTGTTCGAAGCTGCGCTTCCTCTTTGCGTATTTTCTCTATAAATTTATTTAGGTCATTGGTTTGCTTTTTGTTAAATTCAGCTTCTTTGTCTTTTAATGAAATTGTTCCATTGAGGTTGTAGGCAGACCAGCCGCCTAGTAGGGAAAGAGCAAAAATAAAGCTAATAAAATGTTTTTTTATGGTGGCTAAATCAAGCATTCTGGTATCAGCTGTTAATAGAGTTGAGTTGGAAAATCATATAGCAGGGGCTTAATTTTTTCCACACCCGTCATAGAATGGTCACCGGCGCTCAACACACCCATCCACTAGCGGTTACCCCATCGCATCCGAAATCGGGGTTTTTTTGCGTCCATAGCTTTTGGCTCGAGCGCGTGCGCCGCCGCCGCCGCTAATCCTCGAATCTTAAAAGAGAATATTTTCTAGACAGGGTGCTCGAATGTGTGTAGGGTTACCCCGGTCTTGAGTTGTCCTCCCCTCATCAAGACGACCGTAGTTCGAGCAGTCTCTAGCCTTTCAGCCTCTTCGGCTGGTCTTCGCCCCCTCTGCGAACACCCCCCTTTGATGCCTAACGCTTAGTGCCTTTTGCTGTGCTCCAGCATGTTGGCCCGGCTGCGCTCATCCATTCGATTGCGCTTGCCTGGTGTCGCTGGCACAGCGTGGCTCAGGGAAATAGTCATGAAAGAGAAGGAAGGCACACTGGAGCTGGAAGGCTTGGTGATCGATGCGTTGCCGGAGTCACGCTTTCGCGTGCAGCTCGATAACGGCGTCACCGTGTTGGCCTACTGCGCGGGAAGACTGCGTACGCACCGTATTCGGATTTTGCTGGGTGACAGAGTGAAGGTGGAAATGTCCCCCTATGACCTCAGCAAGGCCCGCATCGTTTATAGAAACCCTACAAGTAAAGTTGTCAGTACGCCGCAGCAAAGGCGGCGCTGAAAAGTTGGAAAAAATGCATATCAACACATTGAAAGCTGGAGACTCGTTCTCCCAAAAAACCGAAGGCAAAGTGGTTCGATTTGAAGTGATCGACATCAAGCCGATCGGCCGCGATTTCGAAGTGACGTTCCGCTCCGCCCTTGGCATGAGCAGCGCGCGTTACCAAGGCAATGCGGTGATCGTGGACTCGGTGCGTAGCAAGCACTGATCCGTCGCACGATCGACAAACCCCGTTTGGACGGCGCTCGCGGCTTGACCGCGTCGCGCTGGCGGGCCTAAGCTGGCGGCAGGTGCTCAACACACCATCCGCAAGCGGTAGCCCCACCGTCCGATAACGGGGTTTTTTTGCGTCCATAGCTTTCTGGCCCAGGCGTTTCTTCGCCTGCCGTGCGGTTATGGTCGGGTAGCGCGCAGTCATAAAACACTCGGCTTGCCGGGGAAAGCTGCGGGCCGTCTTGCGGCGGTGTTGAAGTACCTGACCACCCTCTCAACAGGGGTGACCTCAACGAAACCGCAAGGAGGCCATCATGGCTGCTCAAACCGCCTCGCTCATCCCGAGCGATCAACTCATCCCCGTCCACGAACAACAGATCGGCGACAGCGTTGTGCATGTCTGCCGCGCCAGTGATCTGCATCAGTTCCTGCGTGTACAGAGCAGGCTCGCGGATTGGATCAGGGTGCGGATTCGCAAATATCTGTTTGTCGAGAATCAGGACTTTGTACTTGCTTCTGAAAATCCAGAAGCAAGTTGGGGTGGCCAAAACAAGCGCGACTACCTGCTGACCCTCGACATGGCCAAAGAGCTCTCCATGGTCGAGAACAACGAACAGGGCAGGGCCGCGCGCCGCTACTTCATCCTGTGCGAGAAACAGGCCCTCGCCAGCCACGCGCCCCAAGCCGACCGCGATCAGCTCCACGCCATCCAGACCGCCTACCTCGATTGGTCCGAAGCCGCCGCCGTCGAAATCCAGCGCCTGCAAGGCAACGTGCCGCCACCCCCAGCCGCCCTCAAAGACCCCGCCGCCGCCCTCGCCGCGCTGGCCCATGTGCTGAGCAGCCACCGCTACTTGCTTACCTTCAGCGCAGATCTGCGCGCCCAGCTCACCCCCATCGCCCCAGGCGCCCTGATGATCCCGCCCGGCGACCTCCCCAACACCATCGCCACCCCCGGCTCCCCCATACCCCGCAACCTGATGCCCGACATCATCCGCGCCGCCGCCGGCCGGTTATGAAACAAAAAGCCCCGTGATGAACCACGGGGCTTTAAGCAACGTGCCTACTATTAACCATACTCGTTGTGGGGTACATATCGGAAAGATTGCGGTGGATGCCGAATACCGAACATGGCATGCAACTCTTGCGGTTCTTCGAAGAGTTGCGTCTTTTCTACTCGAATTGCATACCCTAGGTTGCGACCCGCAAAATATTCCCAGAAGTAATCTTCCGTGATGCCGGCGCCGAGGTTGGTTTCTTCCCAGAGTGTTGCCGGGGCACGCTCAATAATTTCATCTACATCGAAAGTACCGATCACTTTGGATATTGGAGCCGACGCGTAGACGTATATCTTTTTGACGGTTTTGTCCTTGAAGACAGCCTTGCGAAATTCGAAGGTCTTGTCTCCGGAAAAGATGGCGTTTGCAAATTCTGGCTTAATCGACAATAAGACGGCGGTCGACACGTGAGCCTCCTAGTAGCAAATCAAATTGTTCGTTCGTCATCGGCTCAAAGCCTCTGATGGAAGTATTCGAAATAATACCGCCTTCAATTAAGGCTTGTCTATTCATTCTTTTGGGGAAAGAATAAATATAAAGGAAGTTTACGACGAACGGCCTGTTTCGAGGGTCGTAATTCCAAAGTTCGGCTAATTTTTGATCACTAAATACACTGCGCCTTCGACATAGCTCTATAAAATGCTGCTGGTCTTTTATGTCGGTTATCACTTCTTGCACTACGCCCAGTGTAGTAGTTACTGCAGTGCGCCAAGCAGAGCCGCCGCTTGCAGTCCTGTAAAATACGACGACATCACTAGGTTTTAAGTCTCGATTCACTGAACGGCAGGTATACACTTTCGATAGTGCATTTCGGTTCGGAGCATTTTCTACAAAATCAGCTGGGGATTCGGTATTTAATACCGAGTCAGGGAAGAGGTCGGTGTGGTACTCAGGGTAAATTGAGACAATCCACTTTTGAGTATCTGGCCTTATGTAAGGGTATACCCGCCTAGGCTGGGTCTGTGTTCCTGCATATTTCGCTGTACAGGGCCGAACGAGAACCTTTTCTTCGCCAGCGATACCATTTTTTGTTCCATGTGGCACGAAGCCCCAGTCCTGCAGCAGCTGTATAAGGCGTGTATGGTTGTCGCTGTGATCGAAGATCGTGACGTATATTTCGTCTACGGTAAATCGGATCGCGTTGTCAAAGATCACTTTGATGAAGCGTTCTCCGATTTTGTAACCGTTCGATATGACTTTAAATGTGCCAATTTTTAGTCGCCTAGCCGGAGTCAAGGCTGGCGTTATTTCCCGGTGATCTTCATCGGCGCCTTCCACCTTCAAGTAGAGAAAGGCAACAACATTGTCTTGATCGTCGGCACAGTAGTAGGCTACTTCGTCGGCCTTTCTGTTAAACCAGATGTCGAAGCCCGGATAGTCTTGTCGGAATGAGTCAAAGAAAGTGTCTTTAAGATTGATGTTGCCAAAATATTCCTTTTTAACTGAAAGGACTCGATAGTCGGCAAGCTCTGGGTTCTCTGCTGTCGCTTTTTCAAGAAACCCGTCAATCGTGAATACGTGAGAGCTAAGGCCGATAAGTCTTGCTTTGCGATGTATGTTTCGATCTTCGGTAATAAGTAAATCAACGCGATTTTGGGCTAATTCGTTCAACAAGCTTGAGTCGTTGACGTCATTGACTGTTTTGTCTCTGGTTGCCTTTATTTCAGCAATTTTGGCGGTGTCTGGTGCCGTAGTTTTAAGTACGTAATAGCTGCTTAGCTTTGTGTTAAATGTGCGAACAACATCTTCATCTTTGTAGCCAGATATCTCTTGAATTGTGAGAGGGTGAATGCATTTTTGGTGGTGCAGGCTGTCCAGCCATCGAAAAAGGATGCCAATATCGGATCGAACGACCTTATTGGTTTCCCGATGAATAACGATGTTGGTGTCTAACAAGACTTTCATGCATTACCCACCTGGGTAAGGTGTTGCTGTGCGAGATTAAGCGCGCTAGTTATCCCCTCACCGCCAACGTCGAGCTGAAGTACTGTTAGCCCTAAAGACACTCCGACCTTATGTGCATGTTGAGCTTCAGCCTCTTGCAAATTAGCGACCTGTTGTATCGACAAGCTCACGTTGCTGCCGTCTCGTTGTTGAAGCCGCGAGTAGATAATTTCTGGCTCGGCAGTAAGAAGCAGAATGTGGTTGATGCCGAGTAGCCTATAGACTTCAGCTGGGATCGGCTCAATCTCCATGCGTAAGTTGTACAAGCAGAAATGGCCGTCAAGAATCACCCGAGGCGTTGTTGCCTGTAGTTTGGAAAACTCTTCTATCAAGATGGCCTGGTTGTTATCGATACCGTCGACGGCCTTGGCGGGACCGATGTCTTTTCGTCCACGGATTAGGCTGCTTGCGGAGTAATGCTCCGCCTTGATTCGAGGAGCCAGCGCTGAGCAGAAGTGTCCCTTGCCGGCCCCATGTGCCCCGCCAACGAACGCTGTGATTTTGTTCATAATGTAAGGAAAGTTATCGTTATTTGATATTTTTCCTTTCTAGCGCCGAAGTTTGATTCCGTCCATCAACGCTGAGCGGTACGTATCGACGCTGCAACACTTTCAACCTTCCATGTCTGTAATGCCCCCGGAAATCCATCCACAGGACTGCGCGTAGCCGCCGCGCCACCATCGCTGCAACTTCACCGAGCAGGAGCGGGTTGTGGCGGTTTCCGAGGCAGACATTCAGGCGCTGCGCCAAGCGCTGGCCAGCGGCGAGCGGTTGGTGTGGCTGGGCGACAAGCGCATCGAGTACCGCTCGGTTGGCGAGATTGAGCAGGCGCTGAACCGGCTGCTGCGCGAGCAGGCGGCGGAGCAGGGCACCGGAGCCCGGCCGCGGCAGACGCGGCTGTATCACGGCGGGCGGGGCTTCTGATGGCGAAGAAGCTCAAGAAAGCCCGCGCGGATGCGCCCAAGCCCAAGGTGGCGGGCACCAGCAACACGCTGGTCAAGGCGCAATACGATGCCGCCGGCCACGGCCGCCGGTTGCGTGGCTGGAGTGCGCCGCAAACCGGCCCCAACCGTGCCACCCAAGGCGCGGCCACCTTGCGGGCCCGTTCACGCGATGCGGGCCGTAACGAGTGGGCGGCCGATAGCGCCGTTACTCAATGGGCCGTGAACCTGGTCGGCACCGGTATCCAGCCCCGCCCGCGCACGCGGGATGCGGCGCGCAAGCAGGCGCTGCTGGCGCTGTGGCTGCGCTGGTGCGGCGAGGCCGATGCGGATGGCGTCTACGATTTCTACGGCCTGCAGAACCTGGTGGCGCGCAACTGGATCGAGGCCGGCGAGCTGTTCGTGCGCCTGCGCTGGCGCCGTCCGGAGGATGGGCTGGCGGTGCCGCTGCAACTGCAGCTGCTGGAATCGGAAATGGTGCCGGATCAGGATGGCCTTGCCCGCAATGGCAACCCGATCCGCCGCGGTATCGAGTTCGATGCCATTGGCCGCCGGGTGGCGTATCACGCGCTGCGCCATCACCCCGGTGATGGGGTGGGCGATGCCTCCACCACCGTGCGCATCCCGGCAGACCAGATCCTGCACATCTACGAACCAACGCGGCCGGGGCAACTGCGCGGTGTGTCGGATTTCGCGCCCATCCTGGCCAAGCTGCGTGGTGTGGGCAATTTCGATGATGCGGTGCTGCACCGGCAGGAGCTGGCCAACCTCTTTACCGCGTTCATCAAGAAAACCGGCATGGCCGGCATTCCGCATGATCCATCGCTGGACCCGGTAAGTGGCTTGCCGGTGCAGCTGGATGCCTCCGGCGTGCCGCTGGCAGCCATGGAGCCGGGCATGACGCAGGAGCTGCTGGAAGGCGAGGACATCGTCTTCAGCAACCCGCCCGGCCCCGGCGCGGAATACGACCAGTACATGCGCGTGCAGGGCATGCAGATCGCCGCTGGCAGCCACCTGCCGTATGAGCTGCTCACCGGCGATCTGCGCGATGTGAGTGATCGCACGCTGCGGGTGTTGATCCAGGGCTTTCGCCGGCACTGCGAACAGCGGCAATGGCTGGTGCTGATCCCGCAGCTGTGTGAGCCAGTGCGCCGCGCCTGGGCCACCGCCGCAATGCTGGCAGATGCGCTGCCGCTGGATATGCGCGACGACGCGCTCGATACGCTGTGGGTGCCGCAAGGCTGGGACTACATCCACCCGCTGCAGGATGTGCAAGCCGATGCGCTGGCGGTGGAGAAGGGCTTGCGTACCCGCTCCAGCGTGATCACCCGCCGTGGTGACGACCCCGAAGCACTGGATGAAGAAGCCGCCGCCGACCGCGAACGTGAGCAGCGGCTGGGCCTGAACTTCGCCGCGCCGGCCCCGGCGCCAGCCAACCAAGCCCCCGAAGAAACCGAGCCGGAAATCCATCCACAGGACCGCGCAGCGCCCTAGGGCCAGCATGCGGCCATTGCAACAAGGAACCAGACCATGCCCAAGAAAACCTGGTACGGCATTACCAACAAAGCCGGCAATCAGCCCGAGGCCGAGATCAGCATTTACGACGACATCGGCGCCTGGGGTGTGACGGCCAAGGATTTCATCACCGATCTCAAAGCCATCCATACCGAAGTGATCCGTCTGGAGATCAGCAGCCTGGGCGGCAGCGTATTTGATGCGCTGGCCATGTTCAACGCGCTGCGGGCGCACCCGGCCAAGATCCACGCCAAGGTGATGGGCGTGGCGGCCAGCGCGGCGTCGTATGTGCTGATGGCGGGCGACACCATCGAGATGCCCGAGAACGCCTTTCTGATGGTGCACAACCCGCTCTCCGACGCCTTCGGCAATGCCGAAGCACTGCGGGATATGGCGGAGGTGCTGGATAAGTTCGGCAATGCGCTGATCGGCACCTATGTGGCGCGCTCCGGCCAGCCGGAAGAAAAGGTGCGCGAACTGCTGGATGCCGAAACCTGGCTTTCCGCGGCGGAGGCCAAGGCGCTGGGCTTTATCGACCAGATCACGGCCAGCCTCAAGGTCACCGCGTGCTTTGAGCAGGAGCGCGTGCCGGAGGCGGTGCGTGCCGTGTTCCAGGCCGCTGCTGCGCCTGCGCCGGAAGCATCGCCAGCCCCTGCGCCGCCGCCTGAACCGGATGCCAACGTGCCCGCCGCGCTGACCACGCTGGCCGCCCAGCATGGCCTGCTGGCCCATGTGGGCACCTGGCTATCGGACGCCACCATCCGCGATGCCGTCACCGCCGAAGCGGTGGTGAACGATGCCGTTGCCATCCGCACCCTGTGTGCCGATGCCAAGCACGATGCCCTGGCCGCCACCTTCATCAACGCTCGCACTCCGCTCGCCGCGGTGCGGCAGAGCCTGCTCGCCATCAAGGCGGCGCAGGACGAATCCGCGCCGGTGAATCACCACCAGCCGGCCCCCAGCGCTACCCCGCCGACCCAGCACGCGCCGCAGTCGGCATTACGGGCCACCAGCGTGTATGCCAAGCGGCGCCATCAACCGAGGAACTGATCATGACCATCCTGAAGCAAGGCCGGCGCGATGCCGAACACATCATGGGCGAAGGGCCCGGCACGCTCTCGCGCGAAGCCATCCTGATCACCGCCGGCCCGGCGCTGCCGCCCGGCCAGGTGCTGGGCATTGTCACCACTACCGGCCACTACGCCCCCTACGACAAGGACAACACCGACGGCAGCGAAGACGCAGCCGCGGTGCTGTACGCCGGCATTCCGGCTTCCGCCGAGGTGCGCACCGGCGCCGCCATCGTGCGCCATGCCGAGCTGAACGGCGCCTTGCTCACCGGCTTTGACGAAGAAGCCCGCCCCGCGCTGGAAGCGCGTCAACTCATCGTGCGCTGATCCGCGCCACCACAGGAGAACACCATGCCGCTCGCAATGGACATTTTCAACGACGAAGCCTTCGGCGTTGCCGAGCTCACGGCCGCCATCAACAACCCGCCGGAGGGCGAACGGGTTTCCAACCTGATCGATTCGCTGTTCGAGGAAGAGGGCATCCCGACCACGCACGTGATGATCGAGCGCAAGGGCGATAACCTGAGCCTGGTGCCGACGGCGGATCGTGGTGCCCCGGGTGATGTCACCAACCTCGGTGGCCGTGATCTGATCCCGTTCAACACCGTGCACCTGCCAACGCAATGGTCGGTGATGGCCGATGAGGTGCTGGGCGTGCGCGCCTTCGGCAAGGTCACCGAGCTGGAAATGCTGCAGGACCGCGTGAACGCCAAGCTGGCCAAGGCCCGCCGCCGGCTGGAAATCACGCTCAGCTATCACCGCCTGGGCGCACTCACCGGCAAGGTGTTGGATGCCGATGGCCAATCCGAACTGCTGAACCTGTTTGAGCGCTTTCAGATGCAGCAGCAGGTGCAGCCGTTGGATCTGCTCAACACCTCCAGCGATGCGCCGCTGAAGAAGAAGATCAAGGACGCGATCCGCATGAGCGAAGACGCGCTCACCGGTGAAACCATCTCCGGCTG
Source organism: Chitinolyticbacter meiyuanensis (assembly GCF_008033135.1). Taxonomy (NCBI): domain Bacteria; kingdom Pseudomonadati; phylum Pseudomonadota; class Betaproteobacteria; order Neisseriales; family Chitinibacteraceae; genus Chitinolyticbacter; species Chitinolyticbacter meiyuanensis. The sequence continues at coordinate 1,623,546 of NZ_CP041335.1, forward strand.
GATGGCGATCTGCGGCCGCGGCTTCTACGACGCGCTGGGCGAGAACAAGGCGATCAAGACTTCGTTTGATCGCTGGAACGACGGCCAATTCTTCCGCGAGCAGCAGAACGGCGGCTTCCGCTGGGGCGATGTGGAATGGAAGGAGTACTACAGCAAGGTGGGCGGTATCGAATTCATCGGGGCCGACGATGCCTACCTGATCCCGCTGGGCGTATCGGAACTGTTCATCACCCGCTTCGCGCCGGCCAACTACGTGGAAACCGTGGGCACCAACGGCCTGCCGTACTACGCCAAGCAAGAGCTGATGCCGTTCGGCAAGGGCGTGCGGGGTGAGGCGCAGTCCAACCCGCTCAACCTCTGCACCAAGCCGCGCGCCATCATCAAGCTGAAGAAGGGCAACAGCTAAGCCATGGCGGGCAATCCTTTCGCCCGCATGGCAGGCCGGCTGCTGCATCACCTGGGGCGGCCGGCCCTGCTGCGCGGCACCGTGGCCACCCAGGCAGCGCTGGAGCATGGCGTGCTGGTGTACGGCGAGTATGGCCAGGTTACCGGCACGGTTTCCGTGGCCACGCTGCCGGTGGAAGCCAGCCCGCGCCAGCACGATGCGCTGGAGGTGGATGGCGTGGCCTATGTGCTGGATAAGCTGGAGCGCAGCGATGGCTACCTGCTGCGCTTCATCCTGCGGGGCGCGTGATGGCGCGCATCGTGGGCGGCCAGCGCCGCGTGCTCGATCTGGGCGTGAGCCCGCAACGGCTGGCGGAACTGGCCGGCCGGCTGCGCGCCACGCCGGATCAGCTCGCCGCCGCCGGCGTGCAGGCGGTGAATGCGGTGCTGCCGGAACTGTTGAACGAAAGCCGCGCCACCATCAGCCGCACCGTGCGGCTGAACGCTGCCTACATCCGTGAGCGCACAGACCTGCGGCTGGCGGCGCAGGCCACCGCCGGCGTGGGCTACCTGATCGCCCGCGAGCGCGAAACCCGGCTCGCCACCTATCAAAGTCGCCAGGTCACTACCGCGGCGCCGCGCGCCAAGGGCGATTCCCTGCGCGGCATCGCGCCCGGTCGCAAGCAGGCTGGGATTTCGGTGGCCATCCTGCGCAGCGAAAGCCCCAGCGCCGGCAGCGGCCGGTGGTTCTACGTGCCGCTCAAGCGCGGCAAGGTGGGCCGTGGCAACGGCTTTGGCATCTTCGAGCGCACGGGGCCGAGCCGCGACGACATCCGCCACCTGTACGGCCCATCAGTCGCCCGCGTGTTCGGCTGGGAGCTGCCCGGCCTGCGCGAAATCGGCGTGCAGCGGCTGGAAACCGCGCTGCGCAGCCAGCTCAACCAACTTGGATTTGTTGCCCCATGATCAGCCTGGAACACGATCTTTCGCTGGCGCTCTCCACGCGCCTGGCAGGCATCCGCACGGCGGATGGTTTTCACACCGACATCGGCGCCGAAGTGTTCCGCGGCCGCGTCGCCTTCGATCCCGACCGCGTGCCCTGCGTGGTGCTGGTGGAAAAAGACGACGTGCCGCTCGAGCAAAAGCGCAGCGCTGTGAAGCTGGGCCTGCCGTACCTGCTGATCGGCTACGCCTGCTGCGATCCGGCACACCCCAACGACACCGCGCACCAGATCATCGCCGACATCAAACGCGCCCTCTTCAGCCCGGCTGATCCGCTACACCCCAAGGTGCGCGAGATCCAGTACCAAGGCCGCAGCATCCTGCCGCGCGAGGATGGGCTATCGCTGGTGTCGGCCGTGGTGGAGATCAGGCTGGAGGTGGTGGGGGAGTTGTAGTCTGGATCATTTATCGGCATGCCACTTTCGTACGGCTTCTGTGCTGGAATCCACTGTTCCTGGATATCCTGGCTTGCCGTGATAGGTCTGTGCCTGCTCATAGGGTGTGCGATCTATCCCGGATGGCACCTCAAGTTCCCCGGCGACTTTGGTTTGCGTATGAAAGGCATTGTGCTCGGCCATGAGGCGATGCTCCGGGACGCTGAGGTCCAGCTTCCCTTTCAGATGGTCGTAAGCATGGCGCATTTCGTGGGCTGCGTAGGGCACGTTAGTTGGGTCAACCAACTCAATTCGTTTGTCCTGAGGGCTAAAGAAGTTCTGCGCAACGCCCCGCTCTATCTTTAGTTTCCCCTTGCTACCTGAACTGCTGGCCATCGTGGACAACATTTGTTCCATGGAGCGATCCGCAGCACCGAAGTTATATCCCCTGCTGGCTAGCCGCTGAACAAAGGCATTTCGTTGGAACATGCTGCTTAATCCTTCGTCTCCGAGGTTCTTCTTGATTGCCTCAAAGTGAGGGCTTGCTGTCGGGGCTGCTAAATGTGCGGAATGCGTATCAAAGCCGATTGTGGACATCCGTAGTGCTTGGGTCCGTTGTTGCACCAATGGTCCAAGGCCCTTGGGGGCATCCATAGGGGTGAGCTCTGCTTGGCGAGTTGATTTTTGACGCGCAAGTATTGCATCTACATTGGCATCTACGTTTGCGCCTGTATACGGCTTTCGCGGGCCGGAGGATGACATGGTTGCTTCCTAGGTGTTTTATTTGTTTTTCGATTTCGAAGTGATATCTCTATTTTGAGATGGTGATTTTTTCTCATCAAGTTTCTTGATCTTGGGTGTTGGTGTCTTTAGTGACAGAGATGGTTTGTTTGAGGGCGAAATTTCTTTTCGTTTTTTGGATTCCTTCGATTTGATGTCGCTGGCGTCCGGAACTGGACGCCCATTGTAGAAAGAGGATTCTATTCCATGGCGTTTGAATTTTCTGTTTACATAAGCATTGGCGAGATCATGGAAATTCTTTTTGTCTTGAAGCTTCGCTTCGTTTTTATTCCACCATTTGCTTAACTCCGATGCATCTCCATTCCTCTGGAAATTTTGAAGTTTTACGTTAAAGCGATCAATCGCATGTTTGCGTGCTTTTTCGTGCACCTTGAAAATGCTGCCGTCTTGCCCTGTATGATGACTGTCAATTTTATTTTTCCCCCAAGAGAGAACAGCACTTATCCCTGTTGGCTTTCCATCGTCGTTCTTTACTTTTTTCTTCCCAAGTTGAGGGAAGAGCGACAATTGCTTTTTGCCAAAGCCCTCTTTAGTGGTAGCAGTATCATCTCCTCGTGCTTGCTTGTTTTGCATTTTCCACTTTGCAGCCATTAATGAGGCGCGCATGGAAGAGCCAACGAAATCGAGGCCAATGGCTCGTTTGGCCGTTATATCTTCTAGGAAAGAGCCTATTGCATAATTTCCTAAATATTTAGATTCACTTTGATCAAATTCACTCAATTTTTTGGGAGGGGAGTATGTATCCTTGATCATGTACTTCAGGGATCTGCTCTCCAGGGTGGCCCGCTTCAAGGAAAGGTCAGATGGAATGACTTGCCCTTTTTTGGTGTCTGAAAAATAGGCGGTATTGTTCTGTTCATTTTTAAGCATGCCTTGTTCCCAAGGCTGATCCGTAGGGTGTGGTTGTATTCCGTAAGTTACTTTTCTGTTCTGATTGTTGGTGTTATCGACAAATTTGTTGATTGGTAGTTTCGTAGAGACAGGCTGATATTCACCGAATTGCTTTAGATTTTCGATGCCTTGCGTGAAAGTCCTTCCCTGCGAATAAGTCAATGAAGGGGGCTTGACTGTTACTCCGGGGAAGGTAAACCCTCCTGTGTTTTTCTTTCCATCGCTACTACTCATCTGCGTTCTCGATAGTACGAAGTTGCAGATTGAATTAGCAAAGTCTGTGCCAAATTTTATCGGTGATAAATCGAAGAAAATGGTAGCGAAGTGAGATGATTTTTTCCCATTAATGGGTAAAAATCATCCCGTTTTCGAGGGGGCATGGAGGAAAGGCTTGCCGGATGGCGAGCCTTTCTCCTGTGGGTGGCGAAGCGATCAAGCCGCGCTCAGTTCCCGCTCCGCGGCCTCAATGATTTCTTCGGAAACGCCTTGGCGCTTCAGTGCTTCGATCAGGCGGGCCTGCTGGTGGCTGGCAAACTGGGCTTCGTCGCGGCGCAGGCCTTCGCTGAGGTAAGACTTCAGGAGCGCCTGGTAGCCTGAAAAGTCGCGTTGCGGCGCAATGGCCTTCATCGATTCCACCACATCCACCGGAATGCGCAGGGTGATCGAGGTCATCGGGCGATCTTTGGTTAAACGGGATTTGAGACGGTCAATCAACATGACTGAAGCCTAGGTTTTTGTATTGCACTTGTAAATACGTTCTAGTGAATCGCGACCGCTTGAGCTTGCGCTCAGGGCGGCGCGCGCGCTACGCTGGCGGCAAGAGTGTAAGAGCTTGAGTGCCTGCCGGAACCCCGCGCCCGAAAGCGTGGATTTTTTACGCCCGTAGTCCGCCCGGACTGCGCGCGCCCAGCCGTCTTGCGGCCGGGAGGGTGACGGATACAAGACCCGCAAGGGGAAGAAGTCCACCGTGCAGGCACGGCTCTTAACCTCCCGGCCACCTCATGCTGAGTGTGGTCAACCCGTTTAAGAGCGGAGCCTGATCATGAATGCACTCGTTTTCCACGATACCCAGTTCGACATTGTTGACCGTGACGGCCAGCCTTGGCTGAAAGCCTCTGATGTTGCCCGAGCTTTGGGCTATGCCCGAGAGGACTCGGTAAGCCGTATCTACGACCGAAACACTGGCGAGTTCACTGCAACCATGACCGGGACCGTCAATTTGACGGTCCCGGGAAACATCATGCCAATCCCGGTGCGCATCTTCTCGCTACGCGGTGCACACCTTGTTGCGATGCTGGCGCGCACCAAGGCCGCAGCCGAGTTCCGCCGCTGGGTGCTGGATGTGCTGGAAAGCAAAGCGGCGCCCGCGCCGGTCACGCCACTGGCCAGCGCGCGCAACGCCATGATTGAATGGACCGATCAGCTGCGCCAGCAATTGATCGCCGCCGGCATCCAGCCCGCCGCGCTTCCGGCGCTGGACCGCCCCAGTTTGGCGGCTGCCGCGGCGGCCGAATTCCTGGCCTCCACTCGCTTTGTGCTCAGCGTGAACGACGATCTCTCCATGCACCTGCGGCCCGTCCCCGCCGGCGCCCGCATGATCGCCCCCGAAGAACTCCCCGCCCTGATCGCCGACCCCGGCGCCATGATCAGCAAGAAACTGATCCCAGATATCCTGCGCGCGGCGGCGGGGCGGTTATGAGTTGAAAAAGGCTCGCCGGATGGCGAGCCTTCTATTTTTGATCCCAACCTGAAACAACTCCATTGTCTAGCACAATCCTTAAGCGATATCTGTTTGCACCTTGATGTTGGTATTTCCAGGTTTCTTTCTTTTTGGTTTTTAATACTTTTTGATCAATGTCGTGTGGGTGCCCAAGAGAGTCAATGAGTTGTTCATCTGTTTGGCCAATCCAGAAGCGCTCCGCAAGAATGTTTTGGACAATTTCTTCATCTTGGTACTTGGCACGCAGATGGGCAATGCGCTGGGCGCGATTTTGCTTTTTTATAAAAACGATTAAGCCTATTACTGCAACAACGGCAACGGTTGGAATTACCCATCCAACTGCCTCAAATAGCTTTGATACAAGGTATATTGGCAGCGCTATAATGGCGACGATGCCAATAAAGGTGTTCTCTGCTTTTGTTGTTCTGGCCACTTTTCCGCTCTCTGATAAATGCTTTTATGTCTTTATGCTTGTATGGCTTGCTCTTCGGATTCTTGGGTGACTTTGTATTTCCTGAATGACATATATTTAGTAAAAGTGGCGTGAATAAAGAATTTATCGAGTCCCTCAGGTTTGTAGCCGTGGCCAACAATTATGACATCAGCGCCATGGAGCTCATCAAGTGATTGTAGCTTGAAGTTACGAATTAAGTCGTCATGCAGGTAAGGTGGCACAATTATAGTGGCATCTTTCTTGCCGCCCGAATTCAAGAAAGTGTTTTCTTCTCTTATGATTGTGTGATTTATTTCTCCCCAGAAAATTGCATTTTCTGGTAGCTCTATATTTCCCATTTCACTGAAGTGAAAAAGGACGTCTTTAAAAGAACCGTCTATGACTGGCCTTCCCGAATCCGCAACAATCATGATTTCTTTTTCCAGCGGTACTTCGGCGTTGCGCTTGCACAGCATTGTCAGGATTTGGCGGAGTGTTTTGTTCACGCTGAAGCCTGAGTCTCCTCCTGCAACAATTTTCTTCCGATCTCTCTTATCTACTTTGTCGGCATGTTTGTTGGCTGGTGTAGATACATAAATTCCAGAGCCTTTGCTTTTATCCAAATCAACATAAAAGTCCGGTGCATCAGCTCCTCCCTCTTCAGAGTCGTCCCCTTGCTCGACCTCGAGAGTTTCAGTTTTATAGTTACAACCTTCGATATGATGCGCAGCAAAACAAGCGCTTCTTTTGGCGCGTATTGTCTCGTAGGAACGTACGTACCAAGCTTTTTTGTCACACCCGTGACACGCGATGGAGCCTAAGTATTTTTCGGGATTCTCTGCATACATCGGTGTGTTGCAGTTACTACCATCTTCTAAGTACTTAACGTCGAGCATTTCCTTCCCTGTAATCCAAACACTTACAAGGTTGTGTATAGGAATCGGTCTGCGGATGTGCAAGCTTTCTTGTATGCATGTGTGAGTGGCGTCTCCTTAAAGCGGAAATCCATCCACAGGCGCGTTCACGCTGTCCTTGCGATGCTCCCTGTCATCCCGCCCCGGCGGGCATCCACAGGAGCATTGCACCATGGCCAATTCCCCCGCCGTTCTCGCCGCCGGCGATCTGTTCGTTCAGCGCTACAACGAGACCAACGGCCAGTACGAGGCCGAAGAGGGCCCGTTCGAAGTTGAGCGCTTCGAAATCACCGTTTCCAGCGAGCTGAAAAAGAAGACCAGCCGCAGCCGCGCCAACTATGGCCAGACCATCGCCAGCGTGGTGATTCCTGGTTCCACTGAGCTGGCGATCACCTGGGGCGAGGTCAACGCCACCGCGCTGGCTTTTGCGCTGGCGGGTGAAACCACGGCCAAGTCGCAGACCGCAGGCGTGATTGCGGCCGGCGCTGCGCTGGAACTCACCGCAAAGATCAGCAAGCCGGTTGCCACTGGCTTCCGCCACTGGACGAACAGCGTCGTCATCACCAATGACGCGGGCACCGACGTCCCCCCAAGTTTGAGTAGCACGCAGCTTTAGAGTCCAATCCCTTCCATCAAGGAGACTGGACGTGAAGAAACGCTTTTCCGAAGAACAAATCATCGGCTTCCTGCGCGAGGCCGAAGCGGGCTTGCCCATCAAGGAACTGTGCCGCCGGCACGGTTTCTCCGAAGCCAGTTACTATCTCTGGCGCAGCAAGTTCGGTGGCATGAGCGTCTCCGACGCCAAGCGGCTCAAGGAACTCGAGGCCGAGAATGCTCGGCTCAAGCGCATGCTGGCCAATTCGATGCTCGAAAACGAGGTCATCAAGGAAGCACTGCAAAAAAAGTGGTGACCGCACCAACGCGACGCGAGCTGGTGCGGTTCCTCGCCGGACGGGGTCTGAGTGAGCGCTGGGCGTTGCGCATCGCCCGAATGAGTCCGAGCGCCTTGCGCTACCGGCCCAAGCCGGATCGGAACGGCATGTTACGGCAGCGGATCGTCGAACTGGCGCAGCGCCATCGTCGCTACGGTGCAGGGATGATCTATCTGAAGCTGCGCCAGAGCGGCTGGGCAGTGAACCACAAGCGGGTAGAACGGCTATATGCACTGGCCGGGCTGCAAGTGCGGCGACGCAAGCGCAAGAAGGTGCCGCCATCGGAGCGGCAGCCGCTGATCCGGCCGCAGGTCGCCAATGCGGTCTGGTCGATGGACTTCGTGTTTGATCGCACGGCCGAAGGACGAGTGATCAAATGCCTGACCGTTGTCGACGATGCCACGCATGAAGCCATTGCGGTGATCCCGGAGCGAGCCATCAGTGGCGAAATTCTGACGCGGCAACTGGATCGATTAGCGGTCTCACGCGGCTTGCCGCAGGTGATTCGCACTGACAACGGCAAGGAGTTCTGCGGTCGAGCGATGCTGCACTGGGCGTACCGGCGCGGCATCACGCTGCGGCAGATTGAACCGGGCAAACCGAACCAGAACGCTTACATCGAATCATTCAATGGCCGGCTGCGGGACGAATGTCTGAACGAGCACTGGTTCACCAGCTTGGCGCATGCGCGGGTGGTGATCGAAGCCTGGCGACGGGAATACAACGAGGAGCGGCCGAAGAAGGCGTTGGGCGGGCTGACGCCATCGGCCTATGCCCGGCAGCTAGCGAGGAAGAAACCGGTAATATCGGGGGCCGGACTCTAAAGCGAAATGCTATTCATGAGGGGGTGACGTCGCTTCGACGAATCCGTACTGCTTGATGCGGTCCTTGATCCACGTGGCAAAGTCGCGGCGCACCTGTAGATAGGCGTGCAGCGCACGCGCATCGCAGAGCAGTTGTGGTTGATCCTGGATCGGCCCGGTGAACACCGGGATAAGGTCTTGAGCAGCCATGATGGCCTCCTTAGGCGTCTGAGATGAGATCCACTGTAACGGGGTGGGGGCGCTCTCAACGGGCCTAAGTCCGTCCGGGTCCTTACGGATACCCGACGCCCCCGAAGACGGAGGAGCACGCGCTCCGCCGACCATTCCCAGTACATCGACGCGAACGGAGATCGGCACAACACGCGCCCATGAATTCGATGGGCACAAAAAATCCGCGTGGTTACAACACTGACGCGGGACAGCTTAGGACTTGAGAGAACTTGCAGGGTAGCGCGGGCGGGGCGGGGTGGCAAGCCAGTCGGCTTGGCGGCGCTATACCGGGGTGGGGTGAGGCTATCCTACGCGCCTAAGGCGCGCCGGGTCCTTGCGGATACCCGCAGCCTCGCGGGGAAAGGTGCGGGTGCTCCCAACGCACGACAGCACGTCCGGGGCCTCACGGCTAGCCGACACCCCACCTGCATTTTATGACATCGTGATCTATGGTGGATGAATGTCCGTAATAAATATTTCGACTGTGCAGCAATTGTTAAGGATGTGCAATGTGGAATAGATATGATGATGTTTATGCAGCAAATGATTTGCCGGAAGGGGCCATCACAAGTGACGGTGACATCAATAACGAGTGGATAAAAACTGCGGAGCCTTTCGAGGTTGAAATCGCACTGCGTGTTTGGTTTGGAGCGCGTTTTTGCGATCCTGCGGAGGACACACCTTATGATGGAGGTGAGGGTGGATATCAATATATTCACGGTGGGCCGTTTGACGCAGCTGATGAGCTTTTTGGCCGATTTGGACGTCTCGTATCAGAAGAAATTATTGAAGCAGTCGTGGAAGAGCTAGAGTCCGACGGGATTATATATTGGGCACCATTAAACCCTGATCGAGATTACGACGAGTCAGAATACAACGAGCTCTTCTCACTGCAATTGATGTCTGCAGACGAGCCTTTGCAGCGCTTGCGAGAAAGGCTCCAAGGTTTTGTTGGCTTGCTTGATATTGAAGTGACTCCGCCGCAGAGAAGAAGTTTGGAGCATATGGTTTTCAGTTCCACCATTGGAGCATTAGAGGCATTCCTATGGGAAACTGTCAGCTTTTGGGTGTCGCAGCGACGCGAGATTGAGATGAATATTGTCAAACGTATGCCGATATTCCGCGAGCAATCCATCAAGTTATCTGAGGTGTACGATAAATTCGAGTCTATTGGGGATATTGTCAGTTCGTATTTGCAGAATTTAGTCTGGCATAGATGGGATATCGTCGGTCCGTTACTGCAAAAGGGATTGGATATAGATATTCCGTCGCTAAAGCAGTTTGACGATGCTTTGAAAGTGCGACATGACATAGTACACAGGAGTGGTCAAGATAAAGACGGTAGAGATGTTGATGTTTCAGCGGATCAGGCACGCAGGCTAATTGAATCAGTAGTACAGTTTGCAACCAACGTAGATGCCTCATTGCGTGAGAAGTACAATTCAATCATGGAAGACGATGAGCCCTTCTAGAACTCAAGAGTGCCGTTTGTAGCTTTTTTTCTTGGGATTGGGCTAGGTTCAGCATGCATTAATTCAGCGGAGTAGGACTGTAGAAAAGTCCGCGCGATTTCTGGATTGCGGCATTTCAGCCAAGCGTCGTAATCCGTTTCCGGCACGACTACCAGGCTGCGTTTTTCGTCGCCCTATTTGTGAAACCGACGCATCAGGGGGTGATCGTCGGCATTGACGTTTCCTGCCGCCACTCGTGGTCTGGTGGCAGCCCCTGGAATTTGCTGGCCAGGATTCGCTTCGGGGTAGGGATGTAGTTCACGCACATGGCGATGCTCCTAGGGCAAGGTGGGGTGCTATCCAATGTGCCAGACAATAGCCGTACGTCCCGAGGGCGCGGATGTGGCTATCCAACGTGTGGGCCAATAAAACGGCGCCGCGAGTCCTATTGTGCAACCGAGCCACGAGGGGACTGTGCATTGGTCAGTATACGGGCGCGAATCAGGGCGCTGACTTCCATAGTCCGTATAGGGGACCGATTCAACTAGCGCGGCGCTGATCGCCGCGGTTATCCCAATGTGAGCTAGATCGTTCCACCGCTATCCGCCCTGGTCGATCCTCAACCGCGCTTCTGCCTCGCCGGCGTCGAGTGCGTCTTCGGCAGAGGTGAAGGCCCCGTCGCCTGGGAGGGGCGGTAACACCAGCTCGTGCAGTCTGCCCGGCAAAACCACTGCTGCCGTGTAATCCCAGCCTGCGCCGGCAGTGAGGGGGATTGCAACGATTTCGTACGAACCGCCGTTATGCGCGCCGGTCCTGCGGGTGTTGGGGATGTTCATGTGGGCTTCCGGCCTGAACCGCTACCGGCATCCAGGCGTGGTAAATAGCGTGATGAGCAGTCCAATGAAGGTGGCGATGGCAACCATGCAGTGCTGCGCGCGGCGAGGGCATCGTTCAGCTGCAGGTCGATTCGCTTTCCTGATCGGCTGCCTGCGTGGCTGCGATGCTTAACGCAACGCGGATGCCGGCTGTTGGGCTGCCGCCACCGAGCGTGGTGGCAATTGCCCAAGTCTTGTCGTCCAGGATCAAGCAGCGCCGCTTACCTTTTTCGGGCTTGCCGAGAGCGGCCGTCATCTCAGGGGGCATTGCCGCCTCGAGTGCCACGGTGGGAAGGCGCCTGATCACGCCAAAGTAGACCTGAGCGTATGTGCCGGAGCGGCGCATGATGGCGAGGGCGCTGGTCTTGCCATCTGGCCCGGTAACGGTTCCCAGTGGCTCCAAGCCATCAGGCATCGTTGGGCAGAAGTCTTGCCAGCGGCCCTGCGGATTGACGGTGAATTTGCGAGGTTTCCGATTGGGCATTCGTCGCCTTGGTCTATGGCTGTCCTAATGCGTTTTGCATTTTTTGAACAGCATAGATCGTGCAGCAGCAGTTTTCCTTCCTGCTGAATGCGGGCTCTCGGGATTGGGGAGAAAACGTTGCCGAAGGGCTGTTTGCCGATGTGCGCTACGCGGCGGCGCTCAGCGGGATGATGTTGCCTCGCGTAGGGGCTGGCTCGCCACGCTCGCAGGCCAGCAGGAAATTGGCCCACAGATTCAGCGCCTCCCGGCGTTCCGGGATTTCCTCGCGCACGTCATAGATGGCATCCATGCCCTTGAGGGTGTGATTCAGCGCCACTTCAGAGATATCGCGCGATATCCCGAGATTACGCATATGCCCCTTAGCGGTGCTGCGCGTGTCGTGTGGGGTGAAGCGGCGGATCTCGATGGCATTGCGCTCAAACAGCCGCTTGATCGCTGCCAGTAGCGTGGTTTCACCCACGTGCGTATCCCCGCCATGGTTGCGGATGCGGCGTTCATCGCGGGCTGGCAATACGTAGGCCGAATCCCCGGAGAGCGCAATCAGCTGCCGAAACCACGCTACGACGGCCGGCGCGAGCGGGACAAGAAAGCCCCGCCGTGTCTTGGTTGATTCGTCGGGCACCCACCACGCGGCGCGATCAAGGAAGACGTCGGTTTTTTTGGCGCGCACCAGCTCGATGCCGCGCACGCAGGTGGCCAGCAGGATGCGGAGCGCCAGGGCGTTTTCGAACCCGATCATGTCGATATCCGGCAGCAATTGCCGAAGCTCGTCTTCCTGCAGCATCACGCGTTTCCGGATCGGCGGCCGCGGGCCCAGCACTGCGGAAAGCCGGATGCCGGCGCACGGGTTGGACGTGACCAGTCGCAGGCCGAAGGCGTGATCGAACAGCTTGGAGGTAGAGGTGAGGACGCGCTTGGTGATTGTCCATGGCCGCTTGCAGTTGATCAGCATGGAAACCACGTCTTGGGCGGTTATCGTGTTGATCGGGGCTGAGCCGAGATAGGGCAGCAGGATGTTGTCGTAGTCGTAGTTGCGGTAGTCGATGGTGTTTTGCGAATACAGGGAAAGCACCAGGCATTTTGAGCGGAAGTCTTCGATCAGATCGCGCATTTGCCATTCGGCCTGGGCGCGGCGTTTCTCGCTTTGCTTCTCAATGGCTGGATCTCGGCCTTCGTCCACGGCGACGCGATAGCTGCGGGCCTTCTCGCGCGCGGCCGAAAGGGAAATATCCGGGTAGTTGCCGATGGTGATTTCTCGCCTGCGCCCGTTTCCGATGCGATAGCGAAGCACCCAGGAGGCGGTGCCAGCGGCAGACAGGGTAAAGGTCAGGCCGTCGCCATCAGATCGCGCGATGGCGGCGCCTTTTGAAATCCAGCTCCGGATCTGTATGTCCGTGAGTACGTGCGAAACCTTGGCCAAGTGCCCTCCCTACCGGGTGGGTAGCTCAGCAAAGAATCAGCGTTTAGCTACCCACCTAGCTACCCAATTTGGGTGTGATGTAGGGTGGCATCGTGACACGCTGGGAAACGCCGATTCAATGGTTTAGCGGGTTTGGCCGGGTATGCGATCCGTATTGAGACGCCGTGAATCAATAATATGGATTGCAGGTGGGAAATAGCATGGTGCTCACTTCTTCTCGGGCGTTTTGGTCGGTTCGGCGATGGTGAACCCGGCTTGACGCAACACTGCGCTCCAAGTGAAGCGGTCCCAGCTTTTGAGGAACTGGCCGTCTATTTCCAACAAGGGTAGCTGGGGGCTGACACCGGGCCCGAGTCGGCTTATCAAATCCCGCGTCCGTTGTGGATCTTCGGTGGGGAATTGCAGGTCGTAAGGCAGCTGATTGCTATCGAGTAGGTTTTTGGCTTCATCACATGGAGCGCAACCGCGCGCGCTATACAAGACCAGCTTGGCACTTGGCGCCCCTGGTCGCTTGGCAGGCTGCCCGCTGTTGATCACATTGGGCTTGATGGTGCGCTCGTGGCCGTTCTGCCCGGCAGGCGGGGGCTGGTCGCTGTAGTGGACGTTGCCGTTGGCGTCGCGCCACTGGTAGACCTTGGCATAGCTGGCCGTCGCGACGAAGGCGAGGGCAAGGGCGATCAGGGTTTTCATGGATGAGAATTATCGCCCATCGTCACGTCGTCGTCAGCTTGCCGGAGTGGTGGAGGTCGAACGCGTGTCGATCTCGACGACATGCCCATCAAGGGTGAGGCGCAAGAGCCAGTCGTTGCGCGCCGCGCTGCACAGCGGCAGCGCCGTGCGCAGCTTCACGCCGCCGGAGGCGGCGGGCTCGAAGCGCGCCGAGTTTGGCACCATCTCCATGTCGCGCATTTGCCATTCGGCACGAGCCTCATGCACGGGGCCATGCAGCTCAAGCATAAAGGCGGTTGCTGGCCGCAATGGCTGGTCGCTGCGCAGCTGGAAAGACTGGCCTGCGATCTCGAAATGGCAACTGACCGACAGATCCGCGCAACCGATACGAAGCGCCGAAACCGAGCGCTGGCCGAAGTACCAGGGTGGCTGCCACGCGCCGAAATACTGTGCGGCGTAGAGCAGGATGGCCAGCAAGGGCAGCAGCGCTGCAGCGGCGCGCAGCGCGCGTTTCAGTGCCACGCGCCGCTCAGTTGTGCAACGCCGTATCCGCCGTGCTGCCGTGCCCGCGCCATATCGTGATTCGTCAAGCCGCCGATGGCGTAGATCGGGAAGGGCCAGCCTGCACCAACGGCCTCGGCGAAACCGGCCCAGCCCAGCGGCGGTTGGTCGGGGTGCGATGTCGTCGGGAGCACATGGCCGACTGTGGCGTAGTCTGCGGCGAGACGCTGGGCTGTCGTCAGCTCCTCGCGGTTGTGGGCCGAAACGCCCAGCCAGTGCAGGCCGTCCGGACGCCGCTGCAGTTGGGCTGCCGTGCATGCGCTGAGGTGGACGCCATCGGCACCGAGGTCACGCGCAAGTTCGATTGCGTCGTGCAGCAGCACGCGGCATCCAGCCGCCTGGGCACGGACGAGGACCTGAGTGACCAGGGCGGTGTAGTGGGCTGCGTTCAGTTGTGGCTCGCGCAGTACCAGCATGCGCAGTCCGCCCGCGAGTGCGACATCCAGCCGTGCCAGCCATTCTGCTTCACCAAGCCCCGCCACGTTGGAAAGCGCCAGCTGCGGCGGCAATGCCAAGCCACGCAGGATGGGGCCGTTGGCCGGCAGAATGGGCGAGCGCGTCAGTGCGCCGGGGGTCTGCCAGTCGAACGACTGGCCTTCGCGCGGATGCGGCTCGCCTTGCCAGCCGGTCACGAGGAAGAACTGCAGCCGCACCGTGGCATGCGGGTAGGTGAAGGTTTGTACGACCCAAGGCGTGGCGTCGGTGACGATGATGCCCATTTCCTCGTGCAATTCGCGCACCAGCGCCGCATGACCGCTCTCTCCGGCTTCGAGTTTGCCACCTGGGAATTCCCAGTAACCGGCATAGGCCTTGCCGGCAGGACGGCTGGCGAGCAGGAAGCGGCCTTCGGCATCGATCAGGATGCCGGCTGCAACGTGGACAACGGAACGGGCTTCGGCCATGGAAGGTGAAAATCCTGGTTTATTTCAATAATTGAAAGCCTATGCTGGCTTTATCAGAAGTGTGCAAGGGGGTGCACATGGAGATCCTGCGCGAACAGCGGTTGCCCTTCAAACCCACGCGGTGCCAGCCGGCGAGGCCCTCGATTGTAGCGCATGTGGCAGGCAGTCCTGGCGGGCGAGACGCGCGCGCCGGCGTAGGGAGGGATCAGCCATGCCAGGGATGATTGCATCGGCCGATGCGCGAGCCTGGCGCTTGTGCGAGCCGCACCGTCCCGGTTCCGGCTTCGGTCCGCCCGATGGCACCCAGTCGACTTTCCAGATCACGCTGTGGGACGAAAAACGCTCGCGGGAGCTACCGGATGGTGGGCATCTGTCGCGTGCACTGGTGACGCAGAGCTATCGCGGCGCAATGACTGGCAAGAGTGCGGTTGAGTACGTGATGGTGCACCGGCTCGACCAGACTGCGACTTTCGTCGGTATCGAGCATTTTTCCGGCACCATCCACGGCCGCACCGGAACCTGTTTGTTCCAGCATGCCGGCAGCTTCCAGGGCCGGGCCGCCATCAGTCGCTGGTCGGTGATCCCGGAATCGGGCACCGATGGGCTCAAGGGCATAGGCGGGCACGGCTCGTTCGTCGTCGGACTGCATGGCGATGCGACGGTGATCTTCGAGCCGGCTTTCGATGAGGATGGCTGACGGCGTCAGTCGCTTAGTGGCTCCCGGCCCAGTCGCGGGCGAACTGCCAGGCGACACGGCCGCTACGGGCGCCGCGGCCTTGCGCCCACTGCAATGCCGCACGCTCGGTGTCCTCACTCCACGCTGTCACGCCGAACTCGCCCAGCCATTGCCTGACGGCTGCCAGGTATTCGTCCTGCGAGAAGCCATAGAACGACAACCACAGGCCGAAGCGCTCGGACAGCGCGACCTTTTCCTCGACCGCTTCGGCAAAGTGGATTTCGCCGTTCTTGTACTGTGTCTGGGCATTTTCGCTGAAGTACTCCGGCACCAGGTGGCGGCGGTTGGAGGTGGCGTAGATCAGCACGTTGGGGCTGGTGGCGGCGATGGAGCCGTCGAGCGCCGTCTTCAGTGCCTGATAGCCATGATCGCCTTCCTCGAACGACAAGTCGTCGCAGAACACCACGTAGCGCTCGTTCCGGCTGGCCACGAGTTCGACGATGTCGGGCAGGTCCACCAGATGGGTTTTTTCCACCTCGATCAGGCGCAGGCCCTGGTCGCGGAATTCATTCCACACCGCCTTGACCAGCGAGCTCTTGCCGCAGCCGCGCGATCCGGTCAGCAGCACGTTGTTGGCGAGCCGCCCGGCCACGAATTGCCGTGTGTTGGCGGTCAGGCGGTCGCGCTGCAGCTCGACGTTCACCAGTTGATCGAGCCGGATTGCATGCGGATGGCGTACCGCTTCCAGTTGGCCGATGCCCTGGCGCACACGCCAGCGATATGCTGAGGCACTCCAGTCGGTGGTGGCGGCGCTGCCAGGCAGCAGCGGTTCGGCCCGATCGAGAAAGGCTTCGAAGCGGTCGAGAAAGCGGTTGAGGCGATCGGTCATTTTTTAGCGGGCGCGGTGACGAGTTTTTTCAGGATGCCGTCGAGCTTGCTGCCTTTCAATCGGCCGAGCTCGGCGGCGACGCGGTTGCCCCGTGCATCGTAGACGGTGGTGAACGGCAGCCCGCCGACCACGTTGCCCTCGGCCTGCATCGCCTTCATCGCGTCGGCTTCCCCGATCAGGCTGGGGTAGTTCACCTTGTACTGGCGAATGAATGCGCGCACAGATTCGGCATCGTCGATGGCGAGGCCGACGAACTGCACCTTGCCGGCGTATTGCTTCTGCAGTGCGACGAACTCGGGGATTTCCTCGCGGCACGGCGCGCACCACGTAGCCCAGAAATTCACCACCAGTGGTTTGCCACGCCATTGCGCCACGGCAGCCTGCTTGCCATCCAGGGTCTTGAAGCGTTGCTGATACAACGGCGCTTCCGCCTGGGCAGGCAGGGCGCAGACGAGGGCAAGCAGGGCGGGGAGCAGGAGACGGGTCATGAGGTGAGGGAGCGCAGCGTGGCGGAAAAGGTGGCGGCGTTCTGAAAGCCGATCACACGGCGTGACAGCAACTGGCCGTCGCGATCGAAGAACAACAGCGCTGGTGGGCCGTACAAGCTGTAGCGCCGCAGGATGGCGGCTTGTGCCGGCGTGTTCGCGGTCAGATCAGCACGCACCAGCGCGTAGCCGGCCAGTGCGCGGCGTACCGTCGGATCGGGCAGCGTCTCGCGCTCGAATTCGACGCAGCTGGTACACCAGTCGGCATAGAGATCGAGCAATACCGGCTTGCCGCGCGCCGCAACGAGCGCGGCATCGAGTTCGGCCTCGTTGCGCACCGTGTGGAAGGCAGGGATGTCCGGCGCCGGCAGGTAATGCAGCCACAGCGGGCGGGATAGCCAGACTGCGGTGCCGAGCAGAGCAATGCCGAAGGCGATCTTCACACCGCGCATCACGTTGCGCGGCAAACGCGGCAGCACCGCCGCGCCGAAGGCCCCGACCAGGATCAGCGGGGTGCCGATACCGAGCGCCAGCGCATACAGCGCGCTGCCGCCGAGCAGTGTGTCGCCGGTGCGGCCCAGATAGGCGAGCGCAGCCACCAATGGCGGGGCGACGCAGGGGCCGACGATCAATGCCGAGATCGCACCCATGACGAACACCGGCAGCAGCTTGCCGCCGGGCAGGCGATGCGCGAGCTGGTTGAAAATGGTCTGAATGCCGCTGGGCAACTGGAACTGGAACGCACCGAACATGGCGAAAGCCATCGTCGCGAACAGGAGCACTGTCGCCGCGATCACCCAGGGCTGTTGCAGCGCCACGGTGAGCAGCGTGCCGGTCGCCGCCGCCACTACGCCGGCGAGCGTGTAGGTCAGCGCCATACCCTGCACGTAGACGAGGCTCAGCAGCAGCGCCCGGCCACGGCTGCTGTCGCTGCCGACCACGATGCTGGAGACGATGGGCAGCAGCGGATACATGCAGGCGGTCAGCGCCAGACCGATGCCGGCGAGGTAGAACAGGCCTAGCGTCAGTGCCATGCTGCCGCCGAAGAAGCCGGCGCTCTCGTCGTCGAGCACGGCAGTAGGCGCCGCAGGCTTGCCGAACAGCGATTCCACCGCACCGATCTTGCCGCTGTGCTCGCCCGGTGCCAGCGTCGCGGTCTGCGGCGGATAGCAGATGCCGGCGTCGGCACAACCCTGGAAGCGGATGGTGAGGCGCGCATCGCTGGGCAGCGTTGCGGGTGTCTTCAACTCGGCAGCCACATCGCGGTGGTAGACCTCGACCTTGCCGAAGCTGGGGTCGTCCTTGATCTCGCCAGTCGGCAATCGTGCCGTCAAGGCTTGCGCCGGCTGCAGCGCAAAGCTGATCCGGTCGCGATAGAGGTAATAGCCGGGTGCAACGCTGAACTGCACTTCCAGCGTGCGCTCGCCGGTTTGCACCAGCGTGGCACGGAAGGCCTGGTCGGGTGGCAGCAGCTCGGTTTCGGCACGGGCGACCAGGGTGAGCAGACAGAACAACAGGAGGGACAGCAGGCGCAGCAAGATCAGTTTTCCTCGTGCACGACGTCATCCACCCATTGCAGATACGTCGGCAGCCCCGATATCACGGGAAGCGCAACGATCTCGGGCACCTCATACGGGTGTTGCTCGGCAAGCCAGGCCTGCAGCAGCGGATAGACGTCCAGCGTCGTTTTTACCAGAAGTGGAACTTCGCTGGCGATTTCGGTTCTTCCCTGCCAGCGGTAGACTGACTCCACAGCCGGCAGCAGGTTCACGCATGCGGCAAGCCCGGCATCGACCGCACCCTGTGCCAGCCGCCGCGCTACATCGATGTCCGGACAGTTGCACAGCACCATACATACTCGGAATTCCTTCATGCCTTATCTGGTCCTTCTGTTGCTTGCCTACCCGGCGGCGGAAATCGTTGCCTTCATCCTGGCCGCCAAGGCCGTGGGCGTTGGCTGGCTGCTGGCCTGGATCGTGCTCTCCGCGATTGCCGGCGGCCTGATGCTGCGGCATCACAAGCTGGCGGTGGCCTTCTCGCTGGTCAGCGACCTGCGCAGCGGCAAATTGTCCGTCGGCAGCCTGATCTGGGTCGCCCGATACTATCTGGCCGCGGTGTTGCTGCTGATGCCGGGTTTGATCGGCGACGCCATCGGTTTGATTTTGCTGCTGCCTTGGGGCCGGCGTGCTGGTCCGCTGCAACCGCCTTCCGAGATCATCGATGGCGAATATCGCCGCATCGACCCTTCCGTAGCGGCCGATCACCGCATCAAGCGCTGAGCAACGCGGCGGGATCGCAGCCGCCGTTCACCCTCACCAGCTTGCGGCGCGATGTGGCGCCGCTTTTCAATTCCAGAGCGCGTCGCGGCAGGCCAAGACGTTCGGCCAGGTAATGCAACAAGGCCTCGTTGGCCTTGCCGTCGACCGGTGGCGCGGCCAGGCGAAGCTTCAGCGCGCCATCGTACAGGCCTGCGATTTCGGTCTTGCGGGCGCCCGGCTGGATGTGCAGGCTGAGCAGCCAGCCGTCACCCTCTGCCTTCACCCAGCTGCTCACCGCGGCGCCGCGATCGAGATGTACTGCAGGATGGCAGGCTCGAGCCGGGCGATGAACACGCTCAGCACCAGCTGGATGGCCAGCAGCAGCACGATGGGCGTGATATCGACCCCACCGACCGGCGGAATCACCCGGCGCAGCGGACGCAGGAATGGCGCGGTCAGCGTGTCGAGCAGCGGCATCAACGGGTTGTACGGTGCGACCCAGGACATCAGTGCTTGGCCGATCACCGCAGCAAACAGCAGGTACAGCGACATCCGCACCAGTTCCAGCACTGCCACCAACGCGAGTGCCACCGCCGACAAGGGCGAGGTGAAGACGAAGGGCCATGGCGACAGTGCCAGCAGCAGCAGGTGCATCAGCAGCGCGGTCAGCCACGCCAGCAGCATGCTGGCCGTGTCGTAGCCACGCAGCGGCGGCAGCAGCCGTCGTGCTGGCAGCACTGCCCAGTTGGTGAGCGCCAGCACGAATTGGCCAAGCGGGTGGCGGAACGGCGCACGGAGGGCCTGCAGGTAGAAGCGCGCCAGGAACAGTAGGATCAATAAACCACCGATGCTGCGCAGCAGGAAGACGAAGGCGTCGATCAGCATGCCGGCTCCTCAGTCGGCGTCGCGGCCGAGTTCTTCGCCCAGCTCACGCGAGCGCGCTGCTGCGGCCGATGCGGCGGCGATGATGGTGGCGCGCAGCTGGCTGGTCTCGAACGCATTGATCGCCCGCTCGGTGGTGCCGCCCTTGCTGGTGACCTTGGCGCGCAGCGTGGCTGCGTCGTCGTCGCTGGCCAGCGCCAGCTTTACCGCGCCGGCGAAGGTCTGATAGGCGAGGCGCCGCGCGGTGTCGGTCTCGAAGCCTTGGGCACGCGCCGCGGCCTGCAGTGCTTCCATGAAATAGAACACATAGGCAGGGCCGCTGCCGGAAATCGCGGTGATGCCGTCGATCTCCTCCTCCTCGGTCACCCAGACCACCTCGCCGATCGAGGCGAGGATGCGTTCGGCCAGTGCCTTGCCTGCTGCATCCACTGCTGGCGCGGCATAGGCGCCGGAGATGCCGGCCTGAACCAGCGCTGGGGTGTTGGGCATCACACGGACCACGTTGCCGTGACCGCCCAGCCAGCGCGACAGCGAGTCGGCACGGATGCCGGCGGCAATCGAGATGATCAGCGCCTTGCCTGCCGCCGGTGCGAGTTCGTGGGCGACCGCTTTCAACTGCTGCGGCTTGACCGCCAGCACGATGACGTCGCTCTGCGGTAGCGCCGTGCCTGGCGCGGCGACGCTGACGCCATGCTGGGCGGCCAGCTCGGCGCGCTTGGCGTCATCCGGGTCGACCACGTGGATCTCGGCGGCCGCAAAGCCTTGGCCGAGCATGCCGCCCAGCATGGCCGTTGCCATGTTGCCGCCACCGATAAAGCTGATTTTCATCGCGATTCCCTGTTCTTCAAGTTCTGGCGCCAAACAGCGCCGTACCGACGCGGACCATGGTGGCGCCTTCCTGGATTGCAAGTTCCAGATCAGCCGACATGCCCATGGACAGCGTGTCGAGCGCAAGCCCCTCGCGCTCCAGATCTTCCTTCAACTGCCGTAGTGTGGCGAATTGCGCAGTGAGCCGTTCGTCGTCGCCGGTCGGCTCGGGAATGCACATCAGGCCCCGCAGCCGCAGCCGCGGCAGCTTCGCCACGGCAAGCGCGAGTGCGGCAGCCAGCTCTGGCGTCACGCCCGACTTGCTGGCCTCGCCCGATACATTCACCTGGATGCAGACATTGAGCGGCGCCAGCTGCGGCGGGCGTTGCATCGACAGGCGCTCGGCAATCTTCAAGCGGTCCACCGTGTGTACCCAGCTGGCGATTTCGGCCACCGGGCGAGTCTTGTTGCTCTGCAAGGGACCGATGAAATGCCAGGCCAGTTCGGGCAGATCGACCAGCTGTGCTGCCTTGGTCACCAGTTCCTGCACGTAGTTCTCGCCGAAGGCGCGCTGCCCGGCGTCGTAGAGCTCGCGCACGGCTTCGGCCGGAAAGGTCTTGCTGACCGCGAGCAGATCAACCTCGCCGCCACCGTGACGAGGGCGTTGTAATGCCGCTTCTATCCGCCCCTTCACGCCTTGCCACGCCGTAAAAATCGTTGCCATAATGCCTCGAGAATTGCACGCCAGACCTAGGTTTCTAGCCGCTTGCAGTGCCGATCACGCAGTTTTCCGCGCCTTGCCGAAGGACAAAATTATAAATGGAAATCTCCGAACTCTTGGCTTTCTCCGTCAAGAACAAGGCCTCCGACTTGCACCTGTCCGCCGGCTTGCCGCCGATGATCCGCGTCCATGGCGACGTACGCCGTATCAATCTGCCGCCCTTGGAGCACAAGGACGTACACGACATGGTGTACGACATCATGAACGACGGCCAGCGCAAGATATACGAGGACACGCTTGAGGCCGACTTCTCGTTCGAGATCCCCAACCTGGCGCGTTTCCGGGTCAATGCCTTCGTGCAGAACCGCGGCGCCGGCGCCGTGTTCCGGACCATTCCGTCCAAGGTGCTGACGCTCGAAGAGCTCAACGCCCCCAAGGTATTCCAGGACATCTCGGAGAACCCGCGTGGCCTGGTGCTGGTGACGGGGCCTACCGGTTCCGGCAAGTCGACCACGCTGGCGGCGATGGTCAATTACATCAACGAGAATGAGTACGGTCACATCCTCACCGTCGAGGATCCGATCGAATTCGTGCACCAGTCCAAGAAGTGCTTGATCAACCAACGCGAGGTTGGTCCGCATACGCTGAGTTTCTCCAATGCGCTGCGCTCCGCGCTGCGGGAGGATCCGGACGTGATCCTGGTCGGTGAAATGCGTGACCTCGAAACCATTCGCCTGGCACTGACCGCCGCGGAAACGGGCCACTTGGTGTTCGGCACGCTGCATACCAGCTCGGCCGCCAAGACCATCGACCGCGTGGTCGACGTATTCCCGGCGGCGGAAAAGGAAATGGTGCGCGCGATGTTGTCCGAATCGCTGCGCGCGGTGATCTCGCAGACGCTGCTCAAGACCAAGGACGGTAACGGCCGCGTGGCGGCGCACGAGATCATGATCGGCATCCCCGCCATCCGGAACCTGATCCGCGAGAACAAGATCGCCCAGATGTATTCGGCGATCCAGACCGGCAGCCAGTTCGGCATGCAGACGCTCGATCAGGGCCTGCAGACCCTGGTTCAGCGCAATGTCGTGTCGCTGGCCGAGGCCCGCACCAAGGCCGCGATTCCGGACAATTTCAAGGGTTGAGCCCAGCGTAGGCCCGCCTTAGCACGTATAACGAATCAACCGCTCCAGCACGGTCAGGACGATGGAAAAAGAGCAGGCAGCCAAATTCATGCAAGACCTGCTGCGCCACATGCGCAGCAAGGGAGCCTCGGACCTGTTCATCACCGCGGATTTCCCGCCGGCGATGAAGATCGACGGCCGGGTCACGCCGGTGTCGGCGCAGGTGCTGACCGCCCAGCACACCAAGGAGCTGGCGCGTTCCATCATGAACGATCGCCAGGCTGAGGAGTTCGAGGCCAGCAAGGAGTGTAACTTTGCGATCAGCCCCGGTAATCTCGGGCGCTTTCGCGTCAATACCTTCATGCAGCAAAGCCGCGTCGGCATGGTGTTGCGGACCATCAATTCCGAAATCCCCAAGCTGACCGAGCTTGGCCTGCCGCCGGTGCTGCAGGACATTGCGATGACCAAGCGTGGGTTGGTGATCTTTGTCGGCGGCACGGGCTCGGGCAAGTCGACCTCGCTCGCCGCCATGATCGGCCACCGCAATGAGAGCTCGTACGATCACATCATCACCATCGAAGACCCGATTGAGTATGTGCACGAGCACAAGAACTGCATCGTCACCCAGCGTGAAGTGGGCGTCGATACCGACAGCTGGGGCGCGGCACTGAAGAACACGCTGCGCCAGGCCCCAGACGTGATCCTGATCGGTGAGATCCGTGATCGTGACACCATGGACTACGCCATCGCCTTCGCCGAAACCGGCCATTTGTGCATGGCGACGCTGCACGCCAATTCGTCGAACCAGGCGCTCGACCGCATCATCAACTTCTTCCCCGAAGAGCGGCGCGCGCAACTGTTGATGGATCTGTCGCTCAACCTCAAGGCCTTCGTGTCGCAGCGGCTGGTGCCGCATCGCTCGGGCAAGGGCCGCGTCGCTGCGGTCGAGGTGATGCTCAATTCGCCGCTGATTTCCGATCTGATCTTCAAGGGCGAGGTCCACGAGATCAAGGAGATCATGAAGAAGTCGCGCGAGCTCGGCATGCAGACCTTCGACCAGAGCCTGTTCGACCTGTACGAGGCGGGCAAGATCAGTTACGAGGATGCGCTGCGCAACGCCGATTCGGTGAACGATTTGCGGCTGCAGATCAAACTGCAGGGTTCGGAATCGAAGCAGCGCGACGTGCTCTCCGGGATCGATCATCTCGACATTGTTTGAACGCGCTTTCGCGAGACGGCCAAGGTACCTGATGCCCTTTTCTGTTTCACCGTCCCGCCTTACCTTGTCACTGATGGCCTTGGGCTGGGCCAGTGCAGCGTGCGCCGGTTCTCTGGGCGATTTGCAGCTGGGCTCGGCCCTCGGCGAGCGTTTTGATGGCCGCATCGCCGTCAGCACCACGCCCGATGAAGAACTGTCGACCCGCTGCTTTCGCCTGATACCGGGCAGTGGCGAGGGCACCCAGCTACTGCGTGCCCAGCTGCTCTACGAAGGCGGGCAGCTCTTCATCCGTAGCGACAGCACCATCGAAGAGCCGTTGCTCAACCTGACCGTACGCCTGTCGTGTCCCGGCCAGGAAGGTGCCGATTTCCAGCGCGACTACACCGTGCTGCTCGATCCACGCGACTATGCCGCACCGGTGGTGCCGCGCCGTGGCACCGGTAGCCGTGCGGGTAACAGCAGCGCTGAGATGCGGCGTGCCCTACCGGCGCTGGGCAATCTCTGGCGCAGCGAAGCCGGTGACAGCGTCGAGCAGATCGCGCGGCGTTATTTCCCCCGTGATGCCCAGGAACGGTCGTGGCTGATCGACGAAATCCACAGCCTGAATCCGGACCTGCCGCAGAATTCCAGGGCCCGACTGGAATCGGGGCTTGCAATCTACCTGCCTGCGCCGCGAGTGCGGCCACAGGCGCCGCAGCTGGGCCAATTGCAACAGCCTGTCGATACCTCGCCGGCCTTGCGTATCGAACCGTTGCCCGCCGTCCAGCCATTGCCGCAGCCCGCGCCGCGCCTGCCACAAGGGGACGGCGAATTCCGTCTGCGACTCTCGGGGCCGGACCTCAACATCGAGCACCAGAGCAGCCTCACGCCGGAGGAGAGCCTGCGCCTGCGCGAGAACCTGTTGCTGCTTGAATCGGACGACCAGACTGCGCAGCTGATGCAGTTGAAGTACCAGATCGCCCAGATGGAAAAGCAGCTGGCGCAGCTGAAGTCCCGGCCGGCCACTGCCGAGGCTGCGCCCGTTGCTACCGAGTCCGTACTGGCGGGGCTCGGCAGCAGCTGGGTGTGGGGCGGATTGCTGTTACTGGTACTGCTGCCGGGGGGCTATGCCTACTGGCGGTGGCGCGAACGGCGCATTGCCGAGGAGGTTGAGGCCTTCTCGCTGGCGACCAACCTCGAGCCGCGCTTCGGCCCGACCTTGCGTCCCAGCACGGGCCTGGGCGAGGCGGCGCCGGTGATGCCGCAGAGCACCGGCATGCGCGATCTTGCGCACAACATCGCGCAGATGGCCAATGAGTGGCACAACGATGAGGTCGATGTGGTGTTGCCGGGCAATGTGTCGGAAGAGGCGCAATTGCTGATCGACCACGGCTTGGTGCAGCAGGCGGTGAATCTGCTGTCGCACGAGATCGAGCAGCATCCGACCACGTTGGCGTTGTGGATGAAGCTTTTCGACGTGCTGCGGCAGAACGATATGGCGCAGCAGTTCCAGGAGCGCGCGGTGGCGTTCCGGCTGCAGTTCGCCAGCGATGCATTGTGGCAGCAGGTGCAGGCGCAGGGGCGCGAGCTCGATGCAGGCAATCCGCTCTACGAAGCGGTCGACGAGACCGAGGCGCCGGTGCCCCGCATGCCGGAGATCAAGCCGGTGGCCAGCGGTGTTTCCAGCCTGAATGCGGTGACGATTGCCGGTCCGCCATCGGTGCTGGAATTCAGTCTGGAGCCGCTGGAGGCCGAATCCGGGGGCGACGATGCACCGCCGATGCTGCCGGACGACGAGGTCGAGGAAGTGGAGGCCGTCGCTGTCGACAGTCAGGGCGAGGGTGAGCCGCTGTTTTCGCCGGCAGATTTCATGGTCGCGACCGAGGTCAACCAGGTTGGCATGGAGCGGGCGGAGGTCGACCCAGCGGAGTTCATCACCGACGATCCAGCCCTCAAGCCGGTGGCCGATCTGCTGGCGCGTGGCGAGAACAACAGCGTGTTCCGCCTGCTGGAAGAGACGCTGTACAACGGTACGCTGGAGCAGCGCCAGACAGCACTGCGCTGGCTGGACAAGCTGTTCCCGATCAAGCACCGCTAAGGTGGTTGGGTGACGCAACAGGGGCGCCGTGGCGCCCCTGTTTGTTTGTATCCGCGGCCGATCAGGCCCAGTCGCCACGAAGACCGCGAACGCGTGACTCGAGCAGTTCGGCTGTCGATTCGCTGGCGGGGACTGGTTCGCCGACGGCTAAGCCAATGCGCGACCAGGCGCGGCGCGGCCACTTCATCATGGCTGCCCCATCCTTGCGGCTGAAGAAGCTGCCCCACAGGCCTTGCAGCGCCATCGGCACTACCGGTACCGGGGTGCGGCGGATGATCTCGTCAATGCCGGGGCGGAACGGCTGGATGGCGCCGTCGCGGGTAATGCCGCCTTCGGGGAAGATGCAGACCACTTCGCCGGCTTCCAGGTATTCGGCTACTCGATCGAAGGCCTTGGCCTTCATTGCTGCGTCTTCCTTGGCCGGTGCAATCGGGATGGCGCCCGCGGTCTTGAAGATGAACTTTAATACCGGAATCTTGAAGATACGATGGTCCATCACGAAACGCACCGGGCGGCGCACTGCACCGGCGATGATCAGCGCATCCATGAAGCTAACGTGGTTGCACACCAGCACGCAGGCGCCTTCGTCCGGAATGCGTTCGAGGTCCTGGTGGCGTACCCGGTACAGCGTGTGGGTGGCGATCCACACCAGGAAGCGCATCAGGAATTCGGGGATGAGCGTGTAGATGTAGAGCGCGACGGCAATGTTCATCAACGACACGGTCAGCAGCAGTCCCGCCACCGTCAGGCCGGCGTTCAGCAGCACGATGCACATGCCGGCGGCGACTACCATGAACAGCGAATTGAGGATGTTGTTGGCGGCGATCGCACGCGACACGAACGCTTTCTCGGTGCGCGTCTGCACCAAGGCATACATCGGCACGATGAAAAGGCCGCCGAAGCCGCCGAGCAGCACGATGTCAATCATTACCCGCCAGTGCGCGGCCACGCTGACAAAGCCGGCCAGATCGTAGAGCTGTGTCGGTGCCGCGAGCGCGGACAACGCAAAATAGAGGTCAATGCCGAATACACTCATGCCGATCGAGCCGAACGGCACGAGGCCGAGCTCGACCTTGCGGCCGGACAGCTTCTCGCACAGCGTGGAACCGACCCCGACCCCGGCGGAGAACAGCGTGATCAGGAAGGTATACACGCCGGGGTTGCCACCGATGGTATTGCGAGCAAGATCCGGCAGTTGGGTCAGATAGACCGAGCCGAAAAACCAGAACCAGGAAATGCCCATCAGTGAATGGAACACCGTGCGGTTGCGATGCACGTGGCTGAGGATGTGCCAGGTTTCGCCAAACACGTTCCAGTTGATCTTGATATCGGGCGCGGGAGGGGCGGCTGGGGGCATGGAGCGACTGGTCAGCCAGCCGGCGACGGCCACGCCGACGCAGGCGTAGATGATCAGCATCTCACCGTGCGGCTGATGCTGGATGATCAGCGTGCCGGCGATCTGCCCGAGCAGGATGGCGATGAAGGTACCGGCCTCGATCAGGCCGTTGCCACCCAGCAGCTCCTCTTCCTTCAAATACTGTGGCAGCACCGAGTATTTCAGCGGCCCGAACAGCGTGGAGTGCAATCCCATCAGGAACAGGCAGGTGAACAGGATGGTGGCGTTCTTCTGGTAGAAGCCCATGCCCGCCAGCACCATGATGGCGATCTCCAGGAGCTTGATCCACTGGGCCAGCCGCGCCTTGTCGTATTTCTCGGCCAACTGCCCGGCGAAGGCGGAGAACAGGAAGAACGGCAGAATGAAGATGCCGGCTGCGGCATTGACCAGCGTCTTGGCGTCGAGCCCGGCGGTGGATAGCCCGTAGAACGCAATCATCACCAGGAAGGCGTTCTTGAACAGGTTGTCGTTGAAGGCGCCGAGGAACTGAGTACCGAACAGCGGCAGGAAGCGGCGCGAGGCAAACAGGTCGAACTGGTTGGGCTTGTGCATGACGGCCTGATTGGATGGAGTGGCGACAGTCTAGCCCAAGCCCCACGCGCTGCGCATCCGCACGCAGCGCGTGTTGCAGCGCTGCCTCGCGTCAGACGCGGAACACCGAGATCTTCTCGCGCAGTGCCTCGGCCTGACTGCGCAGCGCGCGGGTGGCGTCGCGATTGCTGGCGGCAATGCGCGAGTTCTCCTCGGCAAGCTGCGCCACGCTTTCCACGCCTTGCGCCAGTTGGGTGCCAGCCTGCGATTGCTCGCGGGTGGCGCCGGCGATGTCGGCGATCACGGCCACCACATGGTCGGCATGCTCGCGGATGGCGCTGAGCCCTGCGTCGGTGCGCTCGGCAAAGCCCACGCCATCGCCCATCCGATCCGACACCTCGACGATCTGCGTGGCCATCTGCTGGGTTTCGCCGACGATGTCGCCGATCAGTTTGCCAATCTCCTCGGTGGAATGGCCGGTACGCTCGGCGAGCTTGCGCACTTCGTCCGCGACCACGGCAAAGCCACGACCCTGCTCACCGGCGCGGGCCGCCTCGATGGCTGCGTTCAGCGCCAGCAGGTTGGTCTGGTCGGCGATCTCCTTGATCACGCTGACGATCTGCCGGATCTCCGAGGAGCGCGCGCCGAGGTCGGCGATGCGCTCGGCCGATTGCTGCGTGGCGCCGGCAATGGTGCGCATCTCGCTGACCATGTGCTCGACCGTATCCTTGCCATCCAGTACCGCGCCGCGCGCGGACTGGCTGGCATTGGCGGCATCGCTGGCGTTGTCGGCGATATGGCTGATGCTCACCGAGATCTGCTCGACGGTGGCCGCCATGGTCGAGGCCGATTCGCTCTGGTGCCGGCTTGCCTCGCTCATCTGGCCGCTGGCCGCTTCCAGCTCGCCTGCGGTGCGCTCCACGTGGCTGGCGGTCTGGCGGATATCGGCCACCAGCTTTTCCAGTTTTTCCGCCGCTTCATTGAAATGCAGTGCCAGCCGGTCGAGCTCGTTGCGGCTGTGGTGATCGCTGCCGGCCGGCAAGCGTGCAGTGAGATCGCCGCCGCCGAAGCGATCGAGCGTGGCCACCACCGTTGCCAGCGGCTTGAGCTGGTGCTTGAGGCCCAGATGCAGCAGCACCAGCATGGCAAGGCCCATCAGCGCGCTGATCACGATCAGCCGGTTGCGCAGCGCGATGCCTTCGGCGATGAATTCGTCGACGTAGCTGCCGCTGGCGACGATCCAGTCCCACTTCGGCACCTTGGCATAGGCGACGAGCTTGCTGCGGGTCTGGCCGTCGGCATCGGGCCAGTCGTATTCGTAGCGGCCGTTGCCAGTGTCGACCAGGTGCTTGATCACCACCAGTTCCTCACCACCGAGCACTTCGCCCGCTGCTTTGTTCTCCTGACTGGGATGGGCGATGAAGTTGGCGACGCCGTCGCCCTCGGTCGGCGCCAGCACGAACACGTAGCCGGTCTTGCCGACGACCACGCGCTTGAGCATCTCGCGCAGCGCACCGATCTCCTGGTCCAGCCCAATGCGCACCTGATACCAGCCGGCGATCTGGCCGGCCGCGTTGCGCAGCGGCGTGGCCCGCGTCATGTAGTGCTTGCCGCTGCGCATCACTACGCCGGTGTAGTCCTCACCCTTGGCCATGGCTTGTGGAATGGGATCGTGGGACTTGACCTCGCTGCCAAGCATCGATTTGCCAGCCTTGTCCTTCAGCAGTGTGGCTACCCGCAGCCAACGGCCATCCTTGGCCTTGGCCACGATGGCGGCTTCACCACCGGTGAGGGTCTTGTAGCGCTCCAGCAGGTCGCTGCGGCCATTGATCGCTTCGCTGCCGGCCATCACCTGCGGTGCGCTGGCCTCGCCAGTGGTGACTTCGGTATCGGTGATCGAAAGTTCGCCCGGCAGTTGGCGGGCAAACAGATCGAGCAGGCCCTGCGAGCGGGCCACGGCGCCGCGGTACGCGAGTTCCAGACTGCCGTTGACCAGCTGCACCTGGTTGTCGAGTTCATGCTGGGCTACGCCGAGCGCCGAGCGTTTGACACTGATGCTGGTGAAGACGATCAGCGCGCCAAAGATCAGCACGCAAACCAGGGTGCCGAGCAACACCGTCTGTTCGACGATGGGGCGTTGCCGGAATCGGACCATGATGCGCTCCCGCGCCCGACGGGGCGCCTGAGCACGTTATAGCCAGCGCTGCCTATGCCGGCCAGATGGCGCCGAGTATTCGCGGGCCCTTGGCGCCGGTGACCTGCGCAAGATTGCCGGGCTGGCGACTGACGCAGCGTTGCGCCAGCCAGGCGAAGGCATAGGCCTCGACCCAGTCCGGCTCGACACCCAGCGCGGCAGTGGTTGCGACCACCACACCGGGCAAGGCCGCCGTCAGGCCGTGCATCAACAGTGCGTTGTGCGCACCGCCGCCGCAGACATAAACCTCGTCCACGCTTGGCGCCTGCAGCAGCACGGCATCGGCAATGCTGCGCACGGTGAGCGCTGCCAGCGTGGCCTGCACATCCTGTGGCGCATCGCTGCGACCGGAAAGACGGCTTTGCAGCCAGCGCAGGTGAAAGAGATCGCGGCCAGTGCTCTTGGGGGCAGGCAACAGGAAATACGGTTCGGCCAGCAATAGGTCCAGCAGGTCCTCGCGCACTTGGCCGCTGGCGGCCCATTGTCCGCCCAGATCGTAGCGCTGGCCCTGGTGCTGCTCAATCCAGGCGTCGAGCAACACGTTGCCGGGCCCGGTGTCGAAGCCGGTGGCATCGCCACGGACTGGCAGGTCAGTAAGGTTGGCAATGCCGCCGATGTTGACGATGACGCGATGCCGGCCAGGATCGGCGAACACAGCCTGGTGGAAGGCGGGCACCAGCGGTGCGCCCTGGCCACCGGCGGCGACATCGCGTGAGCGGAAGTCGCCGACCACGCTGATGCCGGTCAGCTCGGCAAGCCGGGCATGGTTGCCGAGCTGCAGCGTGTAGCCGGCTTCCGGTTGGTGGCGCACGGTCTGGCCATGGTTGCCGATGGCGACGACCCGGGCTGGATCGACGCTAGCGCGCAGCAGCAGCGCCAGCACGGCTTCGGCATAGCAATCGGCGAGCTGGTTGCCGGCGATGGCCGCCAGATGCAGTTCGTCGTTGCCGCTACGCTGCAGCTGCATCAAGGTGGTGCGTAGTGACTGGGGCAGCGGGCGACCCTGCGCAGCGACCAATCGCGGCGTGACGGTGGAGAAGTCGACCA
Organism: Chitinolyticbacter meiyuanensis; assembly: GCF_008033135.1. Taxonomy (NCBI): domain Bacteria; kingdom Pseudomonadati; phylum Pseudomonadota; class Betaproteobacteria; order Neisseriales; family Chitinibacteraceae; genus Chitinolyticbacter; species Chitinolyticbacter meiyuanensis. Next base: position 1,654,696 of record NZ_CP041335.1, read on the forward strand.
GGGCGGCGTCGACGCCGTCAAGGCTGGTACCGGTCATCAGGCCGATATAGAAGGGCGCGTCGGACATGGCGGGGCAGGGCCGTAGTAAGGTTGGGTATGATGCCCGAGTTTAGCCAAGCCCGGCTAAACCGTCGCCACCGCTCGGCCCAAGATGCCGTCGTCCTGTCCGCTGTCGCGCCGCAATGAAACAGGGGCGCCATGGCGCCCCTGTCGGTTGGGCCATCGGGCGGGCTTAATCCAGCCGGGCCACTTCCACGCGTGCCAGCAGGTCGAGTTGCGCGTTGAGTTGTTGTGCCTGCGGGCGGAAACGCGCGAACTCGCGTACGTCCAGCGCCTTGGCGTGTGGCAGGTTGAGCTTGGTCGGGTCGACTTGGTTGCCGGCGATCTTGAACTCGTAGTGCAGGTGCGGCCCGGTGGCGCGACCGGTGCTGCCGACGAAACCGACCAGATCGCCTTGGCGGATGCGCTGGCCTTGCTTGAGGCCCGGTGCAAAACCGCTCATATGGCCGTAGAGCGTGCTGTAGGCGCCCTGGTGCTGGATTTCCACGGCATTGCCATAGGCCCCCTTGACGCCGGCGAAGGTGACGACGCCATCCGAGGCCGCACGGATGCGGGTACCGGTCGGCGCAGCGTAGTCGATGCCCTTGTGCTGCTTCCACTCCCTGAGAATCGGGTGGAAGCGCATCGAGAAGCCGGAGGAAATCCGCGAGAACTCGACCGGCGTCTGCAGGAAGCTTTTCTTCAGGCTCTCGCCCTTGGGCGAGTAGTAGGCACCGTCGCCTGGCTGCGATTCATACCAGAGGGCCTGCAGCTTGCGGCCGGAATTGACGAACTCGGCAGCAAGGATGCGACCGGTCTTCACCACCTGACCGTCGAGCGTATAGGTCTCGTAGACCACACCGAAGCGATCGCCCTTCTGCAACTTGCGGTGAAAGTCGATCTCGCCTTCGAAGATCTCGATCAACTGGCGGGTCACTTCGTCCGGCAGCTCGACCCGGTCGGTCGCGGCGAACAGCGAGCTGTTGATGGTGCCGGACTTGAACGCGGTCTCGCGGGCAAGCGCAGCCGGCGCTTGGTTAACGACAAAGCCGTCACCGGCGGCGCGCAGCTGCAGCTCGGTGTTGTCCACTGCCACATAGCGCAGCTGCAACAGCTTGCCTTCAGGCGTGGTCTGCGCGCGGATCACACGGCCGGCCCGCAACTCGTACAGCGGCTTGGCCGTGGCATCCCGGCGGATGAAATCGGTGGCGGCATCGTCGTCGACACCGAGGCGCACGATAAGTGCGGACAGCGTATCGCCGGGCCGGATCACTTCCTCGCGCCAGAACGGCGTGCTGGCGACGCGGCTGACGAGCTCGGGCGCGGACAGCGACTCCGTCACCGGAGTGACTGCTACCGCTTCCTGCGGGCCGAATTCGGCCACGCCATAGGCGGCAAAAGTCACCAGGGTGGGCAGTGCCACTGCGGCGGCGAGCCAGGTACGGCGGCCGGCAGACTGGGGGGCGGAGGGCTTTTCGGGTAGAATTTGTGGGCTGTACATCGTATCGGGCGTGCTTCCAAGTGCGCGGCAAGCGTAACAAAACTTGTACGCGCTGCCAAATCCAATTTGGTGTAATTTCCTTTATTTCCATAGGCTTACCAGCCGCTGATCCCCCATGGCCGAACAAGAACAAGCTCCCCTGCATCCGGAAATCGAAGCCGCGCTCGCGATCATCAAGCGCGGCGTGGAAGAGCTGATTCCGGAAGACGAACTGATCCGTAAGCTGGAAAAGAGCCGGGTCAGCGGCGTGCCACTGAAGATCAAGGCCGGGTTCGACCCGACCGCGCCGGACCTGCACCTCGGGCACACCGTGCTGATCAACAAGATGCGCCAGCTGCAAGACCTTGGCCACGCGGCACAGTTCCTGATCGGTGACTTCACCGGTCGAATCGGGGACCCGACCGGCAAGAACACCACCCGTCCGCCGCTGACCGAAGAAGACGTGAAGCGCAATGCCGAGACCTACGAGCGGCAGGTGTTCAAGATACTCGATCGCGAAAAGACGCAGGTGCTGTTCAATTCGGCTTGGCTCACCGATCTGGGGGCTGTCGGCATGCTCAAGCTGGCATCGAGCATTACGGTCGCGCGGATGCTGGAGCGCGATGACTTCTCCAAGCGCTTCGCGGGCAACCAGCCGATCGCCGTCCACGAGTTCATGTATCCGCTCCTACAGGGTTATGACTCGGTGGCGATGCAAAGCGACATGGAGCTGGGCGGTACTGACCAGAAGTTCAACCTGCTGATGGGCCGCATGCTGCAGCAACAGCACGGCCAGGCACCGCAGGTGGTGCTGATGATGCCGCTGTTGGTGGGACTCGACGGCACGAACAAGATGAGCAAGTCGCTGGGCAACTACATCGGCATCGACGAGCCGGCGACCGAGATCTTCGGCAAGATGATGAGCGTGTCCGACACGCTGATGTGGCGTTACTTCGAGTTGTTGTCGTTCCGGGCTATGAGCGAGATCGAGCAGTTCAAGGCCGATATCGACGGTGGCCGCAATCCGCGTGATGTGAAGGTGCTGCTGGCGCAGGAGATCGTCGCTCGTTTCCATGGTCAGGCGGCGGCTGAGCATGCGCTGGCCGATTTCGAGGCCCGCTTCCAGAAGGGCGCCATGCCCGACGAGATGCCGGAGTTCACGCTGGCGGCCGATGGGACTGGCCTTGTCGTGACTGCGGTATTGAAAGAAGCCCAGCTGTGCCCGTCGACCAGCCAGGCGATGCGCGACATCCAGGCGGGCGCGGTCAAGCTGAACGGTGAAAAGGTCGCCGACAAGGCGTTGCAGGTCGCCAAGGGCGAGACCGTGGTATTGCAGGTAGGCAAGCGCAAGTTCGCACGCGTCACCATAGCCTGATCTGCTCTGCGTCCACAGCAAAACACCCGCTATAAGCGGGTGTTTTGCTTGTGCGGACTGTTGTTACTGCGCCGCAGCGATATGGTCGACCTGCAGTTGCGGCAGCAGCAGGCCATTTGCGGGCGGTGGCCGGATCACCTTGCCGCTGACGCGCACCGCCTGTCGCTGCCAGCTGCTGCGCTGTTCCGCGCTCAATCCGAGTAGTTCCCAACGGCCCTGATCGGCAGTCTCCAGCACCACGCTCACATGCGGGGCGTTGCCCTTGAGCAGCAGCTGCCCCCTCAGCGTGGTGGCGTCGCCCGCCGTCGGCGCCGCGCAGGCAACGACGGCAAGCGGGAACAGCAGTGTAAGCAACAGGCGGCCACGACTCATTGCACAATCACCGACAGCGTGGTGCCCGGTGGCACGCTGATGGTTTCGTTGTAGCTATTGCCCGCCGGCGTACGCACGACTGGGAAGTGCGCATAGCCTTGCAGCATTGATGGTACCGACGAGGGCAGCACGCGATCAGCCAGGTAGTCAGGCCCATTGATGCCCGGCAAGGTGTAGCCGCTATCGATGCGCTCCGGATAGCCGAAGGTGGCGGGGGTACCGAGAGCAGGTAGCAGCGCAATGCTGGTGCCCCAGCGGCGTACCGCGTCAGCCAGGCCCAGGCCGCCGACGCCGCGGATCGCGTTGTCGAGCAAGGTCACCGAATTGCTGCTGCTGTCGTCGCGTAGCAGGCGCCTATAGAACTCGACACCATAGTAGCGCAGCAGGTAGCCGCCGAAGCTGCCATTCACGCTGTAGCTGAAGCAGGCGGAGCCCGAATCGTCGTCCCAGGTCGTCACGTTGCAGTTGTACCCGGCCTGGTTCAGCCAATCCGGGAAGCGACCATCGCGAATCGGGTGGTAGTCGGGATCAATCCGCAGGCCAACGATGTCCTCCATCATCAGCGCGCTGGTTTCCTCGAGGAAGGTATCGAAGGTGTTATCCAGCACCACTCCACGCTGATAGAAATTGATCATGTGGGTGAGCTCATGCGCCAGCGTATTGAGCTGGGTCTTGAGCCCGGTATCGCCCGCAGTGCGGTAGATGGTTTCAGTATCGAGGTAGAGCGACAGCGATTCGTTGCTTTGTGGTGTGCTCGTCGAGCGCTTGAAGTTGTTGTAGCTCCAGAAGTAGCCCATCAGGCCATAGGGTTGGTTGTCGTGATCGAAGTTGACCAGCACGATATCCAATTCCTGGTTGGGCCCAATCAGATCATTCAAGCTATGAGCGCCCCACGGCTCCCCTGCAAGCCCGGTGACCATGCCGTAGATTGCGTTGCTGCCGGTGCTGAACCGGCTGGCAATGGTGTCAAGCTGGGTCTCAGTCAGCCGGTCACCTGCGAATTCCCCATTCTCGACCCAGAAGTTGATGATGCGTCCATCGGCTGCAGTCAGCTTGCGACGTAGCGTCGCGGTGCGTGTCTCCATCTGATCGACATGGACATACCAGATCTGGTTATTGCCGACGATTGCCGCTGAAGGTTTTTCTGCGCTGGAAACGTTGCGACTGATCTGCGGCGTGGTTCGATCCAGCGGTGGATTTCGGTTGAATTCGCGGATCTGGGCCGGGATCTGGTTGACAGGCTGTGCGGCATCGTCCCGAGCCAGCTGTGCGCGACGGGGCGAGCGCTGGAGTAGCGAGAGGGTGATTGGTGGCATCGATACTGCCGTTGACCGCTGGTTGGTGAACACCAGCGTCACCGTTTTGCCGCTGACGCCGGTGAGATTGACTGGTACGCCGGTGAACCCATTTGTGGTGTTGGTATAGCGCCAGAAGCCGACGCCGCTACCGGAATATTGAAGGTTGCTGGCAGCACAGCCAGCCCCACTACAATCGACGCCAAAAGAATTGTTGGCAACGGGTTGTGGAGGGAGCGGGGTGGGGGGGACGGAAGTAGGTGTCACCGAAGGTGTCGGTCCGGCGACGTTATCCCCCCCCCTCCGCAACCTGCGAGCAGGGTGATCGAAAGCAGGATCGCCGAACATACAGCTGCAGTTGGCTCATTTTTATAATGCTTCATGGCAAGGCTCCGGCGAGCAGATTAAAGCCTAATTTCGCTTGGTTAAGTACCAGCTTAGTCCGACTGTCATAACGTCAAGGCTGCAAATACGTTGGAACGCACAGATGCTGTCAGTAGAGCATAGGACCAAACGTGCTGCTGAATCGTGGCTGGCTAAAACCTGACTTTTTGCCTTGAAACTTCTGCTCCGTCACGCCAAACCGTTGTGCCGCAGCAGTGCGTCGATCTGCGGGGCACGGCCGCGGAAGGCGGCGAACGATTCGGCGGCGGGGCGGCTGCCGCCGACTGCAAGGATTTCGCCGCGGAAGCGCTTGCCGACTATCGGGTCGATCACGCTGCTGCCTTGGGCTGCTGATTCCTCGAAGGCGGCATAGGCGTCTGCGGAGAGTACTTCGGCCCACTTGTAGCTGTAGTAGCCGGCGGCGTAGCCACCCGCGAAGATGTGGCTGAAGCTTTGTGGGAAGCGGTTGTAGGCAGGTGGCAGCGGGATGGCCAGTTCGCGCTGGATGTCCTCGGCCAGTGCCTGGACTGCCAGTGCATCCACCCGGCCATGCAGCGCCATATCGAAGATCGAGAAATACAGCTGACGCTGGAAGCCCGAACCGCTCTGGAAGTTCTTGGCAGTGAGCATCTTGTCGAACAGTGCGCGCGGCAGTGGTTCGCTGCTCTCCACATGGCGGGTCAGGTTGGGTAGCAGTTGCCATTCCCAGCAGAAATTCTCCATGAACTGGCTCGGCAGCTCGACCGCATCCCATTCCACACCGCTGATGCCTGATACCGACAGCTCGTCAACCTCGGTCAGCAGGTGGTGCAGCGCGTGCCCCATTTCGTGGAAGGTGGTGATCACGTCGTCGTGCGGCAGTAGCGCCGGCTTGCCGTTCACGCCACGGGCGAAGTTGCAGACGATGAGCGCCACCGGTGTTTGCAGGCGACCGTCGGCAAGGCGGCGGCGACCGCGCACGTCGTTCATCCAGGCGCCGCCCTGCTTGCCTTCGCGGGCATACAGATCAAGGTACAGCCCGCCGACTTCGGAACCGTCGAGGTTTTCCAGCCGGTAGAACGCTACGTCCGGATGCCAGACCGGGGCCTCGGCACGCACGAAACGCAGGCCGTAGAGTTGCTCGATCAGGTGAAACAGGCCCGAAAGCACGGTGGGCTCGGTGAAGTATTGCTTCACCTCCTGCTCGCTGAACGCGTACTTGGCTTCGCGGATGCGTTCGGACACAAAGGCGACGTCCCAGGCTTGCAACTGGTCGTAGCCCAGTGTCTCGACCGCATAGCGCTCCATCTCGGCGCGATCAGCCAGCATGTGCGGCTGCGCGCGCGCAGCCAGATCGCGCAGAAAGCCAAGCACTTGCTCGGGCGTATCGGCCATCTTGGTGGCGAGCGAGCGCTCGCTGTAGCTGCCAAAGCCCAGCAGTCGGGCTGCCTCCTGGCGCAGCGTGTGAATCTCGTTGATCAGTGGGGTGTTATCGCGCTCGGTCGGGCCGAACTCGGAGGCGCGCGTCACGTAGGCGTGATACAGCGCCTCGCGTAGCGGGCGATGTGCGCCGAACTGCATCACCGGGAAATAGCTCGGCATCTTCAACGTGACTTTCCAGCCGGCCTGGCCGTCGGCCTCCGCCGCCGCCCGGGCTGCCGCCTTCCAGTCGTCCGGCAGGCCGGCGAGTTCGGCCTCGTCGGTCACATAGAGGCTGTAGGCATCGGTGGCGTCGAGCACATTCTGTGCGAAGCGGGTGGTCAGCTCGGACAGCCGCTCTTCGATCGCCTTGTAGCGGGCCTTCTGTTCATCCGGCAGCTCGGCGCCGGCCAGCTTGAAGTCGCGCAGCGCATCCTCGACGATGGTTCGGCGCGCCCGATCGAAGCCGGTGAATTCCGCGCCGGTGGCGAGCTTCTTCCAGCCGGCATATAGCGCTTCGTTCTGCCCCAGGTCGGTGTAGAAGTTGGAAATGCGCGGGATGTTGGCGTTGTAGACCTCGCGCAGCTCGGGGGTATTGACCACGGCTTCGAGGTGGGCAACTGCGCCCCAGGCGCGGTTCAGTTGCTCGAGGGCGTTTTCCAGCGGGATGACGAAGCCATCCCAGGTCGGCGCGGCGGTTTCGGCAGCGATGACCGCCTGGCGTGCCGCCTCTAGCAGCGCATCGAGCGCCGGGTTCACGTGATCGGGGCGGATCGCGTCGTAGCGCGGCAGGGCGGAGAAATCGAGCAGCGGGTTGGCCTGGGTCATCGTCGGTCTCGGTTTAGAATGCGTTAATCATTCAGATGCGCGCCGGGGCGCATCATTTCAAGCTGGCTGCAAGGAAGTCTAATGGCAATCGAAGAATTCGACGGCATCGTGCCGCAACTGGGTCAGGGTGCCTGGGTGCACCAGGCTGGCCAGGTGATCGGCGATGTGGTGCTGGGCGACAACGTGTCGGTCTGGCCTGGCGCGGTGATCCGCGGCGACGTCAACCACATCCGCATCGGCAGCGACAGCAATGTGCAGGACTGCAGCGTGCTGCATGTGACGCACAAGCGGCCGGACGATCCGGCAGGGGCGCCACTGCTCATCGGCGAGCGTGTCACCATCGGCCACGGTGTGATGCTGCATGGTTGCACTATAGGCAACGAGGTGCTGGTGGGCATGGGCAGCATCGTGCTCGACCGGGTGGTGGTCGAGGACAGGGTGATGATCGGTGCCGGCTCGCTGGTACCGCCGGGCAAGGTGCTGGAATCGGGGTGGCTCTATGTCGGCAGGCCTGCCAAGGCAGTGCGGCGGCTCAGCGACGAGGAACTGGCGCACTTCAACTATTCGGCAGCGCACTACGTGCGGCTGATGCAAAAGTATCGCGACCGCTGAAATGCACCGGGCCGCCCAAAGGCGGCCCGATTTACATTGGTGCGTGGTCAGAAATAGGTGCCGAAGCGTGCCCACAGCTGCGGTGTCGGTCGGCAGACGTTGCCGGCGCTGCACAGCCACACGGTAACCCTGCTGGCGCTGCTGATTGCGCTGGCCGGCAAGGTGGCCGTCGCGCTCCAGGCGAAGTTGGCTTCGCAGGCCGGTGCGCCGTTCTGCGGCGGCGGGCAATCGCTCACCAGCTGATGGAACTGGCTGCCGCTCGCGACTTCGACGCCATCGACATGGACTTTCCAGCGCGCCGGGGCGGGCAGATTCACTCGCGTCAACGCGGTATTGATGAACAGGTCGTATTGTTGCGGAGTGCCGTTGGCCAGCCGGCGATAGAGGTTGGCGAGGAAGGCTTGCGGCAGGCCAGAAGGCGGCGTCACGCCGACTTGCAGTGTCCACGGGCCGTTGGCTGTGCCGGGTGTATCGCCTTGGGTCCACCAGCGGGCCTGATAGACCAAACCGGCGTACACCACTTGGCTGCCACCGGCGTAAGCGCGGCTGTTCGACCATTCGGCCGGCCCGGTACTGCTGTCGACGGCTTCCCAGGCACCCCAGGCATTGCTGCCCGGTTGTTCGCCCTGGTTCCACCACTTGGCACGCCAAGCTTGGCCGGCAAAGCTGGCTGTGTCGCCGGTGTTGTAGACCTTGCCGCTGTCCCAAGCGCCGGGCAAGGGGGTGCCGCCGTTGAACAACACTTGATATTCGCTATCACCGATCGAGGGCAATGGCGCTTCATCGCCGTATTGACTGGGAACAGGGCAGGGATGGATCTTCGGGTCGTACCAACCGGTGGAGCGGACCACGGGCTTGACCAGCGGCAACTGGCCTTCGGGGCCGGCGGGCGCCGGGTTGAGCGGCACCAGCGGTGGGGGCTGGCAAGCCCAGGCCGACTGGGCCGCGAGCAAGGTCAACAACGAGGCGGCGAGCTTGCCGCACGCAATGCGGTTCATCGGAACTCCTCCTGTTATGCAGTGCCATGCGTTTGGCATGGTCCGCAGCAGCATCGGGCTGAACAGGAGTGATGTCAATAAACATCAGTAAAACAGCATATTGCCTGCGGTTTTGACTGGGGTTGCGGTTGGTTCAGCTAGGGTTCTGGCTGACCCGCTTCTCCACTTCCCAGGTCACGATCTGGCCATTGTTGAGCCCGCACTTCAGCCACAGGGGCACTTCGGTACGTTCGCGCCAGCCGGTGCCGCGAATGATCACCCGGGCATCCACCGGCTGGCTGATCCGCGATGAAAACGCGCTCCGCTGGCGTTCGACCTGGCCGGCGGCGAGCTGGGATTCACTGGCGAGAATACTGCTGTAAGGGGTGCGCTTGGGAACGCGTTCGAGCAGGCGTTCGTAGCAGCGGATGACATCGGCGCTGACAGCCTGTGGTGCCTCAGCGGCCGAAGCCAACAGAGGTGCTGCGAGCAGTAGCGGCAGAAGAAGGCGGTTCATCGTTGTCGGCGAGAGTCAGCACTCTCACAGGATTGGCGATGAACGGTGGTGATGCAAGCTGCATACGTGATCCGGCAACGCTACTGCGTATGCTCTTGCGCGGTGTGGGCCGCAGATGCGGTTGTGAGGGTCGTGAAGGCGGGGGCAGCGAGTGGTGCCGCCCTCGCCTGGGCTCAATCGGGCTTGGATTGCCCAAGCAGCTTGGCGACGAGGGGGTTCAGCGCCTGCTTCTGCCCATCGCCGGTCTGCGTGTAGCGATCCGGCACGGCGGAGGTCTTGAGCTTGTTGTTGATCTTGAGGCCGCGGCGCTTTTCCAGCTCGGTGCGTTTCATCGTCATGGCGACGGTTCCATCGAAAGCAAAAGTGCAATTCTAAAACAGACGCCGTGCGCCGCGTGGCAAAAGCGAGCCGGCCGGGGCGGGCTCGCCGATCTAGGCATTACTGCTTCTGGCCGCCGACCGTTTCCAGCACCGTCCACTGGCCCTTTACCACCTTGTAGACGGTGATGGCGCCGTCCTTCAGGTCGCCGCGTTCGTCGTAGCTGATGTTGCCGGAGGTGACGCCGGCGTACTGGATCTTGGCGAGCTCGGGCAGGTACTTCGTCGGGTCGGCGGAATCGGCGTTCTTCATCGCCTGGATCAGCGTACGCGCCGCGTCATAGCCGTAGGGCGTATAGATTTCCAGCTCACCGTACTTGGCCTTGTAGCGGGCTTCGAATGCCTTGCCGCCGGGCATCTGCTCCAGCGGCAGGCCGGCGAGCGAGGCGATGGTGCCTTCTGCTTCGGCGCCGGCCAGCTTGAGGAAGGTGTCGGAGCGCGTCATCTCGCCCGAGACCAGCGGCGCGGTCATGCCGAGGCGCTTCTTCTGCTTGGCCATCGGGCCCGATTGCGCATCGGTGCCGCCATAGAAGATCAAATCAGGCCGCTGCGCCTTGATCGCGGTGAGGATGGCCGAGAAGTCGGTTTCCTTGTCGGTGGTGAATTCGCGCTTCACGATCTCGCCGCCGGCTGCCTTGGCAGCCTTCTCGAATTCGTCGGCGAGACCCTGGCCGTAGGCGGTGCGGTCGTCGATGATGGCGATTCGCTTCGCGCCGAGCTTGTCGATGGCGTAGCGGCCCATCACCGAGCCCTGCTGCGTGTCGGAGGTCATCGAGCGGAAGGTGGTCTTGAAGCCCTGTGTGGTGTAGGCGGGCGCCGTGGCCATGGCGATCTCGGGAATGCCGGCATCCGAGTAGATCTTGGAGGCCGGGATCGAGGTGCCGGAATTGAAGTGCCCGATCATGCCGGCCACCTTGCTGTCGACGAACTTCTGCGCCACTTGGGTTGCAGTGCGCGGGTCGGCCATGTCGTCCTCGGCGAGCAGCACGAAGTGCACCGGCTGGCCGCCGAGCTTCGGGTGCTCGGCGTTCACGTCGTCGATCGCCATCTGCACGCCGTTCTGGTAGCCCTTGCCGTAGTGCGCCTGGTTGCCGGTCAGCGGGGCGGCAAAGCCGATCTTGATCTCGGCTGTACCGCTTTGCGCCGCGGGCGCGGCGACAGGAGTGGAGGCTGCCGTCGGTTCGGCCTGCTTGCCGCAGCCGGCCAGGGCCACGCCCAGCGCCAGCACCATGCTTGCTCGGATCATGCTCATCACCTCTTTGATTGGGTTGTGGCGACGATTGTGCCGTCGCTCGCCCCCCCGGCAATTAGGGATAGCCCGTTGCTGTCGGCATGCGCATTGCTGCAAGGGCTGGCACCCGACGGTCAGGGCGCGATGGTCCAGCTTAGCGCATCGACCACGCGCTGAAAGTCGTCCGCCAGCGGGCTGCGCACGGTGAACGGCACGCCGGTGATTGGGTGTGGCAGCGTCAGTGCGGTGCAGGCGAGCAGCATGCGATTCACGCCGAAGGCCTCGGCGAAGGCGCGGTTATGCTTGCCCTTGCCGTAGGTGGCGTCGCCGATGATGGGATGGCTGATGTGCTTCAGATGGCGGCGCAGCTGGTGGCGGCGCCCGGTCTCGGGCTTGAGCGCGAGCAGCGCGTAGCGGCTTTGCGGGTAGCGGTCGATGGCCCAGGGCAGCTCGATGGTGGCGAGCCGCCGGTAGCGGGTCAGTGCCTCCTGCGCGCCGGTGGGCAGCGGCCCGCCCCAGATCTCGGCGTCGTCGATGCGCCGCTCCAGCGGGTGATCGATCTCGCCGGTGGGCTCGGGCCAGCCGCGTACCACCGCCAGGTATTCCTTGTCGATGCGCCGCTGCTCGAACAGCGACGACAGTTGGCGCCCGGTGTCGGCATCGAGTGCGAACAGCAGCACGCCGGAAGTGCCCTTGTCGAGGCGGTGCACCGGATAAACGCGGCGGCGCAGCTGGTTGCGCACCATCTGCATGGCGAAGCGGGTTTCGTGCGCGTCGAGCGAGGTGCGGTGCACCAGCAGGCCGGAAGGCTTGTGCACGGCGACGAGGTGCTCGTCGCGGTAGAGCAGGGGCAGGGCGGTCATGCCGCGATGATACGCCGCCGCGGTCCGCCATCACCGTTGTGATGCCGTTCACACGGCGTGTGTCATCGCCGGAATGCGCTGCCTCGTTGTTGCCGCACAGGGTGCATAGACGCCCACACGATCAAGGAGAACACGCATGAACACGCACTTTGCCTTTATCCGCCACGCCGTGCTGGTGGCATTGAGTGGCGCGGCCCTGATTTGGGCAGCGCCGGCCAGCGCCGATGTCGACGTGGATATCCGCTTCGGTTATCCGTATCCGCCGCCCCCGCCGCGCGTGGTGTATGCACCACCGCCCCGTGTCGACTATGTGTGGGTGCCTGGGCGCTGGGTGTACTACGAGCGGCCTCGCCCGTACTGGGCGGATGGCTACTGGGTGCACAAGCGCGACTACCGCGGTCCGCGCCATGGCTGGGATAAACACCGGCGGCCGCCGCATTACCACGGTCACGGGCGTGGCCGGGATCGCGACGATGATGATTGATCGCGCCTGAAGCAGAACGGCCCGCCAACAGGCGGGCCGTTTGCCATCCGGAGCGTGGCGTCTAGTTCAGCTGCGTCAGCAAGCGTACGCGGCGGATCTGGAAGTGGATGTTGCCGGCCTGATCATCCCAGGCGGGCAGTAACTCCAGCACCGAGCTCAGCTTGGCCGGATTCCAGCTGGCGTCGTAGCCGGCGCCGGAGAATGGCAGCTTCACCGTGGTCCACACCCCGACTGCGGGGCGACCTACCAGCGTGGTCAGATCACCGGTGCGGCAGCTGTCCGGCTTGCGCTCGCAAACCAGCTTCACCCAGAACGGCTGCGTGCTGCCGCCGTAGTCGAGTACCCGGATTTCGAAGCTCACACCACCGGTGGCCGCCGAGCCACTGACGTCGATCAGGTTGGGCGACTTCACCGGGAAGAAGATGGAGCCGTTGCCGCCGCCTTCCTTCAGCGCGTTGAAGGTTACGTCCACCACCTTCTCGCCGCCGACATTGACATTGGCATCAAGGGCGATGGTGCCGCCGCCGTAGGACCAGCTGCCCGGGTTGTCGAATAGCGCGGGGTCGGCGTTGCCGTTGACGAACACGTCGCGGTTGGCGGTCAGCACCGTGACCGGGTCGGCGCTGGCGCCGTCGCACGGCACGTTGCCGGCACGATTGGGCTCCCAGCGCACATTGGCCACCGACAGTTCGAACTGGCCCGAGCTGTAGAGCAGCATCGGCGTATTGATGCTGGTGTAGTCGGTACCCTTGTCGGCAAAACACTGCAGCGGAATCGCCACCTCGCTCCAGCTGCCCACCGGCAGGGCCTTCACCGCGGTGGTGACATCGATTTCGCCGATGCACGGGTAGACGCAGTCGATGCGGGCCTTCACCGAGGCGGTCGGCGCCACGCCGACGCGGGCGTCGAATACCAGCGCGCCACCTGCATTCAGATAGGCCTGCAGGTTCTGCGTTTCCGATTCGACCACGCTCTGGATATACAACTGGCCCTCGGCATTGTTCCAGGTGACCTTGACGGCGCCCCACTGGATGCCGTTCTTGTCGTCGACTGGCGTGGCGGTGATTTCGCCATTCGGCGTCGAGGTGCTGGCGCTGCTGGCCTGGGTGATGGGTACGCCGCTCCATTGCGACGGCGCCGCCACCTTCATGTTCCAGCCGTCTGCATTGCCGCGGTCGAAGAAGGCGATCGGGTTGTCAGCGGTGCCACCACCACCGGTGATGCCGCAACCGACATCGGCGCTGGTTTCATCGAGTGCGGCCAGCTCGGCGCCCTTGGCGTAGCTGAGGCCGTAGCCGTAGCGGAATTGCGGTGCGTACTCGGCATCGCCGACGTTGACCGGGGTCTGGCAGGCAGCACCTGGCCACGAGTAAGACAGCTTGCCGTGGAAGTCCAGGTTCACCGCGCCGCTGGTGCTGCGGAACAGCACGTCGGCGAGGCCGTCGCCCTCGGTGCCCGGCAGCCAGGCGGCGACGAAAGCATCCGAGCGGTTCAGCTCCTTGTTGGCGTAGAGCGGCCGGCCCGAATACAGCACGGTGACGATCTTCTTCACGCCCTTGGCTTTCAGCGCATCGATCAGCGCAATGTCCTCGGGGCGCAACTTGGCGAGTTCCAGCGTCTTGTTCTTGCCGAGGTCACCAATGCCTTCGGCGTACGGCGTCTCGCCGATCACCACCAGCGCGGCGTCGAAACTGGCATCGGCCAGCGCGCCGTTGGTGCTGGTATCGAGCACCGCCTTGGGGGCGATCTTCTGCACGGCTGCCCACAGCGTGGTGCCGCCGCCGAAATCGGCATTGACGTTGCCGGTGCCCTGCCAGGAGAGCGACCAGCCGCCGGTCTGGTTGGACAGGCTGTCGGCGCTCTTGCCGGCGACGAGGATCTTCGCATCGCGCGACAGCGGCAGCACGTTGCCGTTGTTCTTCAACAGCACCAGCGATTTCTGCACTGCCTCACGTGCGACGGCACGGTTGGCCGGCGTGCCCACTTCGTGCACCGTCAGGCGGGCCGAGGGCTTGGGCTTGTCGAAGAGGCCCGCACGATACTTCACGCGCAGGATGCGGCGCACCGCGTCGTCGATGCGCGCCTGCGAGATCTCGCCCGACTGCACGCTGGCGATGGTATTGGCGATGAAGGCCTTCCACTCGGCACGGTAGGGCACCATCACCATGTCGATGCCGGCGTTGATCGCCTGCGGGCAATCGCTGTTGCTGCAATTGCGCGGGCTGTCGCTGTTGTCGGTGGTGACCTGGCCGTTGCCGTTCCAGTCGGAGACCACAAGGCCATCGAAGCCCATCTTGGTCTTGAGCACGTCGGTCAGCAGGTACTTGTTGCCGTGCATCTTGTAGGCCTTGGCGTTCTCGCCGGCGGCCTTGTCCTTCCAGCTGCTGAACGACGCCATCACCGTCTGCGCACCGGCATTGAGCGCCGGGTAGTAGCCCTTGCCGTGGACGTTGATCAGCTCCTTCTCGGTGGCGATAGTCACGCCCTGGTCCTTGCCCAGGTCAGTGCCGCCGTCGCCGATGAAGTGTTTGGCGGTGGCGATCACGCGCTCGTTGGACTTGGCATCCTTGCCGAGCTTGCCTTGCAGGCCCTCGATGATCTTGCCGCCGTAGGAGGCGACGATCTCCGGGTGCTCGCCAAAGCCTTCGTAGGTGCGGCCCCAGCGATCGTCGCGCACCACGGCCAGCGTCGGGGCGAAGGCCCAGTCGATGCCGGTGGCGGCCACTTCGCGCGCGGTGACTTCGGCGATGCGGCGCAGCAGCTCCGGATCGCGTGCTGCACCAAGGCCGATGTTGTGCGGGAACATCGTCGCGCCGCGCACGTTGTTATGGCCGTGCACGGCATCGGTACCCCACATCAGCGGAATCTGGTGCGGGTTGGCCGGGTCCATCGATGCGTCCCACAGGCTATCGGCCAGGGCCAGCCAGTCGGCGACGCTGGCCGCCTTGTTCTGGTTGGGGAAGGAGCCGCCGCCGTTCAGCACCGAGCCGATGTGGTACTGGCGGATTTCCGCCGGCGTGACTTCGGCGATTTCCACCTGCGTCATCTGGCCGACCTTCTCGGCCAGCGACATCGTGGCGAGCAGTGCATCGATCTTGCCCTCAATGACGGGGTCGCGCGGGATTGCGCTGTTGATCTTGGGCCAATCCTTCAAATCACTGCTCGGCGGGGTGGTGGGCGTGTCCGGATCTTGCTGAATGCAGCCGGCCAACGCCAGCGTGGCGAGCGCGGCGGCTGTGAGCCGCCAACGCCATGACATCGGTTCCATGGTATCTCCTGGCTGGGGTGAAGGCTGTACGGCGAGGAGCGGGGTGCTGCTTTATTCTTGCAGCGCCTCATTGTGAAAGCGCTTTCAAATATGCATGTTATGACAGCAATGTGCAAGACCTGTGCATGATTGAATGGATGACCGGTGAATCCAGTGCGATGTGCGCAATTTTGGTGCGGCATCGAAGCTGCAACAGCGCCAGCGGGGATGCCGGCTGGCTTGACGCCATGCCGGACAGATGCCGAGAATGCCCGGATGAACGATAGAGCCACGATCACGCTGGAACAGGTCGCCCGCAAGGCGGGGGTGTCGCCCAGCACCGTTTCGCGCATTCTCAATGGCACGGCCAAGGTCAGCGACGCCAAGCGCCAACGGGTGGAAGCCGCGATCTCCGCGCTCAACTACCGCCCCAATGTGATGGCGCAGAACCTGGCGCGCGGCCGCTCGATGACGGTGGGCGTGATCACCCAGGACATTGCCAGCCCGTTCTATAGCGAATCGCTGAAGGGCATCGAGGCCGAGCTCGCCGGCAGTGGCTATGCGCCGCTGTTCGTCAGCGGCCACTGGAACGAGGCGGATGAGATCGACGGCGTGACGCTGTTGGTCGACCGCCGGGTGGATGGCCTGATCGTGCTGACCGGCATGCTGCCGGACGAGATACTGGTCGAGACCGCCGAACGGGTGCCGCTGGTGGTGACCGGCCGCCAGCTGGCTGCGCCGCGCGTGCTGTCGCTCGATATCGACCACGAGGCTGGCGCCTACACCGCCACCCGCTACCTGATCGACCTCGGCCATCGCCGCATCGCCCATCTTTCTGGTGTGCAGGGCCACCCCGATGCCCGGGCACGATTGGCTGGCTATCGGCGCGCGCTCGAGCAGTCGGGGATCACCTACGATGAGCGACTGGTGGTCGACGCACAATTCAACGAGGAAGGCGGCCTTGCTGCGATCGAGCATCTGATCGGCAACGGCATCGATTTCAGCGCTGTGTTTGCCGCCAATGACCAGTCTGCGATCGGTGCGCGGCTCGCGCTGTACCGCCGGGGCATCGCCGTGCCAGGGCAGGTCTCGCTGGTCGGCTTCGACGATTTGCCCGGCTCGACCTATTGCACGCCGCCGCTGACCACAGTGCGCCAGCCTGCCTACGAAATCGGTCGCCGCGCGGTGCGCGCGCTGCTCGACATGATCGATGGCAAGCCGAGCCCCGATCTCGGCCTGTCGGTGGAATTGATCGTCCGTGAATCGGCGGCAGCCGTCACAGGCTGAGGAATAAAGGCGGCCCAGCCGCCCATGGACGGGGAACCGGACCCCGATCCATGCGTGCATGTAAAAAATAATCCGGTTGTGGATGGACACGGGCCTCGCCCGTGCATCGCCGTACCGCATGGTGGCGCGCAGAACCACCTGTAGGAGCGAATGCAATGAAGCTGGATCGCATGCTGGCCACCCTGCTGCTGGGGTTGGCTGCTGCTGGCGGCTGCCGGGCGGGAGAGGCCCTGGTGGTCGCGACCTATCCCAACCTCGATCGCGTGGTCAGGTTGGTCGAGCCTGTCTGGCGCCAGCGTCATCCGGATGTCCCGATCAAACTGGTGGCTCGCAGCTATGCCGACCACCACACTGCCATGACCACGGCGCTTGCCGCCGGCAGTGGCCTGCCGGACCTGATGGCGATCGAGGTGAGCTACGTGGCGCGGTTCGCCGCATCGGGGGCGTTGACTGATCTCAATGCGCCGCCGTTTTCCGCCGAGCGCTGGCGCGACGACTATCCCCGTTATGCCTGGGCTCAGGCGAGCTCGGGCAAGCGACTGGCCGCGTTGCCGGTCGACATCGGTCCCGGCACGCTGTTCTACCGGCAGGACCTGCTCGCTGCTGCCGGGGTGAAGGACGACGCGCTATCTCGCTCGTGGGAGAGCTACCTCGACGCGGGCCGCAAGCTCAAGGCGCGCAGCGTCTACCTGATGGCGCACGCGCGCGATCTGAAGGATCTCTACCTGCGGGCCAACCTCAAGGATGGCGAGGGCGTGTATTTCGACGGTGCCGGCAAGCCGCAGGTGCGTTCGCCGCGTTTCGAGAAAGCGTTCGAGCTGGCGCTCACCGCACGCAAGGCCGGGCTCGACGCGCGACTAGGCGCCTACAGCACCGCCTGGGGCGACGCGATCCGCAAGGGGCGCATCGCCACCCAAGCCAGCGGCAGCTGGATGGCCGGGCACCTGGAAACCTGGCTCGCGCCGCAGACACGCGGCCTGTGGCGGGTGACCGCGATGCCGGCGGGCGCGCACGCCACCTGGGGGGGCTCGTTCTACGCCATCCCGCAGGCCAGCAAGCAAAAGGCGCTGGCCTGGGAGCTGCTGCAACTCCTGGCCCACGACAGGGATACCCAGCTGGCCGCGCTGAAGAACAAGGAAGTGAACGCGTTCCCGGCGCTGATCGCTGCGCAGGATGACCCGCTGTTCGCTTCGCCAGTCGAATTCCTCGGCGGACAACGCGCCTGGCTGCTGTGGCGGGCCAGCGCCAATGCTGTGCCGGCGCTGGCGGCGAACCGCAACGACGCGCTGGCCGAGGAGATCGTCAACAACGAGCTCGATGCAGTGCTGCTGCAGGGCAAATCGATCGCCACCGCGCTTGCCGATGCCGAGCGCCAGATCGTGCGCCGGGCGCGGCGCTGACGCGACATGAACGCGCCGCGCTGCTCGCTGGCGCCCTATGCCTTTCTGGCACCGTTCTTCGCGTTGTTCGCGGGTTTCGTGCTGTTGCCATTGGCCAGCACGGCGGGGCTGTCGTTGTTCCGCTGGAACCCAACGGAGGGCTGGCAAGCGCTTACCTTCGTCGGCTTCGAGAACTATGCCTTCGTGCTGGACGACCCGTGGTTCTGGCACACGCTGCGTACCAGCGCCTGGCTGACCCTGGTGGGCGGCCTGCCACAGCACCTCTTGGCGCTGCCGCTGGCTTGGTTGGTGTGGCGCCACGCCGGGCGTGGCCAGGCGCTGGTGTCCGGCATTTATTTCCTGCCTTTCGTGACCTCCAGCGTGGCGGTCGCGCTGGCGTTCTCCACGTTGTTCGCCAGCGATACCGGCCTTGCCAACCAGCTGCTGGCCACGCTGCGCGGCTGGCCGGGGCTCAGCCTATTGCTGCCTGCCGAGGCCGTGCACTGGCTGTCCGAGCCTGATGCCGCGCGCTGGGTGGTGGCCATGCTGATGTTCTGGCGCTACCTCGGCTGGAACCTGGTGCTTTACTTGGCTGCGCTGCAGGTATTGCCGGAAGACGGCTTCGAGGCCGCCACGCTCGATGGGGCCAGCGGCTGGCAGCAGTTTCGCCATATCGCGCTGCCGCAGCTGCGGCCGACCATCGCCTTCGCGGTGACGCTGACCTGGATCGGTGGGCTGCAGCTCTTTGACGAGCCATTGATCCTGGCGCAGGACGGCCGGGCGGGTGCGGCGCAGACCACGGCGATCTACGTGTACCGCAACGCTTTCGAATACGGCGATTTCGGCGCGGCTGCAGCGATGGCCTGGCTGCTGCTGGCGCTGATCGCAGTTGGCGCCGCGCTGCTGTTGTGGCTGTTGCGCACACGGGAACCCGCATGAAGCGGCTGCTTGCCTGGGGCCTGATCGGTGCCGGCGCGCTCACCATGCTGGCGCCGTTCTGGCTGATGCTGGTGTATGCCAGCCATGGCAAGGGTGCACTGTTCGACGCGATGCCACCGCTGTGGTTCGGCGATCAAACCGGCGTGAACCTCAGCTTGCTGTTCGGCCAACTGCCGTTCTGGCGCAATCTCGCGCTGAGTTTCTATGTGGCGGCGATGAGCACAGTGCTGGCGCTGGTGCTGTGCAGCAGCGCTGGTTTTGCCTTCGCCGTCTACCGCTTTCCCGGCCGCCGGCTGCTGTTCGCCTTGGTGCTGGCTGGCATGCTGCTGCCCCCGTATATGGCGATGATCCCGAGCTATATGCTGATCGATGCGCTGGGCTGGATCGATACTCCGCGCGCGTTGTGGCTGCCGACGGCCGCCTGCGCACTGGGCGTGTTCCTGATGCGGCAATACATCGCCAGTATCGTACCGGCGAACACGCTGGATGCCGCCCGCATCGATGGCTGCAGCGAATGGCAGCTATTCCGCCACGTGGTGTTGCCGCAATGCGGCCCGGCATTGGCGACGCTGGCGCTGATCGTGTTCGTGTCGTCGTGGAACAATTTCATCATGCCGCTCACCGTGCTGCGCACGCCTGAGATGTATACGGTGCCACTGGCGCTGCGCAGCCTGCAGAACCCCACCAACACCGAATGGGGTACTGTGATGGCGGGCGCTGCACTGGCGTCGCTGCCGCTGATGCTGCTGTTCGCTTGCACCGCCCGCCGCATGATGAGCGGGATGATGGCCGGCGTGCCGCGCGACTGAGCTTGCATTGCGATGGCGCCTGCCCCATCTGCAAGCCAGCTGCAGCTCGCCTTTAAGCCCACTCGTCATCGGATCGCCGCGTGAACTACCTTGCCCATCTCTATCTCGCCGGCCCCGCAGCCGCCGACCGCGTCGGCGGGCTGATGGGCGATTTCGTGCGTGGGCTCTTGCCCGGCGTATTGCCGGCCGATCTGGCTGCTGGCGTGGCGCTGCATCGTGCCATCGATGCCTGGGCCGACACCCATCCGGCTTTCCAGGCCAGCCGTGCCCGGGTGAGCACGGCGCGGCGGCGTGTGGCCGGCATCATGGTCGACCTGTTCTACGATCATTTCCTCGCTCATGGCTGGCAGCGCCATCACGACCTGCCTTTGATCACGTTTACCGCGCTGGCTTATGCCGAGACGGCAGCACGCGCCGAGGCCCTGCCGGAACGCTTGGCGCAGCAGCTGCCGAATATGCGGCAGTACGACTGGCTGGCGTCCTACGCCGACCCGGCCAACATCGGCTACGCGCTGGATCGCATGGCGCAGCGTTTGCGCCAGCCCAACCCCTTGGTGGGGTCCGGCGAGGAGTTGCTGCGCGACTACACCGGGTTTGCCGCCGATTTCGCTGTCTTCCTGCCCGATGCCGTGCGCTTTGCCGAGGAACACCGGCGCACCCGGCCAGCTTGAGCTAACCGAGACGCGCGCTGTGCGCGGCCAGCAGCTCCCGCAGTATCGAGCGATGGCAGCGTGCCTCATCCTCGCAGTAGCAGCCCACCGAGAAATTGCTGTGTTGCGACAGTGCCGCCAGCAGTGCCAGTGTGTGCTTGTTCTCCGGTGTGGCCATTTCGGCCCGATAGTGCCGGGCGAAGGTGGCCCATTCGGCTGGCGTTTCCGCGGCCTGCGCCTGTTTCACCAACTCTGCGCTGGGCGCGAGATTGGGATACCAGACGTCATACCAGTCCTGGCTGGCGAACTCGTGCTTGGGCACGCCGCGCGGCGGCCGGCGCACAGTGCCGATGCGCAGCCCCTCGCCGGGTAGGCGCGGGCTGCCGAGACGGACGATGCGAACACTCATGCGTTGCTCCTGCAAGGGATAGGCCATCTTCGGCCGACGCCCGCCTGCTGTTCAAGCCTCGACACGACCTGTGGTCGGCTGACAGCCGCTGTGCAAGCTGGCGGCAACCTCTTTGCAATGATGCGGCATGACGATGGGTTTTCCCCCAGCGCAGGAGCGCCGTCATGCCGCACGACATCAGCTTTGCCAGCTTCAACCTCTACAACTTGCAGTTGCCTGGTCTTGCCACCCATCCTGGTGCTGCGCCGTTCACCGAGGAATCGTATGCCCGGCGGCTTGGCTGGGCAGGCGATCTGCTGAAGGCGGCGGATGCCGATGTGATCGCGTTCCAGGAGCTGTGGTCACGCCAGGCGCTGGTCGACCTGTTCGAGCGCAGCGGCCTCGCTGCCGACTACCAACTGTGCTTCATCGCCAACGACTGGTACGACATTGCGGTAGCGGCTGCCGTAAAGCGGCCGTGGGTCATCAAGGGGCAGCAGCTGCACAAGCGCTTCCCGGAAGCGTTCCGGCTGCTCAAGCGCGGCCATGGCGAGGCAGGGGCCGATACACATCGTACCGACGACGATATCGATGTGCAGATCGACATCTTCTCGCGCACCGTGCTGCAGCTCACCGTGGGCAAGGAAGAGGCGGGGGCGCCTGAACTGGACGTGTTCTGTACCCACCTCAAGTCCAAGCTGGCGACGCAGCTCGACAAGCCGGAGCAGCAGGACGACGCATTGAAGCCGCATCGCGCCGCGCTGGGCGCGGCATTGTCGACGGTGCGCCGCACGGCCGAGGCGGCTGCGCTGCGCATGATCCTCACCGGCCTGATGAAGGGCTCCGACCGCGCCGTGGCGGTGATCGGCGATTTCAACGACGGCAACCATTCCAACACGCTGTCCATCCTCACTGGCCAGCCGGCCTATCGGCAGTACTACGCACACCGTGCCGGCATCAGCAGTGATGCCGGGCTGTATTCGGCGAGCTTTCTGCAGGCGCTGGGCGATTTCCAGGACGTGGCCTACTCGCACATCCACCAGGGCGTGCGCGAGCAACTGGATCATGTGCTGGTGTCCGAGCAGTTCTATGACCATTCAAAGCACCGGCTGTGGTCATTTCACGATCAGCGCATCTGGAACGACCATGTGGTGGAGGAAGGGCCGAATGGCCCGGCACGCACTACCAGCGATCACGGCATCGTGCGGGCGCGGTTCGATTGGCAGGGACCGCAGTGAGTCATCGCGGCAAAAACAAAAAGACCGCGGCGACGCGGTCTTTTGCTAGGGGCCGCAGCCTCAGGCAGCGGCACTTGCCAGCGTATCGTTGCGGCGGCCGGTTCCGGGAATCGGTACCAGTGCGCACACCATGCCCAGCACGCTAAGGGCGGCCACGTAGTGCGCCGGGGCGAGGGCATCGGTCTTGAGCCACAGCGTCAGCATCACCGGGGTGAGGCCGCCAAAGATGGCATAGGCGACGTTGTAGCTGAAGGACAGCCCGGAGAAGCGCACCACGGCCGGGTAGGCGCGTACCAGCACGTAGGGAATCGCGCCGACGGTGCCGACGAAGAAACCGGTCAGCGCATAGCTCGCCACCAGTTGCGTCGGTGAGGTGGGCAGGTGGCCGTAGAACAGATAGCTGGTGGCAAGCAGGCCGAGGCTACCCAGGCCCAGCGTCAGCTTGCTGCCGAAGCGATCTGCCGCCATGCCGAACAGCACACAGCCGATGGTCAGCATCACGATGGCCACGCTGTTGGCCTGCAGCGCCAAGGCTGGTGCCACGGCGAACTGTTTTTGCAGATAGGTCGGCGTGAACAGGATGACGACGACGATGGCCGCCGACAGCACCCAGGTCAGCAGCATCGACAGCACCACGGCGGGCAGGTGCTTTTTCAGGATGAACTTCAGCGGCAGGCCGTCGGCCAGCGCCTTGCGCGCCTGCATCTCACGGAACACCGGCGTTTCCTCGAGAAAGCGCCGCAGGTAGACCGCGAACAGGCCGAATACCCCGCCGAGCAGGAAGGGGATGCGCCATGCCCAGTCGTGCACCTCGGTCTGGCTGAAGCTGCTGTTGATCACGGTGGCGATCAGCGAGCCTAGCAGGATGCCTGCGGTGAGCCCAGCGGTCAGCGTGCCGACGGCCAAGCCGGTATGGCGCGCCGGTACGTGCTCGGAGACGAACACCCAGGCGCCGGGCACCTCGCCACCGATGGCTGCGCCCTGCAGCACGCGGAACAGCAGCAGCAACAGCGGTGCGGCGATGCCGACGCTGGCGTAGGTGGGCAACAGGCCCATCGCCAGCGTCGGCAACGCCATCATGAAGATGGACAGCGTGAACATGCGCTTGCGACCCAACAGGTCGCCGAAGTGGGCAATGATGATGCCGCCCAGCGGCCGGGCCAGATAACCGGCGGCGAAGATGCCGAAGGTCTGCAGTTGGCGCAGCCAGTCCGGCATCTCGGGCGGAAAGAACAGCGCGCCGAGCACGGCGGCGAAGAACACGAAGACGACAAAGTCGTAGAACTCCAGCGCGCCGCCGAGTGCGGCGAGCGACAGGGTCTTGTAGTCGTTGCGATTGAGGCCGCGCGAGGCGGGTTCGAACTGGGTTTCGGCGGTCATGGCGGACTCGGCAGGTGTTGGGCAAGGCCGCGTCGGGTGCGACGTGCACGGTCGAGGCGTCAGCCAGTCCGGGTGGGAGGGCTGCAACATGCCCCCAATCGGAGCGACCCGCCTCGATCCGGTGCGGGGATGCGCGATTCTAAGGCGCGCCGCGTCTGGCGTGCCATCGGGGTAAACGTCAGCGTTGCTGAAATAGTTCAGTGGTGTAACGGCTCGGCGCCGTTCAATGGCCGAACAGCCCCTTTACCGTATCGCCGACGCCCTCGACCAGGCCGCGTACGCTCACACCCAGGCCCTCGGCAAGGCCGGCGGCCAGCCGTTGCTTCAGGTCCTCGTTTAATGTGAATTGCGGATCGTCGAGTTGGCCGGCCAGCGTGAAATCGAGCACGATGCGGCCATCGCGATTCTTCAGCGCGGCAAGCACGGCCTGGCGCGGCACACCCATGAAGCTCGCCTGCCAGCCGCGGCCCGGCGCCAGCTGCAAATCGGTCAGCGTCAGTTGGCCCGGCGCGCGCAGGTGACCGGCCTTCACGGTGCTGGCGAGCTGCAGATCCAGCGTGCCGCGCTTCACCCCGGTCTCGGAGGCCTTGATCAGATAGGGCTGCAGCGCCAGCAGGTCGACATGCTGCAGCGCGAGTTTGAGCTGAGAATCGTGGTTGGCAAACCGCATGCGGCCATCGAGTGTGAAGCGGCCATCGTGGCGTACGCCCTTGATCACGCCGGCGAGCTGCAGTGCGGTGTCGTCCGACAGCTCCGGCCAGCGCAGCGTGCCCAGCTTGGCGTCGAGCGCGTCGAAGGCCACGCGCAGCGGCTTCTTGCGCACGCTGCCGTCGAACCACTCGACCCGTGCGCCATTGAGCGCGATGCGGTCGATCAGCACTGCCACGCCAGCATTGGCGTCGCTCGCGGCGCTGGCCGTGGGGGCGGGCGGTGTATCGCGCTCCAGCAGGCTGGGCAGTAGCCGTACCTTGCCGGTGCGTTGCCGCCAGACCGACAGGTAAGCGCCGTCGACGGTGATGCTGCGGATGCGGATGCGTTCGGAAAGCAGCGTGCGCAGTTCCGGCCGCAACACGACGCGTTCGGCGGCCAGCGTCTGCGCAGCGGGCCAGCCCTCCGGTGCCTTCACGCGCAGGCCGTGGATTTCCAGCGTCGACCAGCCGAGTTCCAGGCTGGCGATCTCGGCCTCCGGCCCCAGCGCGGCCAACACCTCGGCTTGCAGTTGCTGCGTAGCGAGGCGAAAGCCCAGCATGGCCAACACGGGAAGAACGACGATCAGGAGGGCAAGGCCAATAAGCAGGCGGCGCTTCATGCGGAGGCAAACCGGACAAAACCGGCACGATAGCGCGGCGGTTCTGCTGTCACAATCTTGATTGCCCATGCGTCTTGATGTCGTTCCCCCCATTTGCGTATACCCCATGAGCGATCTCGCCACCTTCAACACCCATCGTCCCCGGCTGTGGGGTCTGGCCTACCGCATGCTCGGTATCCGGGCCGATGCCGACGACGTGCTACAGGAAGCCTGGCTGCGCTGGCGCGAAGTCGACAGTGCGGCGCTTGCTTCCAGCGAAGCCTGGCTTGTTACCGTGACCACGCGGCTGGCCATCGACCGTTTGCGGCTGCAGAAGCGCGAACGCGAGCGGTATCCCGGCCCCTGGCTGCCGGAACCTGTCACTGAGTTCGCTGCGCCGCCGGAGGCGGCGTACGAGTTCGTCAACGATGTGTCGCTGGCGTTTCTCGCGGTACTGGAGCGGCTGTCGCCGCAGGAGCGCGCGGCCTACCTGCTCTACGAAGTGTTCGACACCGGATACGACGAGATTGCCGCCATGCTGGACAAGAGCGCAGCCGCCTGTCGCCAGATCGTGCACCGGGCGCGCGAGCGGATCCAGGCCGCCAAGCCGCGCTTTGCCGTCAGCCAGGATCAGCATCGCGCGCTGCTGGCGCGCTTTGCCGCGGCAGCACAAAGCGGCACCGCCGAGCAGCTGCTGGCGGTGTTCGCCGAAGAAGCGATGCTGGTGTCGGATGGCGGCGGCAAGGCCGTTGCGGCACGTCGGCCGTTGCATGGCGCCGAGCGCCTGATGCGTTTGTTCCAGGTGCTGGCGCGGCAACGCGATGGCCAGCAGCAGCGCTTTATGATTGCCAGCTTCAATGGCGAGCCGGGCCTGCTGCATTACCTCGATGGCGTACTGGTCACCGCCTATGCGGTGGTGGGTGATGGCGAGCGTATCCACGCGCTCTACGCGGTGCGCAATCCGGACAAGCTGGCGGCACTGTCACAAGCGTGAGCGCGGGTGCGTCTTTGGTTAGGAAGGCCAGCAGTTCGCTGGCCTGCCATCCCAAGGAGCATCTCATGTCTGGACCGCGTATCGCCTACACCGATTTCGTCCCTGCCGCCTACCGTGGCCTTGCCGCCGCGAGCGAAGCCTTGAGCCACGGCGTGCTTGGCCAGCGTTTCGTCGAGCTGGTCTGGCTGCGGGTCTCGCAGATCAACGGCTGCGCCTACTGCGTTGATCGTCACGCCCGCGCGCTGTTGGCCGAGGGTGAGGATTTCCAGCGTATCAATAGCCTGGTGACCTGGCGCGAGGTCGATTTCTACACGCCACGCGAGCGGGCGGCATTCGCCTGGGCCGAGGCGGTGAATGCGCTCAATCACACGGCGATCGACGCACGCTTCGAAAGCCTGGCCGAGCATTTCGACGGCCGGGAAGTCGCCGAACTGACCGCCGCCGTGGCGCTGATGAACGCCTGGAACCGCATCGCGATTGCCGGGCATAACCCGGTGGCGCGTGCGCCGCTACAGGCGAGCTGAGCTAATCCGCAGCGTCCAGCCACTGTGCGGCGCCGTGGCAGGCATCGGCGATGCGCTGCATCAATGCGGGCGCATCGCTGATCCGTACGGAAAAGCCCAGCGCAACTGCATCGGCGTGTTCGACCTCGCCGAGCTCGGCGCCCGCTTCTTGCAGCAGCCGGCGCACCGCGCCTTCCTGGGCGTAGGGCACGCGCACTGTCAGCGCTTGGCGCGGCACGATCGCCACCTTCTCGGCGCCGATCAGCGCCTGCGCCACCGCGTCGGTATAGGCGCGGGCCAAGCCGCCCGCGCCGAGCTTTACCCCGCCGTAGTAGCGCACCACCACGGCCAGCACCTGTTCCAGATCCTGATAGCGCAGCACGTCCAGCATCGGCCGCCCAGCGGTGCCGCTGGGTTCGCCGTCGTCATTGGCGGCGGAGTGGCCACCGGCGAGCAGCGCCCAGCAGACGTGCGCTGCCTGCGGGTGCTCGGCGCGCAGCGCGGCCAGCGTCGCCTGTGCTGCGGTGCGATCCGCCATCGGCATCACCAGCCCGAGAAAGCGGCTTTTCTTGATCTCGGTATCGCTGCGGCCTGCCGCAGCCAGCGTGTATGGCATGCCTTACTTCATGCGGTTCCAGGCCGCGATCGCATCCTTGCGATTGGGCTGCGGCGCGCAGATGACGCTGCAATTGCCATTGGCGCCGAACTTGGCGCATTGCACCCATACCCGGTTGGCGCCGGCCTTGCGGATGTCGGCGGGGGCGCCGCACTTGGGGCAGCGCTGGGGCTGGATAGGCGTGGTGGTCATGGCTTGAGGTCTGTTCAGCGGTGGCGATAGGCACAGTAGCCGGGCCGTGGCCCGATCTGCGGGTGGTTGCGACAGGTATTGGGCCGCACTTCATAGATGCTGCAGCGCCGGCTCGCTGCATCCAGGTAGCGACAATCGCCGTTGGCGCGTTGCGCCAGCGTATAGATGCCGTGCTTGAAATTGAAATGGCGGATCACCCCGGCTTTCTCCAGCCGCTTGGCGATCTGCTTGGGTGCCTCGTGCTCGGCTTCGAAGGCATCGACCACACCCATGCGCACCAAGTCCGGCAGCTTCACCTCGACCGGCATCGTGCAACAGGTGGCCTGGCAGTCATTGCACAAGCCGCCGCGGTAGCGCACCCAGGTGGATAGGTCATCCAGCACCGACAGGTGCAGCAGTTTTTTGGCGGGCACGGGCATGATGTGCTTCAGGTCGCTTCGTGCTGGTGACCCAGCCAGCGGAACGTGAGGTGGCAGGTGGCGGCACCCAAGAGGCTAGGCCCGATCAGGCCCAGCAGCGGTACCAGCATCACCAGGCCGACGACGGCGCCCAGGAGCAGCATGGTCGGGCGCTGCGTCGTCACGAAGCGGCGCTGCAACGGTTCGGCCACCACGCCATCGAAGGCATCGTTCACCAGACCACGCACGTTCAGGTACGCCGTCAGCAGAATCAGTAGTGCGCCGCCGATCAGCGGGATGCACAGGCAGAGCAACGAGCCGACCAGCCATGTGCCCAGGTTGCCGGCCAAGTCGCGCAGATCGGCGCGCCAGGGGCGTTCCACCGAGGCGGCCAGCTTGGGATAGTGACTGAGCACGCGGCGCTGCACCTGGCCCATCAGCACCAGTTCCAGGATCACCCGGGCCAGCAGCAGTACGCCGACGGCGAACAGCGCTGCCAGCAGCAGCCACTGCAGCGCTGTTTCGGCGTAGCCGGCAAGCTCACTCAGGAACCCGCCCGTCGCCGGTGTCCATCCCAGCCAGCCGGGCAGGCCCAGCACCGCGAACTCGGCGACGCCTTCCAGCGCCGGTGCCAGCCAGGACCAGCCCAGGGCGTAGAGCGCGGTCATCACCAGGAAGGCGAGTGCCCAGACGCCGAGCGACAGCGTGATCAGTGCCGGGTGCAGCGCATCGCGCAGCCCGAGCAAGGCGCAATGCAGCGCTTCGGCCAGCGGGGAGGGGGAGTTTGCGCGCATGCTGCTCAGTCGGCTTCGACGATGACGAAGTCGTGCGTCACGTCGGCCGTCTTGGCCAGCATGATGGTGGCCGAGCAGTACTTCTCGGCCGACAGCTTGATCGCACGCTCCACCAGCTCGGGCTTGAGGCCACGGCCGGTGACGGTGAAGTGCAGGTGGATGCGGGTGAACACCTTGGGATCTTCCCCGGCACGATCGGCATCGACATCGACCACGCAATCGCGCACGTCCGCGCGCGACTTCTTCAGGATATGGATCACGTCGTAGGTGGAGCAGCCGGCGGCCCCCATCAGCATCATCTCCATCGGCCGCGGGCCGAGGTTGCGGCCGCCGCCTTCAGGTGGTCCATCCATCAGCACCGCGTGGCCGGATTCGGATTGGGCGAGAAAACTGACCTGTTCCACCCACTTGAGGCGCACTTTCATGGCAAGCCCTTCGATCGATTGGGAAAGCCCGCATTCTAGCGCCAGAGCGGCTTGCAACGACAATGCAGGTCACCCAGATGGCAAATTAGTGTAACGACGTTGACATAAGGGATTTTTCTTATGCTGCGATGCACAAGAAGTACTTGCTAATGCCTGGGGGCTGGCATACACTGAAGGCTCAACGTCAGGGCTTGCCTTGATGTTGTCTCCTCCATCCTCCTTCTTTGGTGGAATTCAGCGCAATCCGATCCGGGTTGCGTTTTTTTTGCTGCTGGTCGCCAGCATTCCCGCCACAACGATACGCCGATAGTGTTTGACACCCCTGGCGTCGGGCGCTAAAATCCGCGACTTTCTCGAATTCTGAATCTGGACCGAGCTGTCATGAAAACCTTTTCTGCAAAGCCGCACGAGGTAAAGCGCGAGTGGTTCGTCGTGGACGCTACCGACAAAGTGCTGGGTCGTCTCGCCGCTGAGATCGCCAAGCGCCTGCGTGGCAAGCACAAGGCCGAATATACTCCGCACGTCGATACGGGCGACTACATCGTCGTGGTCAACGCAGACAAGCTGCGCGTGACCGGCGACAAGGCCACCTCCAAGAAGTACTACCGTCACTCGGGTCACCCGGGCGGCATTTACGAGCGCACCTTCACCGAACTGCAAAACAAGTTCCCGGGTCGCGTGCTGGAAACCGCGGTCAAGGGCATGCTGCCGAAGGGCCCGCTTGGCTACGCCATGATCAAGAAGATGAAGGTGTACGCTGGTGGCGAACATCCGCATACCGCGCAACAACCTCAAACTCTGGACATCTAAGGATAGCCACCATGGTAGGCAAATATCACTACGGTACCGGCCGTCGCAAGAGCGCAGTTGCTCGCGTGTTCCTGGCCAAGGGTACGGGCAGCATCGTTGTCAACGGCAAGCCGCTTGACCAATACTTCGCTCGCGAAACCGGCCGCATGGTCGTTCGCCAGCCGCTGGAGCTCACCCAGAACCTCGAAGCGTTCGACATCCTCGTCAACGTGCAAGGTGGCGGTGAAACTGGTCAAGCCGGTGCCGTGCGTCACGGCATCACCCGTGCTCTGATCGACTACAGCGCGGACTTGAAGGGTGCTCTGAAGGCCGCTGGCCTCGTCACTCGCGATGCACGTGAAGTCGAACGTAAGAAGGTCGGTCTGCACAAGGCCCGCCGTCGCAAGCAGTTCTCCAAGCGTTAATCGGAGCTGCCCCTGCAAAAAGCCGCACTTTGGTGCGGCTTTTTGTTTTTGCATCACGCCTGGCTAGGGTGGAGCAGTCGCAATCCTTACTTGGGTGCTGCTAGAATCAGCCCCCTATGCCGCCATCCCCTGTTTAGCCACATGGTCGTGACTCTGGTTTGCTTCTTCGCCACTCGCCTTGCTTTGCCCGTTCGGAGTTTCGCGGCATGCCATTGAGGCGCCTGTACCGCTTGCAGCGGGCACGCCTGACTGCGGCGCCGTTGGTGCTGCGGCCGGCATTGGGTTGGCGTGGCAGGGTAGGACAGGCGCTGCTGTGGTTGCTGATTCTTGGTGGCATTGCCGGCGGTGCGGCGTGGTGGGCTTACCACGAGGGCGAGGCCCGCGCGTTGGGCCGCCTGAGTTCCAGCGAGGCGGATGTTGCCGACGCACACCGTCGCTTGCTGGGGTCCCGCGAGAACGAAGCGCGACTGCGGCAGCAATTGCAGGTGGCGGAGGCGGCGCGTGCATCCCTCGCGCAATCGCTCGACGCAGCTCAGCGCGATGCGGCGCAGGCGCGCGAGGCACTGGCCTTCTTCGATACCTTATTAACCAGCAACGATAGAACCGAGCCGGTCCGTTTCGTCGCCTGTGAGTTCGATCCGACCACAGACGCCGCGCATTGGCGTTACCGGGTGCTCCTGGTCCAGGGGGTCGATCGCACCGAGGAAATCAAGGGTGATCTGGTGGTGAGCATCCAGCTCCGGCAGGGCGCCGCCACGCGCAAGACGATCGATTTGCCCAAGCAGGCGATCAGCGTGCGCCACTATCGTCGGATCGAGGGCGAGGTGGCCTTGCCGTCCGATACGCGGCCGGTCGTGATGGATGTCCGCATGCAGGGCAGTTCCGGCGTACTGGCGCAATGCCAGAAGAAAATGGGAGGAGTGTGATGTTCAAGAACAAGAAAGGCAGCCAGCGCATTGACAGCCTGATCGGCAACGGCACCACGGTGACCGGCGATGTGCAGTTCGTCGGCGGCTTGCGCGTCGACGGCAACGTGGTCGGCAATGTGATCGCTGCCGACGAGAAGAACGGCACCCTGGTGGTGTCGGAGAAGGCGCAGGTCCGCGGCAAGGTCAGCTGCAGCCACCTGATCCTCAATGGCGAAATCAATGGGCCGATCACGGTGAGCCAATACGTCGAGCTGCAACCCAAGGCGCGCGTGGCCGGCGATCTCACCTACAAGACGCTGGAGATGCATCCGGGCGCGGTGATCGAAGGCCGCTTGATCCCGCTGGCAGGTGCCAGATTGGTAACGCCGGAAGTGCCCGCCGAGGAAGTGTGAATCGGCCCGCGTTGACCTCAGGTGGCGCCGCGCGCGATAATCCTAGTTGTTTAGTCAACTATTCTGAGCGGAGCGCCCCATGAACATGGCCACCGACATGCCGAGCCCCTTCCTCTTCACCGACAATGCGGCCAACAAAGTCAAGGAACTGATCGACGAAGAGGGTAATCCGGACCTCAAGCTCCGCGTGTTCGTCACCGGCGGCGGCTGCTCCGGCTTCCAGTACGGCTTCACCTTCGATGAAATCAGCAATGATGACGATACCGAGGTGAAGAAGGGCGGTGTTACGTTGCTGGTCGATCCGATGAGCTACCAGTATCTGGTTGGTGCCGAGATCGACTATGTCGAAAGCCTCGAAGGCTCGCAGTTCACCATCAAGAACCCGAATGCCCAGTCCACCTGTGGTTGTGGCTCGTCGTTCTCGGTCTGAGCGATCGGCCTCTCGGTAAAAAAAGGAAGCCAAACTGGCTTCCTTTTTTATTGCCGTTCATCGGTCGATAATGAAAGCTTCAAGATCGAGGAGTGGTCATGTTCGAATCGGCCGAGCTGGGACATCAGATTGATCGCGATACCTATCGCGAGGAAGAGGCAAAACTGCGCCAGGCCCTGTTGGCGGCCCAGTTCGAGCTCAAGCAACGCGGTGACTTTCCGGTCATCATCGTGCTCGCTGGCATGCCGGCCGCTGGCAAGGGCGAAGTAGCCAACCTGCTGCTCGAATGGCTGGATCCGCGCCATATCACCACGCTGGCGTTCGACGCGCCGAGTGACGAAGAGGCGGATCGTCCGCCGTTCTGGCGCTTCTGGCGTGCCTTGCCGGCCAAGGGCTCGCTCGGTGTGCTGTTTGGCGCTTGGTATGCCGATCCGCTGTGGCACTGGGATCACGACAGCGAGGCGGCGGTCAGCCGACGTGTCGAGCGCATCGTGCGTCTGGAAAAGATGCTGACGGACGATGGCGCGCTGGTGCTCAAGTTCTGGCTGCACCTGTCGCGCGACCGCTTGAAGAAGCGCCTGAAGGCGCTGCAGGACGATGCGCTCACGGCCTGGCGGGTCAGCAAGGAGGACAAGCAGTTCCTCAAGGACTACGACGCGCACGCGGCGCATGCCGAAACCCTGCTTACCCGTACCAGTCTGGCTGATTCGCCTTGGCGCATCGTCGAGGGCTGGGATGCGAACTATCGCGCCTTGTCGGTGGGGCGGCAGTTGCTCGACGCGATCGAACACCATCTGGCGCGTGACTCGGTCAAGCAGCGGCGGGTCGAGGCCGGGCCGTTGCTGCCCTCCGTTGATGGCGTGCGCCTGCTCGATACCTTGCAGCTCGATTCGGACCTCGGCAAGGTCGAATACCGCGAGCGGCTGGAGCGCTTGCAAGGGCGACTCA
Organism: Chitinolyticbacter meiyuanensis; assembly: GCF_008033135.1. Taxonomy (NCBI): domain Bacteria; kingdom Pseudomonadati; phylum Pseudomonadota; class Betaproteobacteria; order Neisseriales; family Chitinibacteraceae; genus Chitinolyticbacter; species Chitinolyticbacter meiyuanensis. The sequence goes on from NZ_CP041335.1 coordinate 1,687,368, forward strand.
ATGGCCTGACCCGCGAACCAGGCTTTGCCAAGCTCGCCGTGGTGGCGGTGTTCGAAGGCATGGATGCTGCCGGCAAAGGGGGGGCGATCCGCCGCATCACCGCGGCGCTTGATGCGCGGCGTTATCGGGTGGTGCCGATCGCCGCCCCGACCGACGAGGAGCGGGCACAGCCCTATCTCTGGCGATTCTGGCGCCATGTGCCGCGCCGCGGCCACCTCACGGTGTTTGATCGCTCCTGGTATGGCCGAGTACTGGTCGAGCGCATCGAGGGCTTTGCCAGCCAGGCCGAGTGGATGCGGGCCTACGGCGAGATCAACGATTTCGAGGCGCAGCTCGACGACGCTGGCGTCATCGTCGTGAAGTATTGGCTCGCCATCTCCGGCGAGGAGCAGTTGACGCGCTTTCAATCGCGCGAAGCCACCGAGTACAAGCGCTTCAAGATCACCGAAGAGGACTGGCGCAACCGCGACAAATGGGATGACTACGTCACGGCGGCGAGCGATATGGTCGAGCGCACCAGCACCGCCATGGCACCTTGGCATCTGATCGGCGCCAACAACAAGTATCATGCCCGTGTCCGCGTCCTCGAGATCCTGTGCGACGCCATTGAAACCCGATTGAAACGCAAGGAAAAATGATGGCCTTCCCGCTCGATGCCATGTCGCTGGACCAGTTGTTCCGCGAGGCGCGTACGCACAGCCACTGGTTCAATCAGCCGGTCAGCGACGATACGCTGCACGATCTGTACGATCTGCTCAAGTTCGGTCCCACCTCGGCCAACTCCAGCCCGGCGCGTTTCCTCTTTGTGAAGTCGGCCAAGGCCAAGGAGAAACTCAGGCCTTGTCTCGATGCCGGCAATGTCGAGAAGACCATGGCAGCGCCGGTGACCGCCATCGTCGCCTACGATCTCGAGTTCTACGACGAACTGCCGAAGCTTTTTCACAATCCCGATGCGCGCAACTGGTTCGTCGGCAAGGACAATACTGCGGCGCTGCTGCGCAACGGCAGCCTGGAAGGCGGCTATCTGATCCTGGCGGCACGGGCGCTGGGGCTCGATTGCGGGCCGATGTCGGGCTTCGATGCCGCCGCGGTCGATGCGGCCTTCTTCGCCGGCACCAGCTGGCGTTCCAATTTCCTGGTCAACCTGGGCTATGCCGACGCCAGCAAGCTGCATCCGCGCAATGCCCGCCTGCCGTTCGAGCGGGCCTGCCGTATCGCCTGATCACGCGCCCGCCAAGAGGCGCAAGGGGGAGTCATGAATGCCAAAGCGTTGCGGCCGGCGGACTGGTCGCTGTGGCGCGCGCTCGAGGACTGGCGCAGCAAGCGCCACGAGCTCGAGCCGCTGTTTGCCACCGCCGGCGTGCCGGGCGAGATCGAGACGGTAGTCAACCGCGTGCTGGTCGACCTCAAGCGCTCGCCGCCGACGCCACCGCTGGTGTCTGGCGATACCCAACGCGATGCCGAGGAGCTGGCACGCTATCACGACGGCTACTTCCGCCACTTCGAGGACAGCTTCTACAAGGTTGAGACCATGCTCGCCTTGCCGTGGGTGCCGGAAATGCAGCCGTTGGGTGGAGCGATCCGCGAAGAGCTTGCCGCGTTGCGCAGCCAGCTGCGTGAGCAGCCGGGCCGCAAGCCGGATTTCACCCGGCTCGAAGGCTTGCTGCAGCACTACTATCGGCTCGATCATCCGGAATTGCCGTTGCCGGAAGGCTTGCTCGAAGGCCGGCGGCGCACGCTGACCGAGATCGCCGGCTACCCGCTGTTGGTACAGCACGCGTTGAAGGACCCATACAGCGATGCGGTGCCGCCGCTCACCAGCGACGCGTTTCGCGATGACTTTGCCGCGCGGGTGCGCAGCTATCTCGATACCGCCTGGTTGCACAACCCGGTGGTGACCCAGTGGTACGTGGCGCTGGCGCTCGATGCCGCCCTCGCGCGCAAGAAGCGCGATTCCACCGATCACGCGCGGCTGGCCCGCTTGCTGAAGCGGCGCTGGCCCACGCTGTCGGTGCTGCTACCTGGTTTCGAGCAAGCCGACCAGGTGTGGTATCTGCTGTTGTCCGGACTGACGTTCTTCGCGCTGTTTGCCGAATGGTGGTTGCCGGCGGGGTTGCTGATCGTCTGGCTGTCGTTGTCGATCGGTGCGCACCGGCGGGAAAAGAAGGAAATCGATGCCCGCCGTGCCCACCTGGTGAACCAGGTGGTGACGATGAAGCGGGTGCGCGACCGTTTCGTCGCGGGCCTGGTGCCGCCTGACAAGCTCGCTTTCCAGCTCAGGCAGCTCGACGAGAGCGGCGAATACTACGACCCCACTGTCTACACGCTATTGGGCCTGCACAGCTACGACGAGTGAATGCCGGGTTCAGCCCGGCATGCGCACCGGCGAGCCGTCGATGAAGCACAGCAGTTCGCCGTTTTCCATACGGATCCAGTGCTCGTTGTCAGTCAACGGCTTGGTGGCAATCACGGCGACTCGATCGCGCGGCGTGGTCAAATCGGCGAAATCGATGGTGACATCGGCATCCGACAGGTGCGCGGTGGAGAACGGCGATTCGCGCACGATGTAGTGCAGATCGGTGCTGCAGTGGGCGAACAGTGCGCGGCCATCCGACAGCAGGAAATTGAAGGTGCCACCCTGCGACAACTGGCCGGCGTAGTCGGCCAGCACTTCGTAGAGCCGCGATAGCGGCGGCGGGGCATCGAAGTGTTCGCTCAGCCGGTTGAGCAGCCAGCAGAACGCCTGCTCGCTGTCGGTGGTGCCGACCGGGTGGAAGCGCCCGCCGTTGAGTACCGGCCGTTCGGTCAGGTTGCCATTGTGGGCGAACAGCCAGTAACGCCCCCACAGCTCGCGCTGGAATGGGTGGGTGTTGGCCAGCGAGACAGCGCCCTGCGTGGCCTTGCGGATATGGGCGATCACGTTGCGGCTCTGGATCGGGTAGCGCTTCACCAGCTCTGCCACTGGCGAAATGCTCGAGGGCAGGTAGTCGAGGAAGACGCGGCAACCGCCATCCTCGAAGAAGGCGATGCCCCAGCCGTCACCATGCTCGTCGGTCTCGCCACCACGGCGGCTGAAACCTTCGAACGAGAACACGATATCGGTCGGGGTGTTGCAATTCATGCCCAGCAACTGGCACATCGGTGGCGAACCTCCGGCTAAGTCCACTGTTTCCCAGTGTAGCGAAGCTGCGCATCGCCGATTGCAACGCAATGCAAAACGCCCGGCGGGGCCGGGCGTTCCGTGCTGCGGATGCTGCTTATTCCTCGCCGAGCGACAAGGCACCGGTACTATAGCCGGCGTCGACATGCACGATGTTGCCGGTCATGCCCGAAGCCAGCGGCGACATCAGGAAGGCGGCCACATTGCCGACCTCCTCCTGGCTGACGTTACGCTTGAGCGGCGTGGCGTCTGCTGCAGCCTTCAAGAGCTTGCCGAAACCAGCGATGCCGGCGGCGGCCAAGGTCTTGATCGGGCCAGCCGAAATGCCGTAGACGCGAATGCCCTTTTCCGGGCCGAGCGACGCGGCCATGAAGCGCACGTTGGCTTCCAGCGAGGCCTTGGCCAAGCCCATCACGTTGTAGTTCGGGATGGCGCGCTCAGCACCGAGGTACGAGAGGGTGACGAGGCCGGCATTCGCGTTCAGCATCGGGCGTGCGGCCTTGGCGAGCGCAGCGAAGCTGTACGAGCTGATGTCGTGCGAGATGCGGAAGTTCTCGCGGGTCACGGCATCGAGGTAGTCGCCCTTGAGCGCGTCACGCGGCGCGAAGGCGATCGAGTGCACCAAGCCATCAAGGCCATCCCAGTGTTGCTTGAGGGAGACGAACAACTGATCGATCTGCTCGTCGCTGGATACGTCACACGGCAGTACGATGGTCGAATCGAAGTCGGCGGCGAGCCTTGCCACGCGCTCCTTCATGTCTTCGTTCACATAGGTGAAGGCGAGTTCAGCGCCTTCGCGCTTGCAGGCCGTAGCGATGCCGTAGGCGATCGAACGGTCAGACAGCAGACCGCAGATCAGGATTTTTTTGCCGGCGAGAAAGCCCATGGAGTCGTCCTTGCTATCGAAAACGTCGCGCGATTATAGCGAAACGCCAAGGAAAAACCCGGCAACGGCCGGGTTTTTGTCGAAACACTCGTTTTATTTGCTTCAGGCGGGCTCAGCTTCCAGCGAGTAGGGCAGCGGCAGTGGCGCGAGTTTCGGGCCATCGACGGCACCCAGGTGCAAGCCGTGTTCCAGTGAGGCTGTCTGTACCACCACGAGCACTTCGCTGCCGCCTTGCGGTGCGGGTGCGGCCAACATCACCTTGCCGGATGCTTGGCCGTTCATTTCCGGGCTGTACACATCCTGTCCGGATTGCGCGGCCGCCTCGACGTGGAAGCGCAACGCGCGGCGCTTGAGCTTGCCCAGATACTGCGTGCGGGCGACGATTTCCTGCCCCGGATAGCAGCCCTTCTTGAAACTCACCCCGCCGATCAATTCCAGATTGGCCATCTGCGGCACGAATTCCTCGTAGGTCGCCTGAGTCACCCAGGGGCTACCGGCGCGGATCTCGGTCAAGGTCCACACGGCCGGGCCAACTGGGCGGCAGCCTGCGGCGAGCAAGGCCTGCCAGAGTGGGTGGGCGGCCTCATCAGGTACCAGCAGTTCGTAACGCGCGCCTTCCAGTGCGATCACCTTCACGTTCTCGCCATGCCATACCTGCATGGGGGACGTGGGCAGGCCACCGGTGGCGGCTTGAACTCGCTCGGCTGCGCCGGGGCCGGCCACGCCGAAGGCCTGCCAGCCGCTCTCGCTGGCGCGGGTGTTGCTGCGCAGGATGAACATGGAGAGGCGCTTTTGCACCGCTGGCTGCAGATCGCTGGCGATCTGCAGCAGATAGTCCTCGCCATCGCGCAAAACCAGGAAGCTCGCCTGCATCCGGCCCTTGGGCGTGGAATAACTCGAGTACTGCGCATCGGTTTCGCCGACGATGCGGACGTCGCTGGAGAGCTGACCATTGAGAAAGGACTGACTTTCCTCGCCAGTGAAGCGGATCAGCGTGTATTGCGGCAGTGGCGTGACCACCGTGGTGGTTTCCAGTGCGGCGAGTTCACCATTGGCATCACCGAAATCGGTGACGTGGCCGGCTGCGTCGAGGCGGGCTCCGGCGGCGGTGTAGAGGTCGGTCAGGGACATCGTCGACGTTCCAGGCAGGGTGGGGTGATCTGGTTCAGATGAGGCTGGACGCACCAAAAGCAATGCCCCGCCCGAAGGCGGGGCATTTGCCGGTGAGGCGGTTACTCGGCGGGGGCCGCCAGCGTTTCCTCTCCTGCACGTGGCCGGAAGGCCGCGCCGGTACGGAATTCCGGCGCGGGCAGCGTGCCGGCGACGCGGATCTGGTTGCTGACGGCTATGGCGCCGCTGGCGAGGCGGCTCGCCACCACGCCACTGATCTTCTGGCCTTCGCCGACGGTGAGATAACCGCTGGCGGTGAACTTGCCGCCGTCGACCTTCATGCCGGAGAACTGCACCGTCTTGCCACGCACCGCCAGTTTGCCCGACACCGTGTCGAAGCGGGTCTGGCCGCCGCGGGCGTAGGTGACCGGGGTCGACGACTTGAGCGGGGTGACCAGGTCGAAGTTGTGCAGCACGCCGTCGCGCACCAGCAAGGTGGCATCAACGCCAGCATTGTCGAACAACTTGTGGTAATCATCGGCCTGGTAGACGAACCGGGCCTCGGCTTCCAGCCGGCCAGTGGCGTAGGTATTGCGGCTGAACACCTTGCTCAGCGATTCGGCCTGGATGCCGCTGCCCCGCAGCGTGCCGGCCAACTGCCAGCCTTCCTGCCAACTTAGCTGGGCCGAGCCGGTGATCACGCCGCCGTAGAGGTCACCACGCACTTCCTCGATATCGATGCCGTTGGCGTGGGCGATGCCTTTGAGCCGCAGGAAGTCGAACTTGGCGGGGTAGCCGAGCGGCAGTTCCCAGCCGGTGGCGTTGAGCTGGGCAGCGAACTGGCCCTCGCCATGCGGCTGCACCAGGAGTTCCAGCTGGCCGGAGTTGTCCTTGATCTGCAGCTCGGTGAGCTCGCCGCCGGGGCCGAACTTCAGCGTGCCGTTCACCGGGCCCAGCTGGCTCTTGCCGAGCACGATGCTGGTACGTTCGAGCTCCAGCGTGGTCAGCCGGGGCGTACCCGGTTCGGGCCTCAACTTTTGCGGCAGCTGGGTGGCGTAGTCGGGGCTGAAGCGGCCGCCTTCGATGGTGATGCCCTGCAACGTCTCACCCCAGGCCAGCAGGTTCTTGGCATTCAGCGGAATCAGGATGCGCTCGATGCTGGCGCGCTCGGCCTGCTCCAGCACCACGTCCTGCAGCACCACGGCCGGCTTGGGGTAGTACTCGAACGCAACCTTGCGGACCTCGAACTTGCCGTGGGTCATTTTCTGCCCCATGGCAACCACCGGGTCACTGAACAGGTTGGCGGGAATCAGCAGGGGCAGTGCGGCAACGACCAGCACCAGCACCAGCAACGTGCCCAACAGTATTTTCAGCTTTCCCAAGGGTTCCTCCACTGAACGTCGTTTTTATTGTCGATTCGAGTTGACACGAATTCGAGGGCTACCTATTATACGCACCTCACCGATTCCCCGATAGCTCAGTCGGTAGAGCAACGGACTGTTAATCCGTGTGTCCCTGGTTCGAGCCCAGGTCGGGGAGCCAACCGAATTCCCGGATTTGCTTTACGGCAAATTCATTGCAGCAGATACCGAATATTCCCCGATAGCTCAGTCGGTAGAGCAACGGACTGTTAATCCGTGTGTCCCTGGTTCGAGCCCAGGTCGGGGAGCCAGATCAAGCCGCCATGCACTGCATGGCGGCTTTTTCGTTTGCGTTGCAAATCGGGCTAAGCCTAGCCGTGTCAGCTTACGCTTGGCAAGGGGCAGGCTCAGCCGGCAATCGGCAGATAGGCGTCGAAACGGGTGCTCTCGCCGTCGAAGGCAAAGGCTGGTTTTTCCGCCGCGAGCCACGGGGCGATGCGCGGCCGCTTCACCACGATCCGGCGCGTGGCATGGGCGCGCGCCAGCGGCAGCAGCGCATCCGCATCCTCGTCGGCACCGATCAGTGCCTGGAATGCTGCCATGTCCTTCTTCGGCTTGGCGCGCTTGCCAGGCTCCGGGAACATCGGATCGACGAATACCACGTCCCAATGCTCCGTGCTGCGCGCCAACCAATCGCGGGCATCGGTGTGGATCAGCGTCATGCGGGCGGCAATGTCGGCAGTCTCCGGATCGGTGGCTGCGCGGGCCAGACCGTCGGCGACCAGCGCGCAGGCGATGGGCGAGCGTTCCAGCAGTGTCAGCGTGCAGCCGAGGCTGGCGAGCACGAAGGCATCGCGGGCGAGGCCGGCAGTGAGGTCCAGCACGCGGGGGTGGTAATCGGGCTTGAGGCCGACCGCGCGTGCCACCGGCTGACCGCGACCACCGCCATGCTTGCGGCGGTGGCCTTGCGCACCCCCGACGAAGTCCACCCAGACCCGCGCCTTGTCACCCGCGGTGGCCAGTGCCAGATGATCGTCTTCCCAGACGAGGTAGGCATCGCGGCCAGGTACGCTGGCCAACGGCGCGAGGCCGAACCGCGTGGCGAGCGCAAGCGCGCTGTCGCTGCCGGCGGTGACGATGCCTATTGCCATGGCGTGGGCGTCGGGATGACGGGGCCGAACTCGACTGGCTCGAACGCGGGCCTGTAACGCACGCGCGGCAGGCGGGCGAGCGGGTCTTGCTGGTAGAACTGTTTCAATTGCTCGTAGATGGCGGGGTAGTGGTCGGCGACCGCATGGGGCGTTTCGAAGAAGTATTCGGAAAACACCGCAAAGCACTCTGCCGGATTTTCGGCGGCATAGAGATCGATCGGGCTGTAGCGGTTGAAGTCGGCAAGGCCGTTCAACTGCGCGAAGGCTGCGGAGAATGCCTGCTTCCAAGCCTCGGCGTCCATCCCCTTGTGCAGCAGTGGCCGGCCGTTGGCATGGCCGCCGCTGCCTCGCATGTCGAGCTTGTGCGCGAGCTCGTGAATCACCACGTTCCAGCCATCGAGCCATGCCGATTGCGAGACGTCGAGCCAGGACAGCAGCACCGGGCCTTCTGGCCGGGCTTGGCCGGCCAGGATCTGCTCGCCTTCGTGCACCACGCCGATGGCGTCGGTGTAACGATCGCGGGTGAGGAACTGGCCGGGGTAGAGCACCACTTCATGCCAATCGTCGTAAGCATCGAAGCCCAGATTGAGGATGGGCAGCACCGCTTGCGCGGCGAGGATGACGCGCGCTTGGTCGTCGAGTTCCAGGCCATGCAACGGCGTGATCGTCTTCTGGTGCAGGAACCACGCGGCCTGTTCGCGCAACCGGGCGCGCTCGTCGCCGGTCAGGCCGATGAACAGCGGCATGGACATCGCCTCGCGCCACAGCGCATCCGGTATGGGGTTGGCGGCGAGATGGCGCTTGCGGCGCTGGGCGCGGAACAGTCCGAACATGAGCACATCCAGGTGCACGACACGGCGTCGTGACGAGGATATGGGCGCCGTAAGCTTTTAATCAAGCGGATGGGCCGACAGGCTGCGACGACCGCGCAGCCCCTTGAAATCAGCCAACCTGCCCTGTCAGCCAGCCGCTTCGCTGGCCAGCCGTGACTCAGCCTGTGCGTGCGGCGTGAACGGGTGCAGGTGCGACAGGAACTGCCGGCTGGCCGCCGCCCACGAGTAGCGCTCGGCGAAGCGGCGTACCTCGCCGCGATCAATGTCCAGCGCGGCAAGGCAGGCAGCCTTGAGGTCGTGCTGCAGCGCGCCCGGGCCATCGGTACCGATCACATCGATGGGGCCGGTCACCGGGTAGGCGGCCACCGGGCAGCCGCAGGCCATGGCCTCCAGCAACACGAGGCCGAAGGTATCGGTCTTGCTGGGGAACACGAACACGTCGGCCGCGTTGTAGACCTCGGCGAGCTCCTGCTGATTCAGCACGCCCAGCCAGTTCACGTCGGCATACTTGGCGCGCAGCGTGGCGGCGGCGGGGCCATCACCACAGACCCACTTGGAGCCTGGCAATTCAAGCGCGAGGAAGGCCTCGACATTCTTCTCGACCGCGACCCGGCCGACATAGACGAAAATCGGCTTGCGCGTCTGCAGCCGCTCCCGCGAGCTCGGCTTGAACAGCTCAAGGTTCACGCCGCGGCCCCACATCACGGTCTTGGTGAAGCCGCGCGCCTTCAGGTCGTCGACCACCACGCGGGTCGGAGCCATCGTGGCTTCCGCGGCATTGTGAAAGCGGGCGAGCCAGGCGTAGGTCCAGCTCACCGGAATGCCAAAGCGCAGGTTCACGTATTCGGGGAAGCGTGAGTGGTAGGCGGTGGTGAACGGCAGCTTGCGCTTGATGCAGTATTTGCGTGCCGCCAGGCCCAACGGCCCTTCGGTGGCGATATGGATGGCATCGGGCGCGAACGTTTCAATGCGCTGGGCGATCTTGTGCCCTGGCCGCCACGACAGCCGGATCTCCGGATAGGTGGGGCAGGGGAAGGTCTTGAATTCCTGCGGCGTGATCAATTCCACCGTGTGGCCCATCAGCCCGAGCTCGTGCCGGGTCTGCTTGAGCGTGCGCACCACGCCGTTGACCTGCGGTTCCCAGGCGTCGGTGACGATGAGGATCTTCATGCGGCGGCTCCTTGCAGCGCGGGGGAGAGTAGGCTGAGTTCGGCGATCTGTGCCGACTGTTCGGCGAAATACTTCTGCCAGGTGACGATGCGCAGCTCGCCGGTGGGCAGCTCGACGAGCGCGGTGAGGCTTTCCACCCAGTCGCCATCGTTGCAATAGAGCACGCCGTTGATGTCGCGCATCTCGGCCTTGTGGATATGGCCGCAGATCACGCCATCGAGCCCGCGGGACTTGGCCTCGGCGGCGACGGCTTCCTCGAAGTCTGTGACGAAGTTCACCGCGGTCTTCACCTTGTGCTTGAGGTATTGCGACAGCGACCAGTAGCCCAGCCCGAGCCGGGCGCGCAGGCGGTTGAACCAGTGGTTGAGCTTGAGCGTGACGCCGTAGGCGCGGTCGCCGACGATGGCCAGCCACTTAGCGCACTGCACCACGCCGTCGAAGCGGTCGCCATGCAGCACCAGGAAGCGGCGACCGTCGGCGGTGGTATGGGTGACCTCGTCCTCGATGCGGATGTCGCCGAACATCAGGCCGAGAAACTGGCGCGCGCCTTCGTCGTGGTTGCCGGGGATATAGATCACGTGCGTACCCTTGCGGGCCTTGCGCAGTACCTTCTGGATCACGTCGTTGTGGCTCTGGTGCCAGAACCAGCTGCGCTTGAGCGCCCAACCGTCGATGATGTCGCCAACGAGATAGAGGTAGTCGCACTCGGTGTGCTTGAGGAAGTCGAGCAGATAGTCCGCTTGGCAGCCGGAGGTGCCCAGATGCACGTCAGAAATCCAGATGCTGCGGAACTTGAGGGTGGGGTCACTCATGGCAGCTCATCCGTCGTCTCATGCCGCGCATCATGCCGCCGCAATATGACGTTCCAGCGAAAGTTTTTTTTCCAATCAATGACATGCAACATCGCCGTCACGAGATTGACAGCCGCCGGGGCTGCGGCGATAGTCGCGGCTCGCTTCCGGAGTTGCCCGATGTCCCAGTTCCCCCGCCCTGATTCCCCCTGCGTTGCCTTGTGTTCCACCGCGCTGGGCGACGAGGTGTGCATGGGTTGCGGGCGCACGTTCTTTGAGGTCGCCAACTGGGTGTTCCTGTCCGATGCGGAAAAGGATGCCGTCTGGCTGCGGCTGGAGGCGCACTGGGCGGCGCAGGGCTTGCCGCCGCCGTGGCTGGCCCGTTGAGGATGCCGTGCGTTGATCGGGCGGAGAGCGCTTATCCGCCCGTCGCATGTCATCGGGATGCGCGGTGGTGCGCGCTATCGTGAGGTCTTCCTGAGGAGGACTGCATATGGCGCAGGCAGAACGGCCGGATAGCGTGATCGTGTTGCCGCCGGGTGGTGGTCGCCACTACGCGATGGGGCGGATGCAGGCACGGTTCCTCGCCGATGGCGAGGAAACGGTGGATCGCTATTCGATCTCTGAATGGTGGCTGGAGCCGCACACCGAAGGGCCGGGCGCGCACCGGCATGACGCCAACGACGACGTGTTCTACGTGATCGGCGGCACGATGAGCTTTCTCGCAGGCGAGGCCTGGTTCGAGGCCGGGCCGGGCAGCTTCGTGCGCATCCCTGCGGGCGTCACGCACGATTTCGCCAACCGCGGCGAGCAGCGGGCCGGCGTGCTCAACTTCTACATTCCTGGCGGCTTCGAGGCGGACATGCCGGCCATCGTCGACTGGTTTGCCGCGAATCCGCCGCGTTGAGTGGCGCTCAGAAGCTCACGGCGAAGCCGAGTGAAAAGCCGGAGACGTTGTCGCCCATCACATGGCGCAGCACCAGTCGGGTGCGGGTGATGATGATGTCGTAGGCGGACGAATCGAATTCGATGCCGGCGCCGAGCGTGGACAGCCGCTCGAAGCCCAGTACCCCGGCCTGGTCACCCAGGTATTCCGAGTGCGAGACCTCGAGCACGTAACGCAACGGCCGTTGCATCACCGTCAGGCCGGTCGGCGCGCGCCAGCGCGCCCACAGGTTGGCGGTCTGGCCCTCCGCATGGCCATTGATCACCTTGTCGTGGCCGAGGTTTTCCAGATAGATGTAGCTGTAGCGCAGCTCCAGGTCGATCTCGTAATCGGGGCGGTAGTGCTCCCAGTCCAGCATCAGCGAGCCGCCGACGCCGCCGGCGCTCATGTCGCCGCCGTCGAGAAAGCGGATGTCCCGCCCGGTTTCATGCTCCAGATACCAATGTGCGGTATTGAGGTCGCTGCTCATGTAGCCGAGCGCGAAGTTGAAGATCGGCCGGATCACCCACTCGTCGGCGATGGGAAAATCCCAGCCGATGCCGCCGGTCCCCGAAATACTGGTCCACTTGGTCCGGATATCGCGCGTTTCGGTGCCGTTGCTCACCACGAACTGCGGATCGTACCGACTGTAGGCGATGGCGCCTTCCAGATAGAGCGGCGTTTCCTTGCTGATGGTGAAGCCGCCGCCGAGCTGGCTCATCGTGATGTCCGGGTTGCCGGTCTCGGTATCGCTGATCGAGAGCGAGCTGGAGGTCAGATCCGGCGTCGTTGAATAGGTCATCAGCGCCAGCATGCTGTTGGCGCGCTCGGTCAGGTTGCCCTTCACCACCTGGAACGGGCCAGCATGGGTGACGGTGGCGCTGAGCACCAGTGGCAGGGCGATCAGATAGCGGAGCATGACTGGTGCATGGAGTCGGTGACGCAGCCAGTCTATTCGATGCCGCGCGCGCGCGCTGAGCGGTTCAGGTGCTGTGTTGCTCCAGTACAAATCGGGCGCCACCATCCTGGCCCAGCCGCCCGAGGAGGTAGGGCAGCACCTCGGCCAGCGTGGCGTGCAGGGTATAGGGCGGGTTCACGATGAACATGCCGCTGCCGTGCATGCCGAAGCCGTCGCTCGAGGGGCCTTGCACGTACAGCTCGGCTTGCAGCCAGCCCTTGGCCGGCAGTTTCTTCAGCTGCTGTGGCAGTGCACGCGCTTCCTCGCGTTGCAGGCAGGGATACCAGATGGCGTAGCTGCCGGTGGCGAAGCGGCGCAGCGCTTCTTCCATGGCCTGGACCACGCGGCGGTAATCGGCTTTATCCTCGTACGGCGGATCGATCAGCGTCAGCGCGCGGCGCGGCGGCGGCGGCAATACTGCCTTGATGCCGGCAAAGCCGTCCGCCTGTTGCCATTGCGCCTGGCGGCCGAGCGTGGCGACGTTGTCAGCAAGCAGCTTGCCGTCGGTGGGGTGCAGCTCGAACAGCCGCAGCTTGTCGCTGTCGCGCATCACGTGTTGCGCCACCAGCGGCGAGCCTGGGTAGAAGGCAAGCTGGCCAGCCGGATTGAAGGCGCGAACCGCGTCGACATAGCGCGCCAGTGGCGCCGGCAGGTCCGGCGCCTGCCACAAGCGTGCGACGCCGCTCTCGAACTCGGCATTCCTTGCCGCATAGCCCTCGGTCAGCGCATACAGTCCGGCGCCGGCGTGGGTATCGATGTACCAGTAGGGTTTGTCCTTCTGGTTGAGGTAGTGCAGCAGTTCGACGAGCAGGAAGTGCTTGAGGACGTCGGCATGATTGCCGGCGTGGAAGGCATGGCGGTAGCTGAGCATGGCGGGAACATCGCAAGGGCAGGGCGAGAGCGTAGCGCGCTGCCAGGCGCTTTGCCAGCGATCGCGGCAAAATGCCCGCCGGCACTACGGGAACCGGATGGCATTGCAGCCATCAGATGCAACAACCTCATCCAGGAGCATGACGATGCGTACAGCCTTAATCCTGACGGCCTTGCTGGCGCTGGCCGGTTGCGATCGCGCAGTCGAAACTGCCAAGCAGCAGGTCGACAACGCGGTCGAGCAGGGCACCCGTGCCGCCATCGATGAAATGAAGGCGCAGGCCAGCGCGGTGATTGCCGATTCCGGGCTGGATGCCAGCGCGGTGGCGGCGCAGGTGAAGGAACACGGCGAAAAGCTGAAGGAGGGCGCCAAGAAGCTGGTCGGTGATGACTGGAGCCGGCTCGATGCGATGGTTGGCCAGTATCCGCGCGATATCGGCCTCTACACCGAGGTCAGCCCCATCATGCCGGAGCTCAAGGCGCTGCTGGGCGATAAGCTCGATGCCTTCCGCGGCAACATGGTCACGCAGGGGCCGCTGCAGAAGGACGGCGTGCTCTATGTGACTGGCAACAAGCCGCATCAGGGCGGGGCCGATGCGGCCTACTTGCTGATCGACAGCAAGGCCAGGCGGCTGGAGGTGGGGCTCGTCGAGCGCGGCAAGCTCACCGTGTATGCCAGCCCCGGCGAGCCGCTCGCCAAGCCCAAGGATGTGCGGACCTTCGTCTCCAACGTTGGCAGCGTTTGATTGCGTGAGCACGGTGGCTGGTCCACGATGCGCGTTTTGCAATTGGATGGATGCCGTGGACCTGCAACAGCTGACCGCCCAGATTCGTGATTTTGCCCGCGCCCGCGACTGGGAGCGTTACCACACGCCCAAGAACCTGGTGATGGCCATGTCGGTGGAAATGGCCGAGCTGGTCGAGCACTTCCAGTGGCTCACGCCCGAAGAGGCGCAGGCCATCGCCGCAGATCCTGCCCGCCGCGTGCCGGTTGAGGAAGAGATGGCCGACGTGCTGATCTACATGCTGCGTCTTGCCGATGTGCTGAGTGTCGACGTCGAGGCTGCCATTGCCGACAAGATGATCAAGAACGCCCGCAAGTATCCGGCCCCCGAACGTTAACTTTTACGCAGGCGTTGTTGCGCGCGCCACTGGGGCTGGCTGCCACGTTGGCTTAGTCTCCTGTTCACAGCCGGGCACACTGGCGACAACAGGAGAATCATCATGACGCATCTTGCTTCCCGCCTGGCTTGCCTGGCCGCCGTTACCCTGCTGGCCAGTGGCTGCGCCAGCATGAGCGAAACCCAGCGCAACACCGCCATCGGCGCCACTGCCGGTGGCGTGCTGGGCTCCATCCTCACCGATGGCAGCGTGCTCGGCACTGTGGGCGGCGCGGCCGTCGGTGGCGTGATCGGCCACGAAACCACCCAGCCTTCGAAGAAAAAGCGCTGAGCGGCACGCTGGGCTACGCTGTAACGACTCCGTCATCGGAAATCGGCCATGCAGCGTGTATTCCAGGCAGAAAATGCCATCGAAGCGCATCTGGTGCGGCATTGGCTGCAGGCCAGCCGCATCCCCTGCGAGCTGCGCGGCGAATACCTGACTGGCGCTCTGGGCGAGCTGCCGGTGACGGGGTTGGTTGCGATCTGGGTCGAGGACGAGGATGTGAACGTGGCACGGCGGGTGATCGCCGAATGGCAAGCGGCCGAGCCGCTGCCGGACGAAGGCTACGCCTGATCGATTTAGCCGGCGGCCACCCGCATCCGGCTCGCCCACCAGCCCTCCAGCGTATAGAGCGCCAGCGCAGCCCAGATCAGCGCAAAACCGAGCGCCTTGGCGCCGCCAAAAGGCTCGTGCCACAGGAAGATCCCCAGCAACAGCTGCACTGTCGGCCCGCTGTATTGGAGGATGCCCAACAGCGACAGCGGCAGCCGCCGCGCGCCAGCGGCAAACAGCAGCAGCGGCACAGCGGTGAATGGCCCTGCCATCAAGCATAGAAACTGCACCCAGCCACTGGCGCTGTCGAATCCGGCCTGACCACTACCGAGCAACCAGGCCAGTGCGCCGCCGGCGATGGGAAAGAAGATCAGCGTTTCCAGCGACAACCCTTCGAGCGCGCCCAGCTGGGCCGTCTTGCGCAACAGGCCATAGAAGCCGAACGACAGCGCCAGCGTCAGCGCAATCCATGGCAATTGCCCGGCCAGCCAGGTGAGCCAGGCCACGCCCGCGGCGGCTACGGCCACGGCCAGCCACTGGCCCACGCGCAGCCGCTCGCGCAGCAGCACCACGCCTAGCAACACGCTGATCAGCGGATTGATGAAGTAGCCCAGGCTGGCATCGATCACCCGGTTGGCGTTTACTGCCCAGATATAGGTAAACCAGTTGATCGCCAACAGCAGCGCGCTGGCGGCAAAGCGCGCCAGCAGTGCCCTGTTGCGCAAGGCGCCGCGCAGCCAGCTCCAGTGACGCCGCACAGCGAGGATGGCACCGAGAAACACCAGCGACCACACCATCCGATGCAGCAACACTTCGGTCGGTGGAATGCCGTGCAGCTGCTTGAGGAACAGCGGCAACAGGCCCCACAGCAAGTAGGCAGCGAGCGCATAAAGGATGCCGGTTTGCATGAAAGCCTGCAGCGAAGAAGCGGAAGGGCGCCCACTCTACGCAAAGCGGCCTGGCGTGGGTATCGGGAAAACCCCGGCGCAAGCCGGGAAAAAGCGTGGCCGAGGCCCTGGCCGGGCGTTTACACTGGGGTTTTCGACCCTCTTCTGCGTACCAGCATGAAAGCCATCATTTCCGACATGGACGGCGTGATCTACCGCGGCAAGCAGCTGATCCCCGGCGCCAACGAATTCGTGCAGCGCCTGCTTGCCGAGAAGGCCCCGTTCCTGTTCCTGACCAACAACGCCGAGCAGACCCCGCTCGATCTCAAGCTCAAGCTGGAGTACCTCGGCATCCAGGGGCTGACCGAGGACAACTTCATCACCAGCGCGATGGCGACGGCGATGTTCCTCAAGCAGCAGAAGGAGCGCGCCACGGCCTATGTGGTCGGTGGCGGCGGGCTGATCAACGAGCTCTACAATGTCGGCTTCTCGATCTCCGAGTCGCGGCCGGACTACGTGGTGGTGGCCAAATCGAGCGGCTTCTCGTTCGAGCAGCTGAAAAAAGCGGTGCGCTTCATCGACGCTGGCGCCAAGTTCATCGGCACCAATCCGGACATGATCGACCCGGTGGAAGGCGGCAACGAGCCCGCCGCGGGCACCATCCTCGCCGCCATCTCTGCGGCCACTGGCAAAAAGCCCTACATCGTCGGCAAGCCCAATGCACTGATGATGACGCTGGCGACCCGCAAGCTCGGCGTGCATCCGGAGGATGCGGTGATGGTGGGGGACCGGATGGATACCGACATCGTCGGCGGCATGGAGGCCGGCATGACCACGGCGCTGGTGCTGTCCGGTGTCACCACCAAGGCGATGATCGACGACTTCCCCTACAAGCCCGACCACGTGTTCGATCACGTGGGCCAGATCGATCCGGCGCAGCTGTAGCAGCGTCGATACGTGCAAACAAAAAGCCCGCAGTTGCGGGCTTTTTGCTGGGACGAGAAGCACTACTTCTTCAGCGAATCGCGAATCTCGCGCAGCAATACGATTTCTTCCGGAGTCGGCGCTGGCTCGGCCGGGGCGGCTTCCTTTTCCTGGCGCAGCTTGTTGATGCCTTTGATCAGCAGGAACACGGCGAAGGCGACGATCAAGAAGCTGATGCCGGCGTTGATGAAGTTGCCGTAGTTGATGGTGACGGCGCCGGCATCCTGCGCGGCCTTGAGCGTCGCATACGGGCCGGGCGTGCTGCCTTGCTTCAGCAACAGATAGAGATTGGAGAAATCGACCTTGCCGAGGATGAGACCGATCGGCGGCATGATCACATCCTTGACCAGCGAATCGACGATCTTGCCGAACGCCGCACCAATGATCACGCCGACCGCGAGGTCGACCACATTGCCGCGCATGGCAAATTCCTTGAAATCCTTCAGCATCCAATGCTCCTGATGGTTGGTATGGCGTGCGGCAAGCGTATGCAGCGGCGGCGGACGCTGTCAAATCAGCGGCGGCGCTTGGCCTGTGGCGAGCGGGTGAGGCCGAGGTAGCAGGTGATCTCCTCGCGATCGTGATAAAGCTGCTTGGCAGTCAGCGTGTAGCGCAGCTCGGCTTGCTCCAGCGCGGCTTCCAGCAGGCCAAAGCAGCGCTCGATCTCTGGCCAGCGCTTCTTCATCGGCAGCTTGAGGTTGAACACCGCGTGCCGGGTATAGCCGCGCGTGAACCAGTCGGCGATCAGTTGCGCCACGCGTGCTGGCTGTTCGACCATGTCGCACACCAGCCAATCCACCGCGTGCTTGGGCCGATAGCGAAAGCCATCCTCGCGCAGGTGCTTCACGTGGGGGTGAAGCGCCATGTCGCCCTTCATCGGGCCGTTGTCGATGGCAAACACCTTGAGCCCGCGCGCCACCAGCTGGAAGGTCCAGCCGCCGGGCGCTGCGCCCAGGTCGACGCCGACCATGCCGGGCTTGAGCAGCGTCTCGGCGTCGGGTACCAGCGTCATAAAGGCTTCCGCCAGCTTGAGCGTGGACCGGCTGGGCGCGCCGGTCGGCATGCGCACGCGCGGTACCCCCAGCGGCCAGGGGCTGGCGCGCTCCGGATCGGCCTCGGCGGCGATCACGGTATCGAGCGCCGGGAAAAAAAGGTGCAGGCGCGGGCCACGGCCGGCTGGATCCAGCCAGCCGCGCTCGGTCAGCGCTTTTTCGACGATGGGGGAGAAGCGCTTGCAAAAGCCGGAGAGCGGCTTGCCGGCATCGCTGTCCGGGTGCTCCAGCCACACTTCGGACCAGCGCCCCGGCTGCGCAATCGCCGCCACGGCATCCAGGATGGGGCTCAGTCGATCGCGTTCCCCGACCTGGGCCTGTGCCAGCACCGGCAACACCTGGCGAGCGAAGATCCAGTTGCGTGCTTCCAGTGCTGCCGGTTCGACATGGCCGGCGTTTCGCAGTACCGCCCAGCCGTCGCCACCGTCCCAGCGGCCTTCGCTGGCGTAGCGCCCCTGCCATTCCTGGCGGACGTCGTTCTCGAAACCGGGGCGGCAGTAAAACAGCAGGTCGGGGGAGGGCATGGGCATTCCTTGTTTGGAGCGGCAGTGTAGTGCCCAGACCCCGCTTTGGCGAGGCGCTTGCCGCTCATCCTCGGCTGGCGCCCGGATAGACCACGGTTCCGACCGATCATCTAACTTACGCAAAACTGTGTATGTTTTGGTGAATATTGACAGCAACTCCCTGCTTCCACCTCCCCACCAACCTGCTGCCGGTGCGACACCGCCGGTGTGGGTAACGAGACGGAGGATCTGCGATGCAAGGAAAACGATTCGTTCAAGGCTGTCTGGCACTGCTGCTGACGCTGCCGGCATGGGCGGCAGACCCATTGGAACCCCCGCGCTTCGTATCGGGCGGGGTGGGTGATGAGGAGTTGGCAGCGCTGCAGGCGGTGAAGCCGCAGTACAACCTGCAACTGATGACGACAGAAAAATCCGGGGGCTACCTGGCTGGCGTGAAGGTCACCATCCAGGACGGCAAGGGCCAGACCGTGCTCGACACGGTGACCACCGGGCCTTACCTGTTCGTGCAGTTGCCGGACGGGCGCTACCAGCTCAGCGCCGATTACGACGGCAAGGTGGTGAAACGGGCGGTCGGTGTGCACGGTCAGAAGGCAAGGACCCTGCACCTGACTTGGTAAACCGGGTCGACAAGGAGAACGATCATGGCAAGAAGACTGGTGGGAATCTGGTTGCTGGCCATCATGGCAACCGTGTCCGGTGTACTCTGGTCGTCCTCCACGCCCGACCCCCAGCAGACCGCGCGTAGCGAAACGCCGCAGCGCGGCTAAAACGAAAACGGCCTGCCACGCGGCAGGCCGTTTCTCCAGGCAGCGTCTTATTGGCCTAGCGGCAGCTTCTGCGGCAGGCGAATCTTGATGAACTCGTTGTCATCCGGCTTGCCGGCGCCCTTGTGGCGGCCGACGCTGAACGGGAAGTTGTTGTCGTCCATCACCAAGAGCGTCTCGGCATCGAGCACCAGCACGTCCTCAATGGTGTTGAACGGCATGCCGAACGGGTTACCCATCGCGATGTCGCCCGGCTCGCCCGGGCCGCCGATCAGGGTCGGGTTGGCGAGCTTCATCAGGTCCACCAGCTCGCTCTTTTCCACGTAATCACCGGCGGTACCCAACTTGATCCGGTAAAGCTTCTTGTGCCCGGCCGGATCGCCCTGGCTGGGGTCGCGTTCGATCACGATGCCTTCGCTGCCGTTGAACAGGATGAAGTCGCCGATATTGGTGCCCTTGGCATCAAGCCGGTACTTGTACTGCTTGCCGGTGTAGCTGCGACTGGCGATGTCGAACTTGTGGATCAGCAGCGTTTTGCCGTCGTCTCCGGCGAGCGGCAGTTCCAGCAGCGGATAGAGCTTCTTGCCGTCCGGGCTGATCGCCATACCTTCGAAGCCGCCAGAGCGCTGGGCACGGAACGGCAGCGTCAGGCTGGTGCTGCGGTACGGCCAGTAGAGGCCCGCCATCCACGGCGTGTTGGCGCCAGCTTCACCCTGCTGGTTGGTGCCGTCGTCGCTATCTGCGCCGTTGAAAATGGGGAAATCACCGAACAGGTAGACGGTGCGGATGGCCGGGAATTTCTCCTGCACCCGGATCAGTGTGCGGAAGTCGAAGCTCTGGATGTCGGCGCGGGCCTGTAGATTGGCGGCAACGATGATGCCTGCCACGGTATCCGCCATGACATCCGGCCCCACGGTGCGATCGCGATAGACCTTGCCATGTGCATCGCTATCGCTGCGCGGGTTGAGCTTGGTTTCGATGTTGAACCGCACCCGCTCGGCGTTCTTCACCCGGCGCGCTGCATCGGCGTGGTTCTTGCCGGCGCCGGTCTTGTAATAGGCGACGTAGGCGGTGACGAGGTCAAATACGTCGTTCAGCGTCGGCAACACGTAAACGTTGCCATAGCCTTTGCTGGTCGCGACTTGGGCAGACACTGGCGACAACGCCGGATCGTTCAGCTGCTCCGGCCCGCGGAACACCTTGTCGCAGATGAAGGTGGACTGGATCTGCGTCTGGGTCAGGTCGCGGATCAGCTGCTCATCGGCGAAAACATAAGGGGTGCCGTCGGTGCGGCGGCATTTTTGCGATTCGATATACGGGTCGTGTTTGAGGATGACCTTGCCGTCCTGGCTGATGCCGGTGTCGAGCTCCAGCGTGGTCATCAAGTTGTCGAGCGCAGCCTCCATCGCCGGCAGCGTGTTCTCCGGCCGCAGGTTGCGCCCGCCGCGGTGCCCTTGGGCATCGAACTTCGCCGGATCGATCAGGCCGTCGGCATCCAGGTAGTCCCCGGCCTGGCCGTCGCCATTGGCGTCGAATTCCCGCACGGCCTGCAGCAGCAGGTCCGGGCGGTCGGAAATGATGCCGGAGACGCCAGCCTTCAGCAGCGTGGCCATTTCCGCCTTGGTATTCACCGTCCAGGTCACCACCGGGAAGCCGGCCTTCTTGATCAGCGCCAGGTCATGGATGTCGCTGGCGGCACGGGCCAGATCGGCGGGGCTGTTGGCACCGCGGGCGTAATGGGCATCCGGGCTGGATTTGACGCCGTTGGCGTCGTACTTCAGCTCGACGTAGTACGGCGAGAACACCGGATCGCGCGTGGCGCCATGCGCGAAGGCATGCTGCCTGACCGCGTTCATCACGCGCAGCGCAGCGATCTCCTCTTGGCGCGGGTTCTGCGGTGAGCGTACTTCGCGGCCGGCATTGGCGAAGTCGGGCAGCGGAATCGGCGCCTCCAGCAGCACGCCAGTGGCGTCGACATGCAGCAGGTAGGGCCCGAATTCGTCGCCGATCCACAGCGTGCCATCGGGGGCGCGCTGCAGTGATTCGATATCGAAGTCCGCACCGGTCAGCACACGGTCACGGCTGTAGTGGTTGACGATGGGGAAGTCGATCTTCTTGTTCGGATCCTTCAGCTCGATGAACGACGCCACCGCCACGCTGCCGCTGGTGAAGTCCGGCTTCACCTGGTAGATACGCAGGTTGAAGTCCGCCGAGTTCTCAATGCCGCCGTAACCATTGTCGGCCATCGCCCAGTAGCTGCCGTTGCCGGCGTCGATCACTGCCGAGAAGCCCTGTACCGGTTGCTTGGCGAACGGCGCCGCCATGCCGTTGAACAGCGTGCCACCCAGATAGCGACCGGAGGCGGGGCCATCGGCAAAAGTGGTGGCGGGGAGGACGGCTCGGCCGAGTAGGGTAGGAGTGGTTACGCCGCTTGAAGGAGGGTCGTCCGGATCATCCCCATTGCATGCCAATAGTGGCAGGCAGAGTGCAGTGACCAGAAAAAAGGCCAGAGATCGTGGGGGAAGCATGCGGGATGGCATGGGAGCTCCGTAGGACTGTAGAAAGGAGCAGACATGTTCCCGACCTTGTTTTAATCAAGCGTGACGAGGCTGTTGCTTCGCAGTGAAGAGATGGTTGCAAAATGAATTAATTCTTATGCTTCAAAATGTTACGGATACATCGGGGATCGAGCTACCGTGTACGGGAAATGGATCAATCCGGATTATCGAACTGGGGATTGGCTATTGTGCACAAGCGTTCTCTAATGCGGCTTCCAGCGGAGTTCTTCGAGGTGGCCGTTTGGTAACACCACGTAAAGGCCCTGTGTAATTTTTTTCACACGCAGGTTGACCTACTTGGTTTGTGAAAAAAAAGGCGCTAGTCTGGCTTCGCTGTTCGTCAAACTCACACAGAGGTATTCCAAATGTCCAAGATCCTGACCGCTCTGCTTGCAGGTCTGTTCGCTCTTTCGATTGCTGCGTGCAGCAAATCCGAACCGCAAGCTGCCGAAGGTGCAGCTGAAACTGCAACGGGTGCCGAACATCCGCAAGCTGCTGAAGGCAATGCCGAAACCGCTACTGGCGCTGCGCAACCGCAAGCAGCTGAAGGCAACGCCGAAACCGCTACTGGCGCTGCTCAACCGCAAGCCGCCGAAGGCAACGCCGAAACCGCTACTGGCGCTGCGCAACCGCAAGCCGCCGAAGGCAACGCCGAAAACGCGACTGCTCCGGCGAAGTAACATTCTGATGCCGACAGCGAGGATGCCTATATCACTCGCTGCATCGGCTGCATATATTGAAAGGACAGCAATTGCTGTCCTTTCTTTTCTTGGGGGCAAGATGAAACAGAAGGTACGTTTAGGACTGTGCAGCTTGGGCCTTATGTTGCTGCTGGCTGCGTGTTGCGAGAAGGTAAGCACTGAAAGCAAGCCTACCGCTAAAGTCAACAAGACATTCAAGTTCGTGTACTCCCCCCCGAAGAACCCCGATCTGAAGCCGTATTTCGAATTACTGCAGCAGCGAAAAGCGCAAGAAGGGATGGAGCCTATCCTGGCGCTGGTCAACTGGCCTGATGGGATGACCTTGGAGACCAAGGAGTGCGGGCAGGCCAACGCATTCTATTGGCCAGGTAAATCGCTGATCGTGACCTGCTACGAGATGTATAAGGACATGCGTGACAAGGCCGAAGCGCAGATGCAACACCGTTCTGCCGAATACCGCCGTCGCGTCACTATCGGTGGCATGAAATTCCTGTTTCTCCATGAGCTAGGGCACGGCTTCTTCGATATTTTCAAGGTGCCCATCATTGGAAATCCAGAAGATGCGGCTGATGCGTTTGCGATCTATGCATTGCTGAAATCAAAAAATCCCGAAGTGCATTGGATACTGCAAGGTGCGAAATTCTTCTTCATGAAAAACCATGCAGACTTTGGCAGCACCAAAGATTTACAATTCGGTGCATTTGCTGATGCCCATCCACTCCACCAGCAGCGCTATTTCAATATGCTCTGCTTTGCTTATGGCAGCGATCCCAAGCACTACGGCTTCCTTGTGGAAAAGGGCTATCTGCCAGAAGGGCGGGCCAAGTCTTGCCCTCAGGACTGGCGACGACTGGATGAATCCATGAAGCAGCTTGTCACCCCGCATCTGGATCAGACCGAGTTGAAAAAGCGTCAAGCCATGCTAAGTGCCAAGCAAGACCCGGAAGCCTATGATGCGTCGAGTATCGATGCACTGAAACGTGAAGGTGAATCAACAAAGAAATGAAGATGTCCCTTGTCGTGACAAGGTGTTCCGCATTATTGAAGCCACCGGTTCAGGAGGGCTGTCGAAGGGGGAGGGCGATTGCCGGTGGAGCGCTGGCGGTCGCCCTGCTCGGTTTGGCGGCCTGCGGGAAAGAGCGTCCTGCTTTACTACCGCAGGCGGCAGATCCTCCCCCGCCACAGATCGGTAAATTGCGTATTGCATATACGCCGCCGGAGCAACAAGCGCTCGAGCCCTATTACAGCTATATGAAGGGTTCCAACGTCCAGGCGACCATGTTACCGATATTGAAGCTGGTTAACTGGCCGCATGATTTGATTCTGGAGACAAAACAATGCGGTGCTCCTAACGCCTATTACTATCCTGGCGAAGGGCGCATCGTGAGCTGTTATGAGCTGGCTAAAGATTTTCATGACAGAGCCGATGTGCTAATGCAGCATCGCTCCCCGGAATACCGCAAGCAAGTGGTCATCGGCGGAATGAAGTTTGTGTTCCTGCATGAAATGGGGCATGCGGTATATGATGCCTTTCAGGTTCCGATTGTAGGAAATCCGGAAGATGCTGCAGATGCATTTGCCATATACATGCTATTGCATTGCAAGGATCCATCTTCAGAGTGGATACTCAAGGGGGCCAAGTTCTTCTTCATGAAGAATCATGCCGATTTTGCCAGCACCGATGAATTGCAGTTCGGATCGTTTGCGGATTCGCATCCGCTACACCAACAACGTTATTTCAATATGCTGTGCTATGCCTATGGCAGTAACACAGATAGATATGGCA
This sequence comes from Chitinolyticbacter meiyuanensis, assembly GCF_008033135.1. NCBI lineage: Bacteria > Pseudomonadati > Pseudomonadota > Betaproteobacteria > Neisseriales > Chitinibacteraceae > Chitinolyticbacter > Chitinolyticbacter meiyuanensis. The sequence goes on from NZ_CP041335.1 coordinate 1,711,555, forward strand.
TTTTGGTTGAAAAAGGTTTTCTGCCTCAAGGGCGTGCGGCAAGTTGTGAGCAGGATTGGCATCGCCTCGACAAGGCGATGCGAAAATTACTGGCGGGCCACTTTAATCTTGCGGCCTTGGATGATCCGATCGAACAGGCAAAATATGCGTATCCAGCATCGCAAAGCGCAGCCTCTTCGGTCGCTGAGCTGCCGTTTGGTCTTGGTCCTTTGCAGGCTGCGGATTAAAACAAAAACAGGGGCAATGCCCCTGTTTTTGTTTTGATGAACCACAACTGCTTTACTCTGGCCGCACGCAGTCGACGAAGTAACGCGTCTGGCCGTCCACCTTGTCCGCGACGAGGCCGTGGATATAGGTTTCGAAGCCTGGGAAGCGCGCATTGAATTCACGAACGAAGCGCACGTAGTCGACGATGGTCTTGTTGAACACCTCACCCGGAACCAGCAACGGAATACCTGGCGGGTAGGGCGTGAACATCACGGCGGTGATGCGGCCTTCCAGTTCGTCGATCGGCACCCGTTCAATCTCACGGTGCGCCATCTTGGCAAAGGCCTTGGCAGGCTTCATTGCGGGCGTCAGGTCCGACAGATACATCTCGGTAGTCAGCCGCGCCACGTCGCGTGCCTTGTAGATATCGTGGATTTGCTGGCACAGATCCTTCAAGCCGATACGCTCATACTGCGGGTACTGCTGGATGAATTCCGGCAGGCAGCGCCACAGCGGCTGGTTCTTGTCGTAATCGTCCTTGAACTGCTGCAACGCGGTGAGCAGGGTGTTCCAGCGGCCCTTGGTGATGCCGATGGTGAACATGATGAAGAACGAGTAGAGACCAGTCTTCTCGATCACCACGCCGTGCTCGGACAAATACTTGCTGACGATGGCGGCCGGAATGCCAGTAGCATCGAACTCGCCGCGTACATTCAGGCCCGGTGTGAGGATGGTCGCCTTGATCGGATCGAGCATGTTGAAGCCTTCGGCGATGTCGCCGAAGCCGTGCCAATCCTCGCCCGCCTTGAGCATCCAGGCGTCGCGGTGATCCAGACCCTCGTCGGTCAGATCGTCCGGGCCCCACACGCGGAACCACCAGTCGGCACCGTATTCCTCATCCACCTTGCGCATGGCGCGGCGAAATTCCAGTGCTTCGGCGAGCGACTCCTCGACCAGCGCAGTACCGCCCGGTGCCTCCATCATGGCCGCCGCCACATCGCACGAGGCGATGATGGCGTACTGCGGGCTGGTGGAGGTGTGCATCAGATACGCTTCGTTGAACACGTCGCGATCGAGCTTGTTGTCCTCGGCATCCTGCACCAGGATCTGCGAGGCTTGGCTCAAGCCGGCCAGCAGCTTGTGCGTGGATTGGGTGGAGAACACCATCGAATCCTTGCAGCGCGGACGGCCTTCACCAATGGCGTGGTAGTCGCCATAGAAGTCGTGGAAGGCGGCGTGCGGCAACCAAGCCTCGTCGAAGTGCAGCGTTTCGATCTCGCCGTCGAGCAGACCCTTGATCTCCTCGACGTTGTACATCACACCGTCATAGGTCGACTGGGTGATGGTCAGTACGCGCGGCTTCACCTCGGGGTTGGCTTCCAGCTTCTCGCGGCAGAACGGGTTGGCCAGCATCTTCTTGCGAATACTCTCCGGCTCGAACTCGCTGCGCGGAATCGGGCCGATGATGCCGTAGTGATTGCGCGTCGGCGTCAGGAAGATGGGCACGGCGCCCGTCATCATGATCGCGTGCAGAATGGACTTGTGGCAGTTGCGGTCGACCACCACGATGTCGCCCGGCGCTACGGTCGAGTTCCACACGATCTTGTTCGACGTGGAGGTGCCGTTGGTGACGAAGAACAGGTGATCGCAATTGAAGATGCGTGCTGCGTTGCGCTCGGAAGCGGCCACCGGGCCGGTATGGTCAAGCAGCTGGCCGAGTTCGTCGACCGCATTGCATACGTCGGCGCGCAGCATGTTCTCGCCGAAGAACTGGTGGAACATCTGGCCGACTGGCGTCTTCAGGAAAGCCACCCCGCCCGAGTGCCCCGGGCAGTGCCACGAGTACGAGCCATCCTGGGCGTAGTGGGTCAGTGCGCGGAAAAACGGTGGCGCCAATGTATCGAGATAACTCTTGGCCTCGCGGATGATGTGGCGTGCCACAAACTCCGGTGTGTCCTCGTGCATGTGGATGAAGCCGTGCAGTTCGCGCAGTACATCGTTCGGAATATGGCGCGCGGTACGTGTCTCGCCATACAGGTAGATCGGGATGTCCGGGTTGCGGCGGCGGATCTCTGCGACGAAGGTGCGTAGGCTGTTCAGCGCCGCCTGCGTCTCCTCCGGGGTGCCGCCACCGAACTCCTCGTCATCGATCGACAGGATGAAGCCCGCTGCGCGGCTTTGCTGCTGGGCAAACGAGGTCAGATCGCCGTAGCTGGTATAGCCGATGACATCCATGCCCTCGGCCTCCATCGCGGCGGCAAGCTCGCGGATGCCGGAGCCGCTGGTGTTCTCGGAGCGGAAGTCTTCGTCGATGATGACGACGGGGAAGTAAAAACGCATGCCAGTGTCCTTTGGAAGCAATGCACGAGCTGCGCTTAGGGCACGACCAGAGCCAGGAGGTTCAAAGTGGCCGGCTTGAGGCGCTGGAAAGAGGGCGCTTTGCGCCGCGGTCCGGACAAGGTTGAACAACCTCGCCTCCAGCCGGCCTCTAACGTCCCGAGAAGGGGCGTATGTTAAAGCAGAAAGATGAATCCCGATACCGAGTTTATTGGTATGACAATACGGCTACTTCACCGGGTTTAGCACCCTCATGGCTAAGCAACATTAGCCGTTCTTCTTTCTCGGGGGCTCACTAAACATTGCGTGCCATTTAGCTTATTGTTTGCTCCAAAGTGAGGCGACTGCCGGTGGTTCCCAGCCTACTTGAGCAGTATGTGCCTGCAGGCATTTGTAGGTGTAACCACCATAGGTCACCAAATCGCCGGCCTTGTAGACAACGCCAGCTTTCCAAGCGGCTACACCAGCTGGAGTTGGTGTTGTAACTGGTGCTGGCGTGGGAGTCGCTTTCGGCGTCGGCGTAACTGTCGGGATTGGAGTTGCTGTTGGCACTGGCGTCGGAACGGGGGTTGTCGTATTCGAGACGCAGGCTCCCTTGTCTTCCCAGACACTGGTAACTCCCGGCGTTTCTCCTTGACTCCACCACTTGGCGCGATAATTGTGGCCGCCGTAGGAAACGACGCTGTCCGTAGTGTATGCCGGCGAACTGCTCCAATTGGGTGCGCATGGCGTATTGCTGGGAGTGGGGGCAATAGTGGGAATCGGCGTGGGCTGTGGAGTGGGGGCGGGCGTTGGCACCGGCGTCGATGCTACCGGTGTTGGGGCGGTTGGCGTGGTATAGGCACTCGGAGCTGGGGTGACGCCCGGCGCTGGTGTAGGAGCGGGAGAGCTGACTGCAGGAGTGGTTACTGTCTCCTTGCTGTCGCGCACGCTGGTTTGCAGAATCACATACTGAGTGTTGCCATCGGCAGGTTGCCAGCTGACAGTCACTTGCAGATTGCTATATGGCTTCGGGCCAACAGCGGCCGAAACAGGTGCTGACAGCGCGACTGTGAAAACAGCTGTTCTGCCAGTCTCAGTGCGGCTGGCTGCCGCGAGGCTGCCATCAGCCAGTTTGGTTTGCCTTGCTTTTTCCAGTTCGGCCTGCGCCAGCATCAATGCTTCGTTTCTTTCTGCGGACGAAGCGGTGTTGCGCATCACTGAGCCTTGATAACGTACCAACGCAATGGCAGCAACGCTAAGGATGGAGGCGGCGGCTAGCACCTCGACCAAGCTGAAGCCCTGGGTTTTCCTGCTCATTTGGCTTCTCCTCCTCACCACGCATTCATTTAATGCATAATCATGTACTTATATTTATATTTGCTAACTTATTTATGGAAATAAAAGCCGGTTTCGCAACCGGCCTTGTGCTATGGCGTCGGTGTGATTCCAGGGCCGACGACGGAGTTTACTGCATTGCGCATGCTGCTTTGCAGTACGACATGCTGTGTCGAACCCTCAGTATCGTCCCAGCTGACCGTGACACGGACGCTGGAAAACGGAGTAGGCGCCACGACAATGGCTTCCGGCGCACTGCGCGCCACAGTAAACACCCCTGTTTTTCCGGTGATCGGGCTGTGCGTTTGTGCGGTGAGGGTCGTTCCGGCCAGGGCCAGCGCTCTTACCGTTTCCATTTCAGCGAGCGCATATTGTGCCGCTTCGTTGCGCTCGGCTGCCATAACCGTGCTGCGGGTCATGGTGCCCTGATAGCGGGCCAGCGCGATGGCGGCGATGCAGATAATGACGGTGGCGATCAAAACTTCGATCAAACTAAAGCCCAGTTCACGTCGCATGATCAAAAATCAACCCAGGATTTGGAGTCGGAATTTATTTTTTTCTTCAACGAATCTGGGGGGCCTACTTTTTCATAAGTAATTTTTTGAGTGCCGCTAAAAGCATGGGTTGGCGCTTTAAATGGATCGTTGCTATCCATTTTTCCATTGGCGGATCCAGAAATTATTTGTCCCAAAGGTGCAACATCCCAGCTGTCTTCAATAGCAATTGAGCCAGTAATATCGAAGCTTCCAGTGCCATAAACATTATTCGTATAGACAAAACTAGAGCCGGTGGTTTGTAGCTGTCCGCGAATGGCTCCATTGATGACAATTACCATATCTGTTCCGCTAATGGCGCAACTGCTGGATAGATCTCCTTCTATCCAAACGACTTTATTGCTGTAGCTAGTGGCAGGAGGGCATCCCGTAAATACATTGCTGCCAGCAACTTGTTTGATTTGCTGTTTGGTCTGTCCATTGAAGAGAGAGGAAAATAAATTGGTGGAAAGTGCCGTGTTTTTTTCTGGTGGGCAGGCTCCAGTCTTGCATTGATAATTCTGAGACCCGCCGTAGGCATAGCTGTCGCCATATAACACTGAGCATGAAGGCAACGGCCTGCCTGCATTTGCTGTAATATGGGCGGCACCCCAAGCGTCTGCATAATTTCCTACTGTTATTGCAGTGTCCCCAATTGCGAAGCCTCCAGTAACTTTGAGTTGTCGACGTACTTTTGCTCGTGCGACATCGCCTGAGCAAATGTTGTTGCCGGTTTCAGTGTTGCCCGCGCAGCCCTCGCTGATTACAGATAATACCCCACCGTCAAATCGGGCCTGAACTCGATAGCCTAAACCGGGATTCACTCCAGAAATGGCTGTACCAACTAGTGAATAAAGTCCAGTATAATATTTGTCAGAGTCAAAGACTTGATCATTGGTCGCCGCATAACTGTTTTTGAACGCAAAGCTGCTACTCGCCGAGCCGGGGGCGCAAGAACTGCTACTTCCACCACTGCTGGATTGAATAAGTGTCGTTGCCGGAGTGGTGCTTGTTTCAATTTGTTGCAAATCGGCTTCCAGTTGAGCAATGAAAGCATTCATTCCGGCTTCTGCAGCCCCCAGTGCCATATTGTACTGGTATTGGTTGACGGAGGATTTCTGGAATAGATAGGCACTGCGATTGGCGTACATGGTCGCAATTGTTGCGATTGCTACGAGAATGAGGGTGACAAATAGCGCCGCAGCGCCATTTTGCCGCGCCGCGCGATTGACTGAATGGATTTGGGGCGTCATATCTTTTCTCAATCACATTTGGTGATCGTGGTGCCAGTGGCGGTCGCTGTAGCAGGGCAGGCCGGTAAATTGCGTAGCTGTACGGTCTCAGATAGCGTACGAGTATTGCCATTCGGGTCCGCTGCGGTGATATCAATTTTGACGGATTGCACCATGATCGGGCCTGTCGGGTTACCGCTGGCATCCACTGCTCGGATTGCGCTCGGGGTGAATTTGAGATTGGTAATGCTGAGGTTGTCGGTCAGGTTGAGCACTTCCCAGCCGGTGGGGCTACTGCAATCCTGTACATTGATGCTCGCAGCGCCGGTCAAGAGCAGTACTTGTTTGTTCGTGCTGTTGTAGCTGAATCCGGTAACCTCATTCGCACTGACGGTGCCCGCGCCTGTGACGGGAGCAGGGGTGTTGATATTGGCGGGAACATTGCGGTCGTAGCGAAATACGACGCATTGATATTCGCCGCTGCTGGCCGCTGAGGAAAACCAAATTTGTCGGAAATACTCGCTATCTGTTGCCGTGTTGTCCTCGCCATCTGCATTAAAACCCGCTCGGCGAAGCTCCCGGCCCATGATGGTCATAATGTCTTGCAAATTACCGTGAAATCCCACAGCTCTGACGCTGTCTCGTGCGCCCTTGAATGCGTTGATTCCCAAGGATGCTGCAGCGATGATCAATAACATTCCGATCACGATTGCGATCATGATTTCGATCAATGATAAACCTGCCTGCCGTTGCGATGGCCGAATTAGCATGCTGGGAACCCTCCTAGCGATGGTTTGCCGCTAGGGATGCAAATCCGGCTGATGCCGGTGGCGGTAAGCTGTACGGCCAACTGATACGGACTTTTGCTGAACGTGGCGCTTTGTGTTCCGGTTGCTCCTCCGGCAAAGGTGGGAAGCATGCGAACGGCTCCGAATGTAGCGCCCGATAGCGCGGCTGGCACATCCGCGGCGATGCCAGGGTGCTCGTTCACAGTCATTGAGCGCAGATCGCAGGTGCCTCCTGCGGTGCAAGTGGCCGTGCTGCTGGCACGTATGGACCAGCTTGTTCCCGTCGTGATAAGCAGATAGATATCGCTGTTCCGTTTGATGGCTTCGCTTTTTGCGTAGACCAACAAATTTTTGAACTCGATTGCGGCAGACTCAACTTTTTTGCGATTCATTAAGTCGGAAAAGGCGGGCAGAGCAACTGCGGCCAAGACACCGAGAATTGCTACAACAACGAGACCTTCAATCAGGGTGAAACCGGATTGACGTCGTTTCCACGGGAGCGCCATCATTTGCTCCAGCAACTACTTGGTGCTGTTGTCGTATTGCCGTTGGAGATCACCATGGTCAAACTGGTGCAACCGCTGTCTTTTAATTGCGCGCTTTTGGCTGCTGCCTTGATGCAATACGCACTGCCGGACGAAAGTACTGCTGCACAGTCGCTGGCATATATGTTGACATCGTAATAGCCACTTTCAGACGTCAGCGTGGTTCCCGTGCCCACACCAAGATTGGCAAAACTATTGGTATAGGCGGTATTGTTCGCACGCCATTTTTCTTGTGCTTGAGCAATTCTATGCATCGCAGTCTGAGCGTCGGCTCTGCGCGTCTTGAGGACATAGCGCTGGTAGCTAGGGATGGCAATGGCAGCGAGAATGCCGATGATTGCAACGGTGATGATGAGTTCGAGCAAGGTGAAGCCACGCTTTCGGCGGGCGGCATCGTTATGCATATGGGCTCCTCCTGATGTTCTTGTCAGCTTTCTTCTGACCACCATCTTATGGTCTTCCCTTACGGGCGGCAAGTGCTTGATTTTGCTCATGTGGAAGGCGGCCCAGTACGCTGACATGCGTTTGAGTGCGAGGGATGAGCGGTCAGTTCAGTTGCTGATGGGCCGCCCGGCGTAAACGATCGTTCACCGCCAGCCACCCAGCGTCGGTCGGCGGTTTTTCGAGATACAGCACGTCGAGGTTGAAAGCGTCGAGCTGACGAAGTGTGTCATATAGTCGGTAGGCATATGCGTCGGGTTCATTTGGCATCAATACGATGCGTGTGAAAATGCCGTCCGAAATGGCGTCGGATTGGGTGATCAAGGCAACGCGTTGGCCCTTCTCGGCGGCGGTCAAGGCAGCTTCTCGTACCGCTGCGCTTGGGCCGATGATTAACGAGGTGCGCGGTGAATAGTGGCTGTCGAGCAAGCCAGAGACGCGCACATTGGCGGTCTGGGCGTGTTGGTGGTGTTCCAGCTTCATGCCCAGCAAGTCTTCGATCTGCTCACGCAGCACGCCCCCTGGACGCAGTAGCTTGGGTGTGGTGTCGATCAGGCTGACGATGGTCGATTCGACGCCAACTTGGCAGGGGCCGCCGTCAAGCACCAGCGGGGCTTCCTGGCCGAATTCGTCGCGCACGTGTTGCGCGGTGGTGGGGCTGACGTGGCCGAAGCGGTTGGCGGAAGGGGCGGCGAGGCCGCCGCCGAATCGCTGCAGCAGTTCGTGGGTGAGTGGATGAGCGGGGGCGCGCAGACCGACGGTGTTCTGGCCGCCGGTCACGGCATCGAGCACATGAGGCTGGCGCTTGAGGATCAGGGTGAGCGGGCCGGGCCAGAACGCTTCCGCCAACTGCCACGCAGCATCCGGAATGTCTTGCGCCCAATCGCCGAGCTGGCAGCTGCTGGCGATATGCACGATGACCGGATGATCGGCCGGGCGCCCCTTCAATGCGAAGATGCGCGCAACCGCTTCAGGATTGCTGGCATCGGCGGCGAGGCCGTAGACGGTTTCGGTGGGAATGGCCACCAACTGGCCCGTGCGTAGGCGTGCGAGCGCCAAATCCAACTCGTTCATCGATCTGTTTTTTGCGTCAAAGCTTATGATTATAAACGGAAAACGCAGCCGTGCCGATGCGTGACCAGCATGCTGCATCTACCCGCCAATGTAGTCAATCTAGTACCAGAACGTTGCAGTTGTGCGGCAAGGCCAGAAGGGATGGCTTTTGCCGCACAGAGTGCTCAATAGCGCACACTCACTGCGTCGTCGCCAAATCCTGTTTTCAGCTGCAGCAGTAGCTCCTCGTGCAGCGTCACCCGCCAGGCATCGGACAGCCGTAGCTGGCATTGGGCATCGGTATTGCGGTATTCGATCTCCACCGGGCAGCGGCCACCGACGTAGCCGGACAGCAGTGTCTGCAGCTTGGCGGCATCGGCGTTGCCGTTGAGGTGGATCGCGAGTGCACGGGCAAACTGGCTGCGCGCTCCGGCCGCATCCATCACCGCATCCGCAACCACGCGCACGCCGCCGTTGAAGCGGTCTTCGCTGACCTTGCCCAGCACCACCAGCAGCGTGTCGTCCTTGAGCTTGGTGCGGTGCTCCTCATAAACCTCGGAGAATAGCGAGACCTCGATCTTGCCGTGACCGTCATCGAGCTGGACGAAGGCCATGCGGCCGCGATCTCCGTTCTTCACCCGGATGCCGGACACGATGCCGGCAAGGTATTGCAGCTCCTTTCTCGGTTCCAGTCGATCAAGCCGGGTCTTTAGGAAGTTGCGGATGCCCTTGGCGTGCGCATCGAACGGGTGGCCGGAAAGGTAGAAGCCGATGGCGGTCTTCTCTTCCGCGAGCTTGATCTTGTCATCCCAAGGCGCCGCTTCGATCACCTCTACCGTGGGTACGGCGGCGGCTTCGAACACGTCGAACAGCGATCCCTGGTTGGCGTTGGCCGCTTCGGTCTCGGCCAGCTGCATCGCCTGCTCGACATTGGCCATCAGCCGCGCCCGATGGTCGTCGATGGCATCGAACGCACCGCCGCGAATCAGCGCCTCGATCACCCGCTTGTTCACTTCCTTCTTGTCGGTGCGGCGGCAGAAGTCGTACAGGTCGGCATAGGGACCGTTCGCTTGGCGCTCGGCCACGATCATGTTCACCGCGCTTTCGCCAACGCCCTTGATGGCTCCGAGCGCATAGCGGATCTCGCGCTTGCCTACCGGCATGAAGCGATAGAAGCTGGCGTTCACGTCCGGCGGCAACAGCTTGAGCCGGTTCTTTTCGACGCAATCGTCGTAGAACACCTTGAGCTGGTCGGTGTTGTCCAGTTCCGAGCTCATGGTGGCGGCCATGAAGGCGGCGGTGTGGTGCGCCTTCAGCCAGGCAGTGTGATAGCTGACGACGGCGTAGGCGGCGGTGTGCGACTTGTTGAAGCCGTATTCCGCGAACTTGGTCATCAGGTCGAACAGGTGTTCGGCCAGCGCAGGATCGTAGCCTTTCTTGGCCGCGCCTTCGGCGATGGTGGCGCGGTGCTTGGCCATCTCCTCGGGCTTTTTCTTGCCCATGGCCCGCCGCAGCATATCGGCGCCACCCAGCGTGTAGCCGCCGATGATCTGCGAGATCTGCATCACCTGTTCCTGGTACACGATCACGCCATAGGTCGGCTCCAGGCACTTTTCCAAGTCCGGGTGGAAGTAATCCGGTGTCTCCAGGCCCTTCTTGCGGTTGATGAAGGTGTCGACCATGCCGGAACCCAAGGGGCCCGGGCGATAGAGCGCCAGCACGGCGATGATGTCTTCGAAACGGTCGGGCTGCAGTTTTTCCAGCAGCCGTTTCATACCGTCCGATTCAACCTGGAACACGCCGGTGGTGTTGGCGTCGCGGAACACCTGGTAGGCGGCTTGATCGTCGAAACCCAGGCTCATCAGGTCCAGGTACTGGCCGGTCTCCTGCTGGATGTACTGCAGCGCCAGCTCGATGATGGTGAGGTTGCGCAGGCCCAAGAAGTCGAACTTCACGAGGCCGATCTGCTCGACGTCGTCCTTGTCCAGCATGGAGACCGGCGACGCCTCTGCACCGCTGGCTTGGTAGACCGGGCAGAAGTCGGTGATCTTGCCCGGCGCAATCAGCACGCCGCCGGCGTGCATGCCGATGTTGCGGGTCAGGCCTTCCAGCTTCTTGGCGAGCTCCCAGAGCTCCTTCACCTCATCTTCGTTCTGCACCCGCTCAGCGAGCTCGGGCACCATGTCCACCGCGTCATCCAGGCTGTACTGCTTGCCTGGCGCCGCCGGAATCATCTTGGAGAGGCCGTCGCAGAAGGTGTAGGAGAGGTCGAGCACCCGGCCGACGTCGCGCACCACCGCCTTGGCGGCCATGGTGCCGAAGGTGGCGATCTGGCTGACTGCCTCGGCGCCGTACTTGTCGCGCACGTATTCGATCACGCGCCAGCGGTTGTCCTGGCAGAAATCGATATCGAAGTCGGGCATCGATACCCGCTCCGGATTGAGGAAGCGCTCGAACAGCAGCGCGTAGGCGGTGGGGTCGATATCGGTGATACCGAGCGCATAGGCTACCAGCGAGCCTGCGCCCGAACCCCGGCCGGGACCCACCGGGCAACCATTCTGCTTCCCCCAAATGATGAAGTCCGCCACGATCAGGAAGTAGCCGGGAAAGCCCATCTGAATGATGGTGTCGGTCTCGAATTTGAGCCGCTCCAGGTAGCGCGGGCGCTCGGCATCGCGCTGGGCCTGGTCTGGATAGAGCTGGGTCAGCCGGGTTTCCAGGCCTTCCTTGGCCTGGTGCACCAGGAAGTCGTCCAGCGTCATGCCATCCGGCGTGGGGAACAGCGGCAGGTAGTTCTTGCCCAGCAGGATGTTCACGTTGCAGCGGCGGGCGATCTCCACCGAGTTTTGCAGCGCCTCTGGTAGGTCGGCGAACAGTTCGGCCATTTCGGCCGGGGTTTTGTAGTACTGCTCTTCGGTGAAGTTGCGCGGCCGGCGTTTGTCGGAGACGACAAAACCTTCGGCGATGCAGACGCGCGCTTCGTGCGCCTTGAAATCGTCACGATCCATGAACTGGATTGCGTGGGTGGCAACAGCGGGCAGGTTCAGTTCCGAAGCGAGGTCGAGATGGCCCTGTACGCTGGTCTCGCATTCGGCTTTACCACTGCGTTGCAGCTCCAGATAGAAGCTGTCGGGGAATTGCGCGGCCCACCACTGCGCAGCCGAGGTGGCGGCCTCGTAGTTGCCATTGACCAGTGCCTGGCCGATTTCGCCCAGGTGCGCGCCGGAGAGGCAGATCAGGTCTGCGTTGGACTTGGCGGCCAGCCATTCCTTCTTCAGTTCGCCATAGCCGCGGTACTGGTTGTGCAGGTAGGCGTCGGTGAGCAACTCGCAGAGGCGGCCATAGCCAGCCCGGTTCTTGGCCATCAGCAGCACGCGGAAGGGCTTGTCGCGATCTTCCTCGTTCTCGATGCGGGCATCGATGCCGATGATGGGCTTGATGCCGGCGGCGCGACAGGCCTTGTACTGCTTGACCATGCCAAAGAGGTTCATCAGGTCCGACACACCGAGCGCGGGCTGGCCGAGCTCGGCGGCACGCTTGACGGCGTCATCAATGCGGACGATGCCGTCGACGACGGAAAATTCGGAATGCAGGCGGAGATGGATAAAGGCGGGCGCGTTCATCGGCGCATTTTACCGCAGCTGGCCCGACCCGCGCCGGACGTGAGCGCGATCACTGCATGCCTCGCCGATCATCCCGCTACCCTTGTGGTACTTGCCAACATAGGGGTATGGTAGGGGTGTGTATCAGGAGGTGCTGTTATGGAGTCCATGTCCCTAGTCAATGCCGCGAGCAGCTCGCAGCCGTCCGAGTATGTCGTGACCAATACGGTGCTGCGCAAAGCGCTGGACATCCAGCAACAGAACGCCCTGTCGTTGCTGGAAGCGCTGCCGCAGCCGGCGGCATACAACAACCCTGCGAACCTGGGGCAGAACATCGACGTGAAAGCGTGATGATTCGCCAGTTGCGGAGCAAGGCGGCCATGGCCGCCTTTTTTACCGCCTGTCGCCAAAATGCTGCGGCGCACAATGGGATGCTTGACGCCCGAGGCGAGGCCGTCAAGAATCCGAATTGATGCAATGCACAATCCTTGGAGTCTGACGATGTTCAACACCCATCAGTACAACGAAGCCAACCAAGCTGGTCTGGAAAAATCGCTGCGTTTGTCGCAGATCGCACTGAACGGGGTGGAACGCCTCGTCAGCCTGCAGCTGGGCTTGGCCCGTGAAGTTCTTGCCAATCAAGCTGAAGCCGCCAAGGCGCTATCCGAAGTGAAGGACGTGCAAGGTCTGGTATCGCTGCAAAAGCAGCTGGCGCAACCGTCGGTCGACAAGGCCCTCGATGCGGCCCGCTCGGTGTTCGACGTGGCCAGCGCTACCCAGCATGAACTCAATCGTCTGGTCGAAGAGCAGGTGCTCGGTTTCAACAAGACGCTGCTGAGCTCACTCGACAAGGCTGCCGAAGTGGCGCCGGCCGGTTCCGGTGCAGCAGTCGCTGTGTTTCGCAATGCCTTCGAAACGGCTGCCAGCACCTACGATGCCGTAGCGCGCAGCACGCAGAAGATTGCCGGTGAACTCACCCAAGCTGCCGTGGCCGGCGCCGAGCAAGCCGCCAAGGCGGTGGCCCAGCCGAGCAAGGCCGTGGCCTGATCGACCCTATCCCCGTTGTTCTGTTGAGGGCAGCCTTACCGGCTGCCCTTTTTTACGTCTGGTTTTGCGGGTAGAGCGTGCTGATGGCGAGTGCGAGGCGGGTTGCCAGTTCGTGCTCGGCGGGCTGCTTGGCCAGATACGCTGCGGCCAGCAGTTGCAACTGATGCTGGGTATGGCTCGCCAATGCTTGCCAGCTTGCCGGATCAAAATGCGCAGTGCCGTGGGGCCCTCGTTCAGCCAGCCAGGCAACGACCTGCTGCTGTTGCTCGGCCCACAATGCGTTGGCTGTGCCGATGAAAGCCCCAGCACCATCGCTGCCGACATGCAGCCAGCCAGCCGGAGTGGGTGAAAGGGCATCTAGCCAGGGAATGGCGCGCTGCAGCGCACTGGCGTGGCCACCTACGGCCAGCATCCAGCCCAGGCGCTCGGCTGCAGGGTGGTCGAGCATGATGGCGATGTCGACGCTGAAGGGCGGTGGCTTGGAGCAGGCAATGCCCCCTACATTCAGATGCAGCGCTTCCGCGGCCCAGGGGGAGGGTGGTGTTTCGCCTGACCAGTCTGCCGGGCAGCCGGCGCGGCTCAGGCGGGCAAGCAAGCGCTCGCGTAGCCCCGTCGGCGCAGTCAGGCAGACGGGGCCCATGGCCTTAGCCCTGGCAGCTGTTGACCAGCTGCCGCAGCGAATCGATCTGCACGATCTCGATCAGTCGGTTCTGGACCTTGATGAAGCCTTGATCCTGGAATTTGGAGAGCGTGCGGCTCACTGTTTCCAGCTTGAGGCCGAGGTAGCTGCCGATTTCCTCGCGCGTCATCCGCAGGTGGAAGCTGGATGATGAATAGCCACGCAGCGCAAACCGTTGCGACAGGTTGAGCAGGAAGGCGGCGATGCGCTCCTCGGCCTTCATGTTGCCGAGCAGCAGCATCACCCCGTGGTCGCGCACGATTTCGCGGCTCATCACCTTGTACAGATGGTGTTGCAGCGCCGGCATCTTGCGCGCGAGTTCTTCCATTTCGGTGAACGGTAGCTCGCAGACCTGGCTGTCTTCCAGTGCCACGGCATCGCAGGTGTGGTGATCGGTGCTGACGGCGTCGAGCCCGATCAGGTCGCCGGTCATGTGAAAGCCGGTAACCTGTTCACGGCCATCCTCGGAGACCACACTGGTCTTGAAGAAGCCGAGCTTGACCGCGTAGAGCGCCCGGAACGGCTCGCCGCTGCGATAAAGCGCTTCGCCACGCTTGATGGGCCGCCCCTGGGTGACGAGCTCATCCACCTGCTTCATCTCGTCGGCGGATAGGCCGATGGGCAGGCAGAGTTCGCGCAGGCTGCAGGTAGAGCAGGCCTGGCGTAAATGCTTGATGCTGATGTCTTGCACCGGGATGGTGGAAAGCATGGGAATCCCTGGGTTGATGGCCATCCGGCGGTATGCCGTAGGGCGGCTGATTGTGCCTTGATCCCGATCAACGAGGTGCCCCGACACCGCACGTTAAGCTGGTCGACCCTGCAAACAGAACGGATGACCGCGGTGACGCACGCATATGCCGGGCTGCAACAAGCCGAATTCGATCGCGACCTGATTGTCCGCTATGACGGCCACGGGCCGCGCTATACCTCCTACCCCACTGCGGATCGTTTCGGACCGCTGCAGGCCGCTGCCTGGCAGCAGGCCGTCATTGCGCGCCAGCCGGGATCGGCGACAAAACCGCTTTCATTATATTTCCACCTGCCATTCTGCGACACGATTTGTTACTACTGCGCCTGTAACAAGGTGATCACGCGCCGCCGCGATCAGGCCGAGCCCTACCTCGGCTACCTGGAGCACGAGCTGGCCTTGACTGCCGACTTGATCGAGCAGCGGCCCCGAGCGCAGCAGTTGCACTTGGGAGGCGGTACGCCGACCTTCTTCAGCGATGCGCAGCTGGCCCGGCTGATGGCGGCTGTGCGTCG
The DNA here is from genome assembly GCF_008033135.1 of Chitinolyticbacter meiyuanensis. Lineage (NCBI taxonomy): Bacteria > Pseudomonadati > Pseudomonadota > Betaproteobacteria > Neisseriales > Chitinibacteraceae > Chitinolyticbacter > Chitinolyticbacter meiyuanensis. The sequence goes on from NZ_CP041335.1 coordinate 1,726,599, forward strand.
GCATTTCGAGCTCGATCCAGCAGGCGAATATGCCATCGAGATCGATCCGCGCAAGGTGGGCGTGCAGACCATGGCTGCGCTTGCGGAGATGGGGTTCAATCGTGTCAGCATCGGCGTGCAGGATTTCGACCCGGCTGTACAACGCGCAGTGAACCGGGTGCAGGGCGAGGCGGAAACCGCAGCGGTGATCGCCGCCGCGCGTGCCAACGGCTTTCGCTCGATCAGCCTCGACCTGATCTATGGCCTGCCGCTGCAAACCCGCGAAACCATGGCGCGCACGCTGGAACGCGTGGTCGCGTTGCGCCCGCACCGCATCGCGCTCTACAACTACGCGCACCTGCCGGAGCGCTTCCCGCCCCAGCGTCGCATCGATGCCCAGGCGCTGCCGGATGCTACTACCAAGCTCGATATCCTGGCCGACAGCATCGCGGCACTGCAGGCCGCAGGCTACGTCTACATCGGCATGGACCACTTCGCGCTGCCAGACGATGATCTCGCCCTCGCGCAGCGGCGCGGCCATCTGCATCGCAATTTCCAGGGCTATTCCACCCACGCCGATTGCGACTTGCTGGCCTTTGGCGTATCGGCCATCGGCATGGTGGGCGGCCACTACGCGCAGAACGCCCGCAAGCTTGACGACTACTACGCCGCACTCGATGCCGGCCAGTTGCCGACGGTGCGTGGCTATGCCATGTCGCGCGACGACCTGTTGCGCCGGGCGGTGATCCAGGCGCTGATGTGCCAGTTCCAGTTGTCGTTCGAGTCGTTCGAACCGGCCTACATGATTGATTTTTCGGTGTACTTTGCGGAAGAATTGCGACGCCTGCAGCTGCTCGAGATCGATGGCCTTGTCGTGCTGCGGCCGGATGGCATCGATGTGACGCCACGTGGCCGCCTGCTGGTGCGGACCATCGCCATGGTCTTCGACCGTTTCCTCATCCGCCAGCAACCCATCGTCGCCTATTCCCGCCTGATCTGATCCATGCTCGACCCCGCCCTGTTTTCGCTGTTCATTGCCGGACTGGTCGGTGGCGGCCACTGCCTTGGCATGTGTGGTGGGGTGGTCACCGCATTCACTTTGCAGCTGCCACCCGGGCCGCGCTGGCCGTATCTGCTGGGCTTCAATGTCGGGCGCCTGCTGGGCTACGGGCTGATCGGGGCGATTGCCGGCGCTGTCGGCAGTATTCCGGGCCTGCTTGCGCTGACGCTGGTGAAGACCGTGCTCTGGTGGCTGGCCAACCTGTTGCTGATCGTGATGGGCTGCTATATCGCTGGCTGGGCGGCATGGTTCACCCGCCTGGAAAGGCTAGGCGTGCCAGTCTGGGCGCGGGTGCAACCACTGCTGCGCCGTTTGTTGCCGATCCGATGGTTCTGGCAGGCCCTGGTGGCGGGCGCGCTGTGGGGGTGGCTGCCCTGTGGCTTGGTCTATACGGCCAGCCTTTCTGCGCTGGCAAGTGGTTCGACAGAAAATGGGATTTTGCTGATGTTGGCCTTTGGGTTGGGCACGCTGCCCAACCTGATGCTGATCGGCGCGGCGGCTGGGCGCTTACGGGCTTGGCTTGGCTATCGCTGGCTTCGGTCTATATTGGGTTTGTTGTTGATCGTGGTCGGCGTCTGGCGACTGGTTGCCGGGCTGCACTAGACCTACTTCCATCGGAAGCCCTATCCACAAAGCGGATGCCATGCTCTAAACTGCTCCGCTAAATTTGCTTACTAACAAGAAACAGTAGCTTTGGGGAGTGGCGTCGGATGCCTACGCCAATTTTGGTGGTCGACGATTCGGTCATGGCGCGCAAGATGCTGATCAAGGCCTTGCCACCGTCATGGGATGTTGAAATCACGCAGGCCGGCAACGGCATCGAAGCCTTGGCCGCGTATCGCGCCGGCAAGGCTGAGGTCATGTTCCTGGACCTGACCATGCCCGAGATGGACGGCTATACCGTGCTGGAAACGCTGCAGCGCGAAGGGCTCAACAGCTTTGTCGTCGTGGTTTCGGCCGATATCCAGCCCATGGCGCGCGAACGCGTTCGCCAGCTGGGGGCCGTGGCCTTCGTCAAGAAGCCGGTCGATGCCGCGCAGATCGAAGCGATCTTGCGCGAATACGGCATTTCGCTCTGACAGCGGGGACTATGATGATCGATCATCTGTTGCTCACCCCGGACCAGCGCGACGCGCTGCAGGAAGTCACCAACATCGCCATGGGGCAGGCCGGCTCCCAGCTGGCGCAGATCCTTGAATCCTTCGTGCAGCTGTCGGTGCCGCGCATCAACATCACCGAATCGGCTGCAATTTCCACCGGCATCGTCCAGCTCGTCGGCACACCGCAGTCGGTGACTGCGGCGCGCCAAGCCTTCAATGGCACGCTGCGCGGCGAAGCCATGGTCATCTACGACCAGGACGGCTGCCGCGATCTGGCCGACCTGATGGGCTATGAAGACGCGCTCGATGGCGCGGCGGACCGCGAGCTGCTGCTTGACGTGAGCAATGTGCTGGTCGGCGCCTGCCTCAATGGCATTGCCGAATTGCTGCAGGCCAAGCTCAGTTTTTCGGCGCCGACCATCATGGCGGAGAACGTCGAGGTCGGGCGGCTGATCAATCCGCAGCAGCTGACCTGGAACTACGCGCTCCTGGTGGAAGTGCACTTCACGCTCGAGGTGCGCGATTTCACCTGCCACCTGCTGACCCTGATGCCCGAGGAGTCCATCCTCACGCTCAAATCCGCGCTCGACGCCTTCATGGAAAACTTTTGATGACGGTATCGCTGGCCGACTTCATCGTCAGCGAGGTCAATGTCGGGGTCTTTGTCGTCGATCGCAGCTACCAGCTGCTGTTGTGGAACCGCTTCATGGCGCACCACAGTGGCATTGCGAGCGGGGATGCGGTCGGCCGTAGCCTGTTCGAGCTGTTCCCGGACCTGCCGCAAAAGTGGCTCGCCAAGAAGATCGACAGCGTGTTCGTGCTGAAGAACTTTGCCTTCACTTCGTGGGAGCAGCGGCCCTACCTGTTCCGCTTCGCCCACAATCGGCCGATCACCGGCGGCATCGACTTCATGCGGCAGAACTTCACCTTCATGCCGGTGCGCAACGATGAGGGCGAGGTGGAGGCTGTGGGCGTGACGCTGATCGACGCAACCGACAGCGCGATCTACCAGACCATGCTGCATACGGCGATGCAGAAACTGGAAGAGAGCTCCAATCGCGACGGTCTCACCAGCGTATTCAACCGCCGCTACGTCGACATGCGCTTGCACGACGAGATCCAGCGTATCGAGCGCTATCACGTCGAGCCGTTCAGCGTGCTGCTGTTCGATCTGGATCACTTCAAGAAGATCAACGACACCTACGGCCACCTCGCCGGCGACGAAGTGCTGCGCGAAGTGGCGCGGCGCACGCAGGCGGTGCTGCGCGAGCCCGACGTGTTCGGGCGCTACGGCGGCGAGGAGTTCATCCTGATCCTGCCGCAGACCGATGCTGAAGGCGCGCGAGCGGCGGCCGAGCGTATCCGCTTCGAGATTGCGGCCGATTCGGTTACCTCCGGCGATGACAAGATCACCGTCACCGCCAGTATCGGTGTGTCGGAGTTCGTTCCCGGCGTGACCACTGCCGAAGCGGTGGTGGCGCAGGCCGATACCGCGCTCTACGCGTCCAAGCACGCCGGACGTAATCGCGTCACTGTGTACTCGCCGCAACAGCCCGCTTCCGCCTGATCGGCACCGACGGCCGGCGGGTGCTGATGCATCGCCACACAAGGTCGCTGATTCTCCACACTTTATTCCCCTCGCATTGCCCCCGCCTGTGGCGCGCCGCACGTTTGCGGTGCAATGCGGCCATGTCCGTAGCCTGCCCGCGTCTATAACGGAACTGTCGAGCCGGGGCGAACTTTCCGCTTCCGCACTGCCTAAATGGCAAGCCGCCGTTTCCCGCCGCTGGAGGTGCCGCATGGATATCTTCAACCACTACTCGTCCCGCTACGAACGCACTCGCGAGGAGGAGCTTTCCCTCAAGGAATACCTGGAACTGTGCAAGCGCGAGCCGGCGGCGTATGCCACCGCAGCCGAGCGCATGCTGATGGCGATCGGTGAGCCGGAGATGATCGATACCCGGCTCGATTCGCGTCAGTCGCGCATCTTCCAGAACAAGGTGATCCGGGTCTACCCGGCTTTCCGCGAGTTCTTCGGCATGGAGGAGGTGATCGAGCAGGTGGTCGCCTACTTCCGGCATGCGGCGCAAGGGTTGGAGGAAAAGAAGCAGATCCTCTACCTGCTCGGACCGGTGGGCGGCGGCAAGAGCTCCATCGCGGAAAAGCTCAAGGAGCTGATGGAGCGAGTGCCGTTCTATTGCCTGAAGGGCAGCCCGGTGCACGAGTCCCCGCTTGGCCTGTTCAACTACGACGAGGATGGCGCCATCCTGGAGCAGGAATACGGCATCCCGCGCCGTTATCTGCGCAACATTCCCAGCCCGTGGGCGGTGAAGCGGCTGCACGAGTACGGCGGCGACATCGACCAGTTCCGCGTGGTGAAGCGCTATCCGTCGGTATTGCGGCAGATTGCCGTGGCCAAGACCGAGCCGGGTGACGAGAACAATCAGGACATCTCGTCCCTGGTCGGCAAGGTCGACATCCGCAAGCTGGAGAAATACGCGCAGGACGATCCGGATGCCTACAGCTATTCGGGCGGCCTTTGCCTGGCGAACCAGGGCCTGCTGGAGTTCGTCGAGATGTTCAAGGCGCCGATCAAGGTGCTGCATCCACTGCTCACCGCGACCCAGGAAGGCAACTTCAAGGGCACCGAGGGCTTTGGCGCGATCCCGTTCGAAGGCGTGATCCTGGCCCACTCCAACGAATCGGAGTGGAAGCAGTTCCGCAACAACAAGAACAACGAGGCCTTCCTCGATCGGATCTACATCGTGAAGGTGCCGTACTGCCTGCGCGTGTCCGAGGAAATCCACATCTACGAGAAGCTGGTGCGCAATTCCTCGTTGTCGCAGGCGCCGTGCGCGCCGGGCACGTTGAAGATGATGGCGCAGTTCGCCGTGCTGTCCCGGCTGAAGGAGCCGGAGAATTCGTCCGTCTTTTCCAAGATGCAGGTCTATGACGGCGAGAACCTGAAGGACATCGATCCCAAGGCCAAATCCATCCAGGAGTACCGCGACTTCGCCGGCGTCGACGAGGGCATGAACGGGCTTTCCACCCGCTTCGCGTTCAAGATTCTCTCGAAGGTGTTCAACTTCGATCATCAGGAAGTGGCGGCCAACCCGGTGCATCTGCTCTACGTGCTGGAGCAGAGCATTGAGCGCGAGCAGTTCCCGCAGGAGACTGAACAGCGCTACATCAGCTATCTCAAGGAACACTTGGCGCCGAAGTACGTCGAGTTCATCGGCAAGGAAATCCAGACGGCGTATCTCGAGAGCTACTCCGAGTACGGGCAGAACATCTTCGATCGCTACGTGACCTTTGCCGATTACTGGATCCAGGATCAGGAATACCGTGATCCGGATACCGGCGAGAGTTTCGATCGCAATGCGCTCAACAACGAGCTCGAGAAGATCGAGAAGCCAGCCGGCATCAGCAACCCCAAGGACTTCCGCAACGAGATCGTCAACTTCGTGCTGCGTGCGCGTGCCAATAACGCTGGCAAGAACCCGACCTGGACCAGCTACGAGAAGCTGCGCTCGGTGATCGAGAAGAAGATGTTCAGCAACACCGAAGAGCTGTTGCCGGTGATCTCGTTCAATGCCAAGGCCAGTGCCGAGGAGCAGAAGAAGCACGAGGACTTCGTCAATCGCATGGTCACCAAGGGCTACACCGCCAAGCAGGTGCGGCTGTTGTGCGAATGGTATCTGCGGGTGCGCAAATCGTCCTGATACCAGGGCGCGGGCAGGGAGTAAGGGGTGGCCACCGGGTGGGTTCGCCCGGAGTGGCTGGACACAGCCGTTGAGAACGGGGCGGGCTGCCTAAGGTGGTTGCCGTATCGCCGGCCCACCCCGTTCGTGGAGTTGCCATGTTCCATCTGATAGACCGGCGTCTGAACGGCAAGAACAAGTCCGCGGTGAACCGCGAGCGCTTCCTCAAGCGCTTTCGTGGCCAGATCAAGGAGGCGGTGGCGCGGGCGGTGAAGGACCGTTCGATCACCGATATCGAGCGCGGCGAGAAGGTGTCGATCCCGGTGAAGGACATCGGCGAGCCGACCTTCGGCCATACGCAAGGCGGGGTGACCGAGCGCGTCTACCCCGGCAACAAGGAATACTTGCGTGGGGACGAGTTCGAGCGCCCGCAGGGCGGGGGGGGCGCGGGTGGCAGCGGCGGCTCGGGCGACGGTGGCGATGGGCAGGACGAGTTCGTGTTCACGCTCACCAAGGAGGAATTCCTCAGCTATTTCTTCGATGATCTGGAGCTGCCCAACCTGATCAAGACGCAGCTGGCGCAGACCACCACTTTCAAGCCGATGCGCGCCGGCTTCACCAGCGATGGCACGCCGACCAACATCCACGTGCTGCGCAGCCTGCGGGGTGCACTTGGTCGACGCATCGCGCTTTCCGCTTTGCCGATGGATGAGCTTAATGCCGCACAGGAAAAGCTCGACGAGCTGCTGGAAAGCCGCGACGAGCACGACCCGGAAATCCGTGCACTGATGCAGGAAATCCGCGAGCACAAGGCCCGGCTGTCACGCATTCCGTGGATCGACCCGTTCGATCTGCGCTACAGCAACCGGGTGCGCGTGCCCAACCCCACCACGCAGGCGGTGATGTTCTGCGTGATGGATGTCTCGGGTTCGATGGATGAGATGAAGAAGGACATCGCCAAGCGCTTCTTCATCCTGCTGTACCTCTTCCTCGAGCGCGCCTACGACAAGATCGAGGTGGTGTTCGTACGCCATCACACCCAGGCCTTCGAGGTGAACGAGGACGAGTTCTTCCATGCCCGCGATACCGGTGGCACGGTGGTGTCCTCGGCGCTCAAGCTGGTGAAGAAGATCATCCACGAGCGCTACCCGACCGCGGACTGGAACATCTATGTCGCCCAGGCTTCCGACGGTGACAACTGGGATTCCGATTCGCCCCACTGCCGCGAGCTGCTCGCCAACGAGTTGCTGCCACTGCTGCAGTACTACGCCTACGTCGAGATCACCGAGGGAGAGCCGCAGAACCTGTGGTACGAGTATGAGCAGGTGGCGGCGCAGCATCGTCACTTCGTGATGCGACGCATCAAGGATGCTGGCCAGATCTGGCCAGTGTTCCGCGACCTGTTCAAGAAAGCGGGCCTGGGCGAGCGCAGCGCCGCCTGAACCGCATCCCGGCAACACGGAGATCGCCATGACCGCAGTCGCCAACACCGATGCCCCCGTGCGCACGCCGCTGTTCAAAGGCTCCGAGTGGACGTTCGAGCTGATCCAGTCCACCTACGACGAGATCACCCGCATCGCCCACAATTTCGGGCTCGACACCTATCCCAACCAGCTCGAAGTGATCAGCGCCGAGCAGATGATGGATGCCTACGCCTCGGTGGGCATGCCGGTGATGTACCACCACTGGAGCTACGGCAAGCATTTCCTCGCCACGCAGAAGAACTACACGCGCGGCGCCATGGGGCTCGCCTACGAGATCGTCATCAACTCCAATCCCTGCATCGCCTACCTGATGGAGGAGAACACGATGACGATGCAGGCGCTGGTGATCGCGCATGCCTCGTTCGGTCATAACAGCTTCTTCAAGGGCAACTACCTGTTCCGCACCTGGACCGAGGCCGATGCCATCATCGACTACCTGGTGTTTGCCAAGAAATACATCGCCGATTGCGAGGCGCGCTATGGCGAGGAGGCCGTGGAGGAACTACTCGATTCCTGCCATGCGCTGATGAACTACGGCGTCGACCGCTACAAGCGGCCACAGAAGCTGTCGCTGGCCGAAGAGCGCGCACGCCAGGCCGAGCGCGAGGCCTATCTGCAGACGCAGGTGAACACGCTGTGGCGCACCATCCCGCGCATGCAGACAGAGCTCGAGGAAACCGCGTCGCCGCAGCGCTTTCCCGCCGAGCCGCAGGAGAACCTGCTCTACTTCATCGAGAAGTTCGCACCGCTGCTGGAGCCCTGGCAGCGGGAAATCGTGCGCATCGTGCGCAAGATCGCGCAGTATTTCTACCCGCAACGGCAGACGCAGGTGATGAACGAAGGCTGGGCCACGTTCTGGCACTACACCTTGCTGAACCAGATGTACGACGAGGGCCTGCTCACCGACGCGAGCATGTTCGAATTCCTTCACAGCCACACCAGCGTGGTTGCCCAGCCCGGAGTGGACAGCCCGTACTTCAACGGCATCAATCCCTATGCGCTGGGTTTCGCGATGTATCGCGACATCCAGCGCATCTGCCAGAACCCTACCGACGAGGACAAGCAGTGGTTCCCCGAGCTGGCCGGCACCGACTGGCGTCGCCAGCTGGATTTCGCCATGCGCAATTTCAAGGACGAGAGCTTCATCGCCCAGTATCTCTCGCCCAAGCTGATCCGCGATTTCCGCTTCTTCTCCATCCTGGACGACGATGAGCAATCCCGACTCAAGGTCTCGGCCATCCACGACGATGCGGGCTACGCGGAGATCCGGCGCAAGCTGGCCGAGCAATACAACCTGGCCACCCGTGAGCCGAACATCCAGGTGTACGACGTGAACACCCGCGGTGATCGTACCTTGACGCTGCGCCATTACCAGCACAACCGCCGTCCACTCGCCAACAGCGTGCACGAGGTACTCAAGCATGTGGCACGGCTGTGGGGCTTCACGGTGAAGCTGGAGAGCGTGGACGACGAGGGTCGGGCAGTCCTGTGCTACGAGTGCCGGCTGGAGAAGCGGCACGGGCAGTAGGCGGGAAGGGCCTCGCAGACCTGCCGCAGGAGGGGGCTGGATGGTCATGCACGGTGCGCATGACCGCCATGCATGGCCGGCCATGGCAACGTCCTGATGGGCTGCCGATACTGCGCTTCTGTTGATCGCCCAGGAGGCACCACATGAAGCGCTGGATCGGATCACTTGCCTTCGCTGCGGCCTGCAGCGTTGCCGCGGCCCAGACCGTTACCCTGGACGCCGCCGACGGGCTGAAACTCTATGGTGATTGGCTGCCGGCCGCCGAGGCCGGCAAGGGCGCCGTTGTGCTGTTGCACATGACGGTACCGGAAGGGCGCAAGACCTGGGCGCCGCTGCTGCCGACGCTGCAGGCGGCGGGCTGGTCGGTGCTGGCGGTTGACTTGCGTGGTTTCGGCCAGACCGGAGGCGGCATCGACTGGCAACTGGCGCCGAAGGACATCGACGCCTGGCTTGCGTGGCTGACGGCGCAGCCAGGGGTACCGGCCAAGCAGGTTGCGCTGGTCGGCGCCAGCGCCGGTGCCAACCTGGCCTTGCAGGCCTGCGCCAGCCGGCCCGCCTGCCCTACGGTGGTGGCCCTCTCGCCGTCGGATAACGAGATCTTCGGTGCGGCGATGATGAAGGCCTTCGTCGGCCGCTCTGCCGCGATCTATGCCGGCCGTTATGATAGCGGCGCCAATAGCGCCGCGCGGCGCTTCCTCAAGCAAGACCAAGGCGAAGTGGTGCTGCACATCCTCGATTCCGCCGGCCACGGCACCCAGCTGCTGGAAGGGGGGACCGCCTTCGTGCCTGAGGAGATCGGTGCCTGGTTGCGGCGGCACTTCGGCCGCTGATGGTGCGCTAAAGCGCCAGCGCTGCCCGCATTCCGGTCTCGATGGCGCGCTTGGCATCGAGCTCGCGGGCTTCTTCTGCGCCGCCGATCAGTGTGGCTGCTCGACCTGCTTCCTGCAGCGCGGCATAGAGCGCGTTGTCCGATTCCTGGCCGGCGCAGATCACCACGTGGTCGACGGCCAGTGTCTGGGTTTCGCCTTTTACCTTGATGGTCAGGCCGTCGTCGCCGATGCCCACATATTCCACGCTGCCGACAAGGTGCACGCCGCGTGCGGCAAGGCTGAGGCGATGGATCCAGCCGGTGGTCTTGCCGGGGCCGGCGCCCGGCTTGCCGGCGCGGCGCTGCAGCAGCCAGATCTCGCGTGGACTCTTCGCCGGTTGTGCGGGCTTCAGGCCGCCGGCGGTATCCAGCTGCGGATTGATGCCCCAATCGGCCTCATAGGCGGCAATGTGGTCGGGCTGATCGGTTTCCGAGAGGAACACCGCGGTATCTACGCCGATGCCGCCGGCGCCAACGATGGCCACGCGCTGGCCCACTGCCACCTCGCCGCGCAGCACGGCGGGATAGGTCACGGCCTTCGGGTGGTCCACGCCGGTGATGTCCGGAATGCGCGGGACCACGCCGGTGGCGACGATCACGTGATCGAAGCCTGTCAGCTCGTCGACGCCGACGCGGCGGTTCAGCTGGATGTCCACGCCGTGCTTGTCCAGCATCACACCGAAGTAGCGCAGCGTCTCGCTGAATTCGTCCTTGCCGGGCACCTGGCTCGCGATGCGGAACTGGCCGCCGATGGCATCGCCGGCCTCGAACAGTGTCACCAGATGGCCACATTGCGCGGCGGTGAGCGCGGCGGAGAGACCGGCCGGCCCTGCGCCGACCACGGCCACGCTGCGGCGGCGCAGCGCGGGCCGCAGCACGATCTCCGTCTCGCGACAGGCGCGGGGGTTGACGAGGCAGCTGGCGGGCTTGCCCTCGAACACATGGTCGAGACAGGCCTGATTACAGGCGATACAGGTATTGATCTCGCTGGCAGCGCCATTCTCGGCCTTGAGCACGAATTCCGGATCGGCCAGCAGCGGACGCGCCAGCGACACCATGTCCGCCTCGCCGCTGGCGAGGATGCGCTCGGCCACATCCGGCGTGTTGATGCGGTTCACCGCGATCAGCGGCACCTTCACATAGGGCTTGAGCTGGGCCGTTACCCAGGAGAAGCCGCCGCGGGGCACCACGGCGGCAATGGTGGGAATGCTGGCCTCGTGCCAGCCGATGCCGGTGTTGATCAGGGTGACGCCGGCGGCTTCCAGCGCCTGGGCCAGGGCGATGGCTTCGCTCAGCGTGCCGCCGTCCTCGACCAGATCGAGCAGCGACAGCCGGAAGATCACGATGAAGTCCGGTCCGGCGGCGTTGCGCACCGCGCGGGTGATCTCGATGGCGAGCCGCATGCGATTCTCGAACGAGCCGCCCCAGTCGTCGCTGCGCTGGTTCACCCGGCGCACCAAGAACTGGTTGATCAGGTAGCCCTCGCTGCCCATGATCTCGACGCCGTCGTAGCCGGCCTCGCGCGCCAGCGCGGCGCAGCGGGCGAAGGCGGCGATAGTGTCGATGATCTCCAGCTCGCTCAGCGCGTGCGGCGTGAACGGCGAGATACGTGCGGTGATGGCCGAGGCGCTGACCGCGCCCTCGTGATAGGCATAGCGCCCCGCGTGCAGAATCTGCAGCGCGATCTTGCCACCGGCTGCATGCACTGCCTCAGTCACCTCGCGATGGCGCGGCAGCTCGCTGGCGTCGGCCAGCATGGCGGCGCCCGGGTAGATGCGGCCGGCTGCGTTGGGCGCGATGCCGCCGGTGACGATGAGGCCGACACCACCGCGCGCTCGCTCGGCATAGAACGCGGCCAGCCGTGTGCCGCCGGCCGGGTCCTCCTCCAGCCCGGTGTGCATGGAGCCCATCAGCACGCGATTCCTGAGCTGGGTGAAGCCGAGATCGAGCGGGGCGGAGAGGGCGGGATAGCGCTGCATGGTCGAAGTCCGATAGGGGCTGACTGTAACTTAGCCGCTGTGGCCAGCCGCTGGCATTGGGGTTTGCAGTTAAGCCGGCGTTTCAAACATCTACGCTGGGCGCGTCGACGGCGACCTGGTTGCGCCCGCCCGCCTTGGCCCGGTAGAGCAAGGCATCGAGTCGGGCGAAGAAGCGCTCGGGCGGATCGCTGCGTTCGTGCTCGGCGACGCCGAGGCTGGCGCTGAGCGGCCGGCCCGCCACCGCGATCTCGCTGGCGATGCGGCTGCGCAACAACTCGGCCAACCGCGCAGCCTCTTCTTCTGGGCAATCACGCAGCAGCACCACGAATTCCTCGCCACCCCAGCGCGCCACCACATCGCTGTCACGCACCGTATCGCGCAGCAGTTCTGCCACCTGGCGCAGCACCTGGTCGCCGGTCTGGTGGCCACGCCGGTCGTTCACTGCCTTGAAGTGATCGAGATCGAGCAGGATGGCCGAGAGCGGGCTGCCATCGCGCTCGGTCTCGCGAATGGCCTGCTGAAACACCAGGTCGAAGGCCTGGCGGTTGAGCAGCCGGGTCAGCCGGTCGGTACTGGCGAGCTGCTCCAGCCGGCTCTGGTAGCGGTTGGCACCATAGAGCGCGATGGCGAGCACGATGAGCGTGATCACCGCGCTGATCGTCAGGTTGCGCCAGAGCACCTCATGCACCGGCGCCAGTGCCTGAGCATCGTTCTCCTCCACCACCAGGAACCAGCCGAGCTCGGGAATGAAGCGCGAATTCACCAGCGTGGTCGAATCGCCGTGTGCATAGCTGAACTGCTGCTGCCGTGCGCCGCCGGCCAGCAGTGCCGGGGCGACGGGGGCATAGCCCGGCAGCTGCGATAGCGTGCGCTGGCTGGCGGAGAACGAGCGGCCGGTGAGCACGATGTGGCCACTGCGATCGACGAAGAACACCCGGCGCTGGAAGCGCGTCTCGTAGCTGTCGATCAGCCTTGCCACGGTGCCCAGCGTCAGGCCGACGCCGGTGGCGCCGAGAAAGCGCCCCTGGTAGTCGAACACCTTGTAGTTGATGAAGATGGTCATGGTGTCGCGATTGGCCATGTCGGCATCGACATTGGTCTCGAACTCCGCGGCCATGTCGCGCACGCGGAAGAACCAGGCATCGCGCGGCTCGCCTTCGCTCACCTGCTTGAACAGGCCGTCGGCATTGTAATAGTGCAGTGTCCTGGCCGAGACCAGGAAGCTCGTCACCGTCTGGTTCTTCAGGCGGATCTCCGCCAGGTAGCGGCGGATCTGGTCGGCGTTCTCCTCGCCGTCCAGCATCCAGTCGCGCAAGAAGGTGTCGTGCGCCATCTGTGACGAGATGAACACCGGGCGCAGCAGATCCTTCTGGATCTCGGAATAGATGCTGTCGCCGGTGAGTGGCAGCGATTCGGCGGCGATACCGTCGCGCACGCTGTCGCGTGAGGCGAGGAAGGCGCTGAAGCTGGTAGCGAGAAAGCCGGCAATCACCACCAGGGTCAGCAAGGTCAGCAGACGACGTTTTTCATTGAATAGCGGCGGGGGGCGGGAGGGCATGCGGGCTCGGTCTGGTTTTTGCCCAGACTAGGCGGGCCGGGGCGGCCCCGCAAGGGCGCGGCGTGGATAAAACCGGGTTTTCCACGGCCTTGCCGGAGCAACCTTGTAGAGAGGCTGTGGATCGCTGCGCTAAGTGCTTGATCGCCGTATGAAATCACCGGCTGCTCAAGAAATGGGCAGTACCTTGACGCTTCTTCACAGCAGTTGGGCAGAACGGTGGGGAAAGGCTGTGGATAGTTGTGCTAAGTCCTTGTCGCCAAGGGGGCGCCGGTGCGCTGCCCAAAAAAGCGGCTGAGCCTGCCCGGAATGACGGAAAACACAGTCTGGGCGCGGCTTGTGGCGACCGATGTGAACAGAAACGGGGTCATTCCCAGGTTGTCCACGCCGTCTGGGCGCAACGATGTGCACGGGCTGTGGGTAAGTGCGGCAAGTGCCTGATCCCACAGGCAATGCGGGCCACCGGTCAAAAAATGGGCAATGTGCGCGGTCGGCGAGCTCCGGCTGCGCTTTCCGTTCATGCCGATCAGACTACCGCTCGTATCCTGCAACAAAAGTCAGCTGGATAACAGAATAAGTCGGGACTAATTTGGTCGCGCAGGATGGTCCTGTGACAGTTTCACCTGGAGGAATGATGAAACAGCTTGCCATTGCACTCGGATTTGCCCTGACCACCGCTTTCGCCGCCGCCGCCGCCGCCGATGCCCCGGTCGCCGCGCCGCTCTTCATCAGCAGCGGCCTTGCCACGCCGTCGGCGCAGGCTTCCGGCCTCGTCGTGGCCAGTGGCTGCATTCCGCGCGGCCTGCCCGGCTGCTATTACGCACCGCGCAATTCGCAATACTGGTGCCCGCTGACACCGGACGAGATTGCCGGCCTGACCTGCACCGGCCCGTACGCCAACGGCTGATTTTGATGTACTAGAAACGACAAAGGCCCCGTGCGGGGCCTTTGTCACTGCAGCAGCGTATCAATGCACGCTTAGAACCACTGGGCGTGGAACACGCCTTCCTTGTCCAGACGCTGGAAGGTGTGGGCGCCGAAGTAGTCGCGCTGGGCCTGGATCAGGTTGGCCGGCAGCTTTTCGGTGCGATAGCTGTCGTAGTAGGCGATGGCCGAGCCGAAGGTCGGCAGCGGGATGCCAGCCTGGACGGCAACGGCCACCACTTCGCGCAGCGCAGCCTGGTATTCGTTGGCGATGTTGGCGAAATACGGGTCGAGCAGCAGGTTAGCCAGCTTCGGAGCCTTGGCGTACGCGTCGGTGATGTTCTGCAGGAAGCGCGAACGGATGATGCAACCGGCGCGGAAGATCTTGGCGATCTCGCCGTATTGCAGATCCCAGCCCGATTCGTCCGACTGCGCGCGCATCTGGGCGAAGCCCTGGGCATACGACGCAATCTTCGACAGGTACAGCGCGCGGCGCACGGCTTCGATGAAGGCAGCCTTGTCAGCGATGGCCGGCTTGGCGGCCGGGCCCTTCAGCACCTTGGCGGCTTCGACGCGCTCGGCCTTCAGTGCCGAGATGAAGCGGGCGAATACCGATTCGGTGATCAGCGGCAGAGCAACGCCCAGGTCGAGTGCCGACTTCGAGGTCCACTTGCCGGTGCCCTTCTGGCCGGCCGAATCCAGGATCACGTCGACGAGTTCGCCGTTACCGCCCTGGTCGTCCTTCTTCTTGAAGATGTTGGCGGTGATCTCGACCAGGAAGCTGTCGAGCTCGCCCTTGTTCCACTCGGCGAATACGTCGGCCAGTTCAGCGTTGGAGAGGCCGGCGACGTTCTTCAGGATGTCGTAGGCTTCGGCGATCAGCTGCATGTCGCCGTATTCGATGCCGTTGTGCACCATCTTCACATAGTGACCGGCGCCATCCGGGCCAATGTAGGTCACGCACGGCTCGCCATCCGGTGCCTTGGCGGCGATTTCCTTCAGGATTGGCGCTACCAGCTCATAGGCTTCGCGCTGGCCGCCCGGCATGATCGAGGGGCCCTTCAGCGCGCCTTCCTCACCGCCCGACACGCCCGAGCCGACGAAGTTGAAGCCGAGTTCGGCCAGTTCCTTGTTGCGGCGGATGGTGTCGGTGTACAGCGTGTTGCCGCCGTCGATGATGATGTCGCCCTTGGCGAGCAGCGGCTTCAGTTGGTCGATGGTTGCATCGGTCGGGCCACCGGCTTTCACCATCAGCAGAATGCGACGCGGAGTTTCCAGCGAAGCCACGAAGTCTTCCAGCTTCTCGTACGGAACCAGCTTCTTGCCCGGGTTCTCGTTGATGACTTCTTCGGTCTTGTCGTACGAGCGGTTGTAGATCGAAACCGAGTAACCGCGGCTTTCGATGTTGAGGGCCAGGTTACGGCCCATGACCGCCATGCCGATTACGCCGATTTGTTGCTTGGACATCGTGGTTTGCTCCTGTCTTAGCGCAAGTGATGATTGCCGTGCATGGCCGAACAGGTGGTCACCCGGGCGACGCCAGCAGTCTTGTGAATCGGAAACTGCGCATGATATGGGGCTTTGCCGGGGTAAATAAAGCCTTCTTCCGGCAAAAAAGCCTGTGTAGTCAGATATTTTTTGCTACATGCGTTGTCACGTGCGGCGGTGCGGCAAAAAGCCGGCTGTCGGGCCGGCTTTTTGCTGCGGTGCAAGGTGAATTGCTTATTCCGCGCGCCATAGCGCGATGCTGACATCCGGTCGCCACGCCGGCTGCGACGTGTGTGCCACCGTGCACAGCCAGGTGCGTCCGGCAAAGCTGACCCGATCGCCCAGTGCATAGCTGCCATCGGCTCGCCACGGCGTGATGGTGGGCGAGGGCCGGACTTCCGGCACGGCATCGGCGTTCACCACATGGCTGCAGGCACCCAGCGCCCGCCAAGCGTCCCACTCGCCGGAGCGGGTGGGGTTTTCGCCCTGTGTCCACCACTTGGCCTCGAAGTTGGTGCTGGCGACGCTCACGCGCTGGCCGGCAGTGTAGGCCGTGCCGGTGCTCCAGGCCGCGTAGCAGCCGGGCACCGTGGGGCCGATGGCGAAGCGTGCCACTTCCGGATCGTGATCGCTGGTCTGTTCGTGGAATTCGGCGTTGACGTGCACCACGTCGTATTCCGCGCGTGCTGCAAGGTTGGCGCTGGCCAGGATGTGGTCGAGCGCCTGGCTGTTGCCGTCGTACACATAGGTGTAGCGCTCGTTCTCCGGCAGCAGCTCCACCAGGTCGACGAGACCGGCCGCCTTCAGCGCACCCACCGGGTTCGAGAACGGGAAGTCATTCAGGTCGCCCAGCACGATGACCTTGGCGTTCGCATCGCGGGTGGTGAGTTCGCGCACGAAGCCGGCAACCAGCCCGGCCTGCTGCTGCCGTTGGGTTTCCGAGACCAGCAGTGGCGGCTGGTTGCGGCCAAACAGCGGCTCATCGCCGCCCTTGGAATTCCAGTGGTTGGCGATCACGAACAGCGTTTCGCCGGCGAAGCGGAACTCGGCCACCAGCGGCTTGCGGCTATTGGCGAAGGCCGCATCGTTCGGTGCGATACGCCCAGGGCTGTGCGTGAGGCAGACGCGATTGCCGCAATCGGTGACGCCGACGGCGATGCTGGCGCCGCCGCCCGGTTTGTCGCCGAATTCGATGCGGTTCGGGTTGTAGAGGAAGGCGACGCGGATATTGCCGCCGGGCTGGCCGCCATCGGCATCATCCACCGGGTCGATCGCCCGCCAGGCGTAGGCCGGGCCGCCCGCCGCGCCGATGGCGGCGACGAGGCGATTCAGCGTTTCGCTCGCCGAGACCACGGCGTCGTTGTCCGGGCCGTTGTTGTCCTGCACTTCCATCAGGCCGATCAGATCCGGCGCCTGCAGATGGGTGACGATCTGCACCGCAAGGCGCTGGAACTTGGCGGCGTCGTCGCGGGGCGAGAGGTTCTCGACGTTGAACGAGGCGACCGACAGCTCGCCCAGCCGGACGGGGCGCGTGGTTTCGGGCAGAAGGCCGCCGCTGATGACGGTGCCGAGCTCGGTGGCGAGCAGCTTGTAGTTGCCGAAGCTGTAGTCGAGCACGCCGATCGCGCGGCTGAGGCTGTCGCCGACATTGAGCTTGGGCGGCGTGACGCTGCCGGCGTCGAGAATCACCCGCTCGGGATTGAAGTCACCGGCGCGCACGATGATGCCGCCGCGCGGCGTGCGCAGACCGGCGCCCTGGCCGGCGTTTGCCAGCAGCGAGACCTCGTCGTAGCTGTTGGTCGGGCCGGTGGCGACGGCGTTGTCCAGCTGGATGCGCATGCCTTCCAGCGCTTCAAAGTAATCGATGCCATTGGCCAGATCGAGCACCGCACTGGTTTCGATGTCGCCGGGCGGGCCTTGCCAGATGCGCTCGGCCGGCAGGTTGGCGAGCACGGCCGGTGTGGGCAGCGGCTGGCTGCTGGCGAGCTTGGCAACTTGCGGGCTGGTGAGCTCGGTGATGGTCAGGTTGGTGCTGCCGCCGCTGCCGCCCGGGCGGAATTCGGTGACGCGGCCGGAAACCAGCACGCTGTCGCCAACCGCCACGGTCGGCGCACTGCTGGTGAATACGAACAGGCCTTCGGACGTGCGCGGATCGGCATCGGGCTGCGGATCCTGGAAATAGAAACCGTTGGCGACCACCAGCGTGACGATGCCGGGCACGCCGGACACGGCCTGGCCGGTGAGGGGAGAGCGATGCGCCGTGCCCTGGATATCACGGATGCGGGTGTCACCAGGCGTTGGGGTCGGGCCTGGCGTGGGGGTCGGCGTCGGTGTGGGCGTGTTGCTGCAGGGCGGGGTGATGGTGGCGCCGTTGCGCGGCTGCGGGGCGCCGACATCGAAATCCGCGGCGTTGTTGCCGCTGTCGCTGCAACCACCGGCACGGCGCAGTGCAGCGCTGGTGTTGTTGAGTGCGGCGGTCGGCGCTGCCTCGGCATCATTGGCGCCGCCGAAGCCGACAAAATCGGCCACGTTGGCATCCTGCGCGCAGGTGGCACTGCAGGCCAGCGTGGTGGTGGACTTCACCAGCGCCACCTTGCCGGCGCTGCTGCTCATGGGAATGGTCCCGACGGCATCGGGCGTGGGCAGTGGCGTCGCGCCGGTATTGGCGCCGGCTGCCTGCTGCACCAGATAGTACTGGCCCGGCTGCACGGTGCCAGCCAGAGCGGTGCGCTGCCAGCTGGTACCCGAGCTGCTTGCGTATTGCACGCTCCAGCCATCAAGCACCGCCACTTCGCTGCCGGCATTGTGGAGCTCGACGAAATCGTGGGTATACGGTGCGCCGCTGTTGCCACCGCCGCCGTAGACTTGGCTGATCACGACCCCGGCGTGGCCGGGCAGCGAGAGCGCCAGCGCGCAGGCCAGCACGATCGGTTTCACAGTCATGGCATCCATCCTTGCGTTGTCGATGGGCCGCAAGGCTAGAGGCTGCGCGTGACGACAGCGGGAAGGATTTGTTGCGACGAGGTCACCGTCTCGTGACACGCTGATGCGCGCGCGGCGGCTAATGCACTGGCTCGGTTTGCGCGTGGGCACGACCGAAGGCGCGGATGCCGAGCATCACGCCGGCCACAAAGAGGCTGATGGCGGCGAGCTCCAGTGCGCTGGGCCAGCGCCAGCCCAGCACGAAGCCATAAATCAGCGCGAACACCGTTTCGGCCACGATGAGCTGGCCGACAAGGCCGACCGGCAGGCGCTGGCTGGCGTAGTTCCATAACCAGCTGCCCACCCAGGAACTGGCGATACCCAGCAGCAGGCTCCAGCCGATCAGCCCTGCGGTGAGCGTGAATGGCACGCCGCCCACGAAACCGGCGAACGGCAGCAGTGGCAGAAAGCCCAGTGCCGAGCCGATGCCGAGCAGATTGGTCCAGTTGCTGTTGCCCAAGCCCGCCGGCAGGCTGCGTACCACGCGGGCATTGAACACCGCGAAGGCGGTCCAGCTGGCGGCGGCCACCACCGCCAGCAACACGCCGACGAGGAAGCCGTGCGGTGCCCGCAGCTGGCTGAGGCCGGCCCAGTTGATCAGCACCAGACCGGTGGCGACCAGCGACAAGGGCAACAGCAGCGCCAGCATCAATGCGCGGCGCTGGCTGGTGGTGCGTGGGGTGTGGGCCAGATCGATCAGCGCCAGCCACAGCGGGATGGTGCCGATGATCAGGCTAACCACGGCGCTGTTGGCGTAGCGCACCGCCAGCGTCAGTAGGCAGTAGTAGAAGGCGTTGCCGACGAGGCCGAGCGCGATGGCATCGCGCAGCAGGCGGCCGCTCAGCAGCGGGCGCACGCGGCGCCATTCGCGTGCCAGCAGCAACACGCACAACAGGGCGTACACCAGGTAGCGGCCGATGGCGACGGCCAGCGGCGACTGGTCGGGCAGGGCAACGGGCGCGACGAAGGCGAAGCCCCAGCAGGCGCCGGCGGCCAGGCCGGCTGCAATTCCGCTCCACATGATGTCTCTCCTTTCGGGGCGCCATTGTCGCGTGCGGCCGGGGTGGGCTGGATACGGGTTTTCCCATGTGACTATGGCAGGATGCCGTTCACGGTCCGGACATGAACCTTGCGCAAGCTCGCGGGTCTGCGCTGGGCGGGCCGGGATGGCGCGCTGTTTCTATCAATTGTGCTGGAGAGCTTTGCATGTCCCCTTGGGTTGCGGTGTCGCTGTCGGGCCACGCCTTGTTGATGTTGCCGCTGGCGGCGGCGCTTGGCGCTGCCATGTGGTTTGGTGGCGCGCGGCGCGAGGCCGGATGGTGGTTCGGATTGCTGGCGGCGGCGCTCGGCGTCACCGTCGTCACCAAGGTGGCGTTCTTCGGCTGGGGTATCGGCGTGGCCGCGCTCGATTTTGCCGGCTTCAGCGGCCATGCCACCAATGCGGCGGCCATCTACCCGGTACTGGCCGCAATCCTGCAGCAGCGCCGGCCGGCCTGGGCACGCCGGGCGGCGATCGTGGCGGCGGTGGGCTGGTCGATGATGGTGGCCATGTCGCGACTGCGGCTGGAACAGCACACGGTGTCCGAGGTGGTGGCCGGTCTGGTGCTGGGCTGGCTGGTCTCCTCCGCCTTTTTGCATCTCGCGCGCCGGCCACTGCCGCTGTCCTGGCGCCAGCCCGCGTGGATTGCCGCCAGCTGCGCCGGCCTGCTGCTGGCTGCCAAGCTTGCCGGGCTACCGCTGCGCCCGCACTACCTCGTGATCGATACGGCATTGGCGTTGTCCGGCAATGCACGTCCGTACAGCCGCGAACGCGCTTGGCGCGAATGCCTGCCTGCCGCGCATACGCCGGCCTCAGCGCCTATAGTGCGTGAGCGTGCACGGGACGACGGGGCAGGGGGATGCGGGTCTGGCTGGGGCTGTTGACGTGGTGGTGGGTAGGCGCAGCGGCAGCGGTTCCATTCGTGTGCGGCATTGCCGACGGTTATCCGCCTTACCAGTATCGCGATGGGCGGGGCCAACCGGCAGGGTTGGACGTGGAAGTGGCGCGGCTGGTGCTGGAGCAGGCCGGGCGCGCGGCCCAGTTCGCACAGGGGAATTTCGACGAGCTGCTCAGCCGCATGGCCTTCGGCGTGGGCCAGCTCGATGGCCTGTGCGGCGCCGAGCTCAGCGTGGAGCGGGCACGGCGCTTTGCCTTGACCCAGCCTTATTTCGCCCGCCGCAGCGTGATCTTCGTGCCCGATCGCGCCTCCATGCATACGCTGGCCGACCTTGCCGGCAAGGTGGTGACGGGGGATAGGCAATCGTTCGCCGAAGAGGCGATCAAGTCGCAACGCCTGCCGGTGCGCATCATGCAGACGGCGAGCAAGGCGGCATCGTTCGATCTGCTGGCCGCCGGCAAGGTGGCCGCGGTGATCGCGCCGGAGGAGGTGGGTAGCTATCTCGCGCGGCAGCGCGGTCTGGCGGTGCGCATCATCGATGCCGGCGATCCGGGCACCCCCGTGAGCATCCTGCTGCATCGGGGCGACGCAGCTACCTTGCGGCTGCTGAACCAGGCGATCAAGATCCTGGGCCAGGAAGGCCGCATCGGCGAGGTGATCCTGCGCTACCAGCGCTGAAGAAGCTGGGCGGACTGATTAGATTCGGTTCAATCCGGCAGCGCCTGCCACGCGCCTTCAGGCTGGTCGCGCTGCCAACTGGGCCAGCCGTGCCGGTATGCGTGCTGGAGATAGGGGCCGCGCAGCACCCGCGCTTCCCGATCGCTGCCGGTGTCGATGCCAAGCTGGTAGATCGCCTGGGCCCATCCTGCAACATGCACGTTGCCCAGCCGGGCCAGCACCGGGTCCGCCAGCGTAGCAGCCTGCTCGGGCGTAGCGGCCCGCACCAGCAGGCAGGTGTCGTCGCCATTGGGGCCGCCGCGATAAGGGTCGCAGCCGTCATTGCCCCAGCGGATCACCTCGTAGAGATTCATCCGGGCTCCGGCTAGCGCTTGCGCCCGCCCGAGATCGAGCCGAGCACGCCGCGCAGGATCTGCCGGCCCAGCTCGTTGCCGACCTGGCGGGCCATGCTCTTGGCGGCCGACTGCACCATGCCATCGGTCTTGCCGCCGCGTGGCCCGGTCTTGCCGAACAGCACTTCCCCGATCATGCCGAATAAGCCGCCACCCGCTTCCTCTTGCTGTTGCGGTGCTGGCGTGCCGACCGGGGCGGGCACATCGCCCTGGATTTCCACCTTCACCCGCAGTCGCTCGTAGGCCGATTCGCGATCGACCGCCTTTTCGTAATGGCCGTACAGTGTGGAGCCCTGGATGCTGGCAATGCGCTCGGCGTCGGTGAGCGGCCCGATGCGGCAACCGGGGGCAATGACGAAGGCGCGCTCGACGATGCCGGGCGTACCCTTGGCATCCAGCAGCGAGATCAGCGCTTCGCCCACGCCCAGCTCGGTGATGGCCGCTTCCACATCGAGCTTGGGATTGGCGCGCATGGTCTCGGCGGCGGTCTTCACCGCTTTCTGGTCACGCGGGGTGAAGGCGCGCAGCGCGTGCTGCATGCGGTTGCCGAGCTGGCCCAGCACCGTTTCCGGCACGTCGAGTGGGTTCTGCGTGACGAAATACACGCCCACGCCCTTGGAGCGGATCAGCCGCACCACCTGCTCCACCTTCTCGACCAGCGCCTTGGGCGCGTCGCTGAACAGCAGATGGGCCTCGTCGAAGAAGAACACCAGCTTCGGCTTGTCGAGATCGCCCACCTCGGGCAACTGCTCGAACAGCTCGGCCAGCAGCCACAGCAGGAATGTCGAGTAGAGCTGCGGCGACTGGTAGAGCTTGCTCGCTGCCAGCACATTGATCACGCCGTGGCCGTTGTCGGTCTGCATCAGGTCGGCGATGTCGAGCATCGGCTCGCCGAAGAAACGGTCGCCCCCCTGCGCTTCCAGCGCCAACAGGCCGCGCTGGATGGCGCCGATGGAGGCCGCCGAGACATTGCCGTATTCGGTGGTGAACTGCTTGGCGTTGTCGCCCACGTGCTGGACCATGGCGCGCAGATCCTTCAGATCCAGCAGCAGCAGGCCCTGGTCATCGGCGATCTTGAACACCAGCTGCAGCACGCCCTGCTGGGTGTCGTTGAGATTGAGCAGGCGCGCCAGCAGCAGGGGGCCCATGTCGCTGACCGTGGCGCGCACCGGGTGGCCCTGTTCGCCGAACACATCCCAGAACACGGTAGGGCAGGCGGCGTAGGCCAGCGTCACGCCGAGTTCGTCGAGCCGTGCCTTGAGCTTGGGCGATTCGGCACCCGCCGCGCCGACGCCGGAGAGATCGCCCTTCACGTCGGCCAGGAACACCGGCACGCCGATGCGGGAAAACGATTCGGCGAGCTTTTGCAGCGTCACCGTCTTGCCGGTGCCGGTGGCGCCGGCAATCAGGCCGTGGCGGTTGGCAAGGGCGGGCAGCAGGGCGAGTTCCAGGTCGCCATGCTTGGCGATCACGAGCGGTTCGGCCATCGGGCACTCCAGCGTGGGCAGCAATGCCACGCAGTGTAGCCATGGATGGCGACCGGCGGCCAGTCGCCGCGGCTAGGGCGCGGGCAGCACTAGCTTGCCGGCGAGCAGCAGCATGATCGCGGCAGTGGCGAGATCGACCGCCTGCCACACCCAGCGTCGCTGCAGCCACGGCGACAGCGCATGTGCCGACAGCGCCAGCGAGAAGAACCACGCCAACGATGCGGTGATGGCGCCGGCGCCGAACCACCAGCGTGCGGTGCCCGCATGCTGTGCGCCAACGCTGCCGAGCAGCAGCACCGTATCGAGATAGACATGCGGATTGAGCAGGCTGAAGCCGAGTGCCGCGAGCAGTGCCTGGCGCGCATCGAGCGTGGTATGCCCCTGCGCCGCCAGCGTGCCGGGCTGCAGCGCGGCGCGCAGTGCCCGCCAGGCGAACCAGACGAGATAGGCGGCGCCGCCCCAGCGCGCCACCGCCATCAGTGCCGGGCTATGCGCGAACAGTGCTCCCAGCCCCAAGAGACCGGCTGCGATCAAGAATGCATCGCACAACGCGCAGACGCTGGCGGTGAGCAGCGCATGCTGGCGCGCCAGCCCCATGCGCAACACGTGCGCGTTCTGCGCGCCGATGGCCACGATCAGCCCCGCGCTCAACACCAGTCCCTGCCAGTACGCCGCCTGCATGGCCTTCCATCCCTTGGTTCGATGGCATGAAGCTTGAGGGGCATGGCAGCCTGTGGCGATTTTTATTAATCTATTTCAAGTTACATAAGTTTTGTGAATGCAATGTTCGATGCCCGGGCCGTTGTGGCCTTTGTCACCGTGGCGCGTGAAGGCAGCTTCGAGCGTGCTGCCAGCGTGCTGGCGCTCACCCAATCCGCGGTGTCGCAGCGGGTGCGCGCGCTGGAAACCCAACTCGGCCAGACCTTGCTGACCCGCGGTCGGCCCTGCGTGGCCACTGCGGCCGGGCAGACGCTGCTGCGCTACCTGGAGCGCATCCGCCTGCTGGAAGAGGAAGCGCAGCGCGCGCTGGCGGGCGAGGCATCCGGCCCGTCGCGGCTGCCGATCGCGGTGAATGCCGACAGCCTGCACAGCTGGGTGCCGCCGGTGCTGGCACAGGCTGTGGCCGGCACCCCGTTCCTGATCGACATGCAGGTGGACAACGAGGACTACACGCACGAAATGCTGGCGCGTGGCGAGGTGCTGGCGTGCGTATCCGCCCGCGCCAGCGCCATGCGCGGCTGCATGGCCGAGCCGCTGGGGCTGCTGCGCTACCTGTGCGTGGCCACGCCACGATTTCGCGATCGCCATTTCGCCACAGGCGTCACCCGCGAAGCGATGCTGGATGCGCCGGCGCTGCTGTACAACCGCAAGGACGCGATGTCCGGCGATTACCTGCGGCTGCACTTCGGCATCCAGGAAGGCCACTTCCCCTGCCACCTGATGCCGTCGTCGCAAGCCTTCGTCGATTTCGCGCTGCTCGATTTCGGCTACGTGCTGGTGCCGGAGCTTGCGGTGCTGGGGCAGATGGCGCGCGGCGAGCTGATCGACCTGCTGCCCGGTCGGCCGCACGATGTGCCGCTCTACTGGCACGCCTGGCAGATCCAGCCGCCGCAAGTGGATGCGTTGTTCAGGCGGATCGTGGCAGGGGCGAGGGGAGTGTTGCCGGGGATGGGGGCGGTTGAGCTGGATTAGTAGGCCGAACGTGCTGCACGTGGCTGGCTGAGCGTTCCGACCGCTAAGTTGAGCCCGTGAACAGCGCTATGTGCATGCTAGAGTGGTGCGCTCAAGCCATCCTGTTCCTGTTCGTCCCATGTCACGACTTTCTGCGCTTGCCCTGATTGCGCTTGCTTTCATGTCCAATGCGCAGGCGGTCAATCCCGATGCCGATCTGAATGCCACACCCGAGGCGTTGGGCTTTGCCATCGTGCAAAAAGGCAAGCCGATTCGTCCCAGCCTCGCGGACGGTTACTGGACTTATCAGCTCAAGAGCGCGCCTTTCGTGATGGCCAGCCGGCACGCTGAAATGGTGACGTGCACCGCTGAAGCTGATCATGGCTTCGTTCGCGGTGACGCGGAAATACCGGTGCCATGCGTGAGTGGCTCGCACACTGGTGCGACCGGTCGCGACTCGTCGTGGCTGTTTGTTGCCGATGCCACCGAACGCGATGGCTCGAACAACCTGCTTGCTTCCGAGACAGGGGCGAAGGTCGATAAAAACGGTCTGCGCTACACGGTGAACACCTTGCTGATGCAGCGCAGCGGTTGGGACATTCCGCTCTCGCAGTATCGCGGCACGCTTTACGTCTATTTCTGGATTGACCTCGACGGCAGCAGGAGTGCAGACGACAGCGAGATTGGCGAGGTCGTGCTGCAGATCGGCAAGAACTGATTGCGCCACCCCGAAAATCGAAGGTAAGCAATAAGCGCGTGGGTGCGGCGGAACGTGTATCAAGCACTGCGCCGCAGGCGCAAAGTAAATGCCGCACTGGTGCAGTAACGACGCGGCGGCGGTCATCAAAACACGTGTGGCTGCCGTGCTAACATCGGCCATCCCCAAATTCGCCGCACCGCAACGCATGAACCGACCAGGACGCCGCCGTGCGCACCGATAGCCGCCTGTCGCGCATGCTGCATGTGCTGCTGCATATGGCGCGGCACGATCAGCCTTTCACTTCTGATCAGATCGCCAAGATGCTTGGCACCAATCCCGTGGTCGTCCGCCGTACCATGGCGGGCCTGCGCCAAGCCGGCTACGTGAGTGCTGGCAAAGGCGTGGGTGGTGGCTGGCGCATTGTTTGCGATCTGCAGCGCGTCACGTTGCTCGACATTCATCGCGCCGTGGGCGGGCCCAAGCTGTTTGCCATCGGCATCGAGCGCGATCACCCCGATTGCCTGGTGGAGCAGGTGGTGAATGCGGCGATGCAGGATGCGCTGCAGCAGGCGGAAGCCATCCTGCTGCAGCGGCTGGCCAGCGTGACGCTGGGCGATCTTGCCGCTGAATTCGATGCCAACTATCCCGCCGACGCTCACCTGGATTGAATCGGCGGCGATTCCGTCATAGCGTTTCGAACATCAGCGAGCGATGTGCCGCGGTGCCGGCGATGGCGCCGTCGCCGACCGCCAATGGCACCGATCCGGCACCACGTGCGGCATCACCGCAGGCGAAGACGCCGGGCGCGCTGGTCTGTTGCATGGCATCCACCTTGAGGAAGGCGCCGAGCGGCCCCTGTTCGAGCACGCATCCGAGCTGCGCCGGCAGTGGGCTGGCAATGCGGGTACGGCTCTGGATGAACAATCCCGCGAGCGCATGGCGGCGGCCATCCGCCAATTGCACCTCGGCCCGTTCGCCGCCAATGGCCGCAATCTGCCCCTCGATTACGGTCACACCGCGCCGCTGCAACGCTTGCCGTTGCTGCGCATCGGGCGTGAACACGTCGTTGAGGAACAGCGTGGTCGGCCCCCAGTCCGGCAACATCAGCGCCTGATGCATGGCGAGCTCGGACGTGGCGAGCACGCCGACCGGCTGCTGGTTGAGTTCGTAGCCGTGGCAGTAGGGGCAGTGGAATACCTGCCGGCCCCAGCGCTCGGCAAGGCCGGGCACGGCTGGTAGCTCGTCGACCACGCCCAGCGCCAGGATCAGGCGGCTGGCGGTGACGTCTTCGCCGGCCGATGTGCTGAGCCGGAAACCTTCCGCTACACGCGTCACCGCCGTGGCCTCGGCCTGCAGCCAGGTCACTGTGGGGTAGTTCAGCAGTTCGGCTTTGCCTTGGGCCGCGATGTCGCCAGGGGCCTTGCCGTCATTGGTCAACAAGCCGTGCGAAGCCTCGGCATAGCGGTTGCGCCGCTCGCCGGCATCCACGACCAGTACCCGCCGGCGGGCCCTGGCCAGTGGCAGGCCAGCCGATAGGCCGGCATAGCTCCCACCGATGATGATCACGTCGTACTGCATTGCTGTGCTCCTGCTGTGGTCAACTTATTTGTAACTTTATAAGTTACCAATTGATGCAGTCAACGTTGAATCCCCGGTCAAGCGACGACGGAATTTCATTGGCGGGGAGAAACTGGGGGGGCTGAATGACCACGGGCGGTGCATCACCCAGCAAATACCGGCGCGTGGTTTTCCTTCCCTTTGCCAGGCGCCGAGGGAGCGAGACTTTAGGCTCGCGACCGACGGAGGGAAGCCGGGAAGGCCGTAAGGCAGGGGCCGCCTGCTTATTGGATACCGTTCTTGGCGAAGCAAGAGAAGCATCCCGTTCGCCGGGCGGAACCGGCATTCAATCACTGCGCCGCAGGCGCCAGCTGCTCCTTCTCCTGCCGCGATCACGCCCAGCGGAAATGACAGGCCACCGCGCTGTGCGTTGCCAGCCTGCGCTAGCGCATAAAAAACATCGCAATGCAGCAGCCCATGCCTGCCAGCCACAACAACGATCGCAATGCAGCCTTGTCGGTGAGATAGGCCGTGATATAGCCAAGCCGGGTGGCGATGAAGGCGATGGCGAGCCCATCGATGGTGGCTTGCGCATGCAGCGCCCGCTCGGCCACCAGCACGCCGGCAATGAAAATGGGCAGCACTTCAAAACTGTTCAGCTGTGCTGCATGGGCGCGTGCCTGCCATCCAGAAAGCCCCGCCTGCCATTGCCGCGGGTTGTGGTTGTCAAAACCCCTGGATTTGGCGATCCAGGCGCAGGCGATCGGCAGCAGGCAGGCAACGAGGATGCAGTATTCGGCAACAGTCAGCACGGGAACTCCGGTTCGTGGGAACGATGGATTTGCGAGTCAAGCAGCGGGCACGGGCGTTTTTAGCACAGCTTTGTTGGGGCATCACCCAGCCGCAGCACGAATCTCCAGCCAGCCCGCGCTGGAGGCAAGCCCCGTGCCGGACCGCCGCTTAGTCAATCAGCCCGCAAATTCATCGACCGGCAGCACCGGCAACGGCCGCGGCTGGGCCGATCCGGTGAACGGCCGGGTATCGATCAGCTGGTCGATGGTGGCGAACTCGTAGCCTGCGGCGCGCAGCCAGGGGATCAGCCGATCAACTGCGGCCACGGTGTCTTCGCGCGGGCCGCCGCCGTCGTGCATCAGCACGATAGCCTCGGGGTGGATGTAATCCTGCACATCGCGCTCGATCAAATGACTGCCGAAGGCCATGCGCGCGCGGTTCCAGTCCTGTGGATCGACCGACCACTGGATCACCCGTAGGCCCTGCCGGCGCATGAAGTCCACTTGCCAGTCGGCGATGCGGCCGTAGGGTGGGCGCATCAGGTGCGGCGTGGTGCCGAGGATCTGCTTGAACACCGCCTGCGTCATGCCAACCTGTTCCTCCCACAGCGTCGTCTCATCGAGCCCGCTGATGTCCGGGTGATCCCAGGTGTGGTTGCCCAGCAGGTGGCCCTCGCGCGCGGCGCGGCGCACGGCATCCGGAAAACGCTGCATCTCCCGGCCCAGCCAGAAGAAAGTGGCCTTCACCTTGTGCCGTGCCAGCACATCCAACAGGCGCGGCGTGTTGTAGGTGGGGCCATCGTCGAAAGTGAGGGCGATCAGCTTGCGATGGGTCGGCCCTTCCAGCCACAACTGGCCGGGGAAGCGCTTGGCCTGGCGCTCGAATTCAGCGAGCGGTACCTGGTCCCAATGCGGAGTGAACGGGGTACGCACATATTGCCGCGGCTTGGGTGTGTGCTCGGGCACGCTGGAAGGCGTGGGCGACGCCGGCACGTAGCCATAGCGCCACCACCCGGCTGCGGCGAGCGCCAGCACGAGGAAGGTCACGAGGGTGATCACTGCGGTTTGCCAGCGCATGGCGCCTCCGTGTTTTCGCTGCAGTATGCCGAGTCTGCGATTCCAACACGTGCAATCCCGGTACGCGCGCCAGGCATGGCATCAACACAATTCTGGCAAAAACCGGGCGAGCACTTCGCGCTATCGTTGGCGCCATGGCAGGGGAAAACATGATGAATCGCGCCGGCAGGGCTGGCCATGCGCACCCGACGATGCAGCGGAGGGGCAGCTGATGGCCAAGCCCGGCGTGCGTCCACTCACCGGTTGGCTGTTCGTTGCGCCGTGCGCGCTGGTGTTCGCCGTGTTCACGTTGTGGCCCATGCTGTTCAACGGCTGGCTGGCCTTCCAGGATTATTTCATCGCCGAGCGCGTGGCGGCCTGGAACGATTTCGCCAATTTCGTCACGCTGTACAAGTCCGCCACCTTCCGGCTCTCCATCACCAATTCGCTGCTGATGCTGCTGACGGTGCCCATCATTCAGGCCGGTGCGCTGGGCTTGGCGCTGTTGGTGCACCGCAAGCTGCCCGGCATTGCCTTTTTCCGGGCCACCTTCTATCTGCCCGTGGTGATCACGGTTTCCATCGCCGCCATCGTCTGGCGCTATGTGTTCCACTACGACGGCATGCTCAACTGGCTGCTCACCGCCATCGGCGTGTTCGAGCCGGGCCACGGCCCGCAATGGCTGGACCAGCACGTGCCGGCGCTGATCGCGGTGATGCTGTTCGCATTCTGGAAGAACGTCGGCTACTACATGGTGCTTTATCTGGTGGGCCTTGCCGCCATCCCGCGCGAGCTGACCGAGGCCGCAGTGCTCGATGGGGCCGGCCCACGCGCGCGCTTCATCCATATCACGCTGCCGATGCTGGCACCGGTGATTGTGCTGTGCACGTTGCTGTCGACCATTGCCGCGCTCAAGACCTTCCAGGAAGTGCTGACGTTGACGGGGGGCTCGGGCGAGACCGTGACTGCGCTCTATTTCGTCTACAACATGGCGTTTTCCGGTTTCAACTTCGGCGCGGCCGGTGCTGCAGCCCTGCTGTTCACCTTGGTCTGCCTTGCCGTGGCACTGGTGCAAGTGCGGGTGATGGGGCGCCACAACCCGTTCCGGAGGCCGGCATGAGTGCGGTGACCCTGCAGCCGGTAACGCGCGGCAACTGGCAGGGCTGCGCGGCGTTGCAGGTCAGCGCCGAGCAGCGGCGGCTGTTTCCGTTCTCGGTGCTGGAATGGATCGCCGAGTCGCGGTTCGAGCCCAGCTTCGAGCTGTGGGCCATCGAGGTGGATGCCATCCCGGTGGGCTTTGCCGTGCTGGGCGAGGATGAGGAAACGGCTGAGCACTGGGTCATCGCGCTGATGATCGATGCGCGCTTCCAGCGCCTTGGCTACGGCCGCGCGGCGATGCAGCTGCTGATCGCCAAACTGGCGGCCCGCCCTGGTTGCCGCCGGGTGTTGCTGGGGCATAGGCCGAACAACGCCGCGGCCGCGGCGCTGTACACGGCGCTTGGTTTTGTCGAGATAGACCGGGACGATCACGAGATCGTGCGGGCACTGGCGCTGGCGGAGGCGACATGAGACGACAGATCGCAGCCTGGGCCGGCCGCTACGGCGCGATGAGCCTGTTCGCGCTGTTCACGTTGTTTCCCTTTCTCTGGGCCTTGTCGGTCGGGCTATCGACCGATCCATCTGGCATCTGGCATTTCCCGGCGTCGTTCGTGCCGCATGAGCCCGGCACTGCATGGTTCCGCCGCGTGTTCGCGGAGATGCCGTTCTTCACCTATGTGCTCAATTCCTTCCTGCTGTCCGCCGCCACCGTGGCTGGCGTGCTGGCGCTGACCATCCCCTGTGGCTACGCGCTGGCGCAGCTGGATTTCCTCGGCCGGCGCGCGCTGTTCGCGGTGATGCTGCTGACGCTGACGCTGCCGTCCGAAGTGGCCATCGTGCCGAACTTCGTCACCATCTCGCGGCTGGGGCTGGTCGATAGCTATCTCGGCGCCATCCTGCCCAATCTCGCCAGCGCCTTCGGCGTATTCCTGATGAAGCAGAGCTTCGAGCAACTGCCCGAGGAAGTGATCGATGCGGCGCGGGTCGACGGCGCCAGCGAATGGCGGCTGCTGTGGCGCGTGGCGGTGCCGCTCAACCTGCCTGCCATTGGCACGCTGGCCATCTTCACGCTGGTCACCGCGTGGAACGACTACCTGTGGCCGGCGGTGGTGCTGTACACGCGTGCCAAGCTGCCAATCTCGGTAGGGGTGTTCAACGACCTGACCGGGCCGTTTGCGGTGTCGACCAGCCTGGTGATGGCCGCGGTGGTGATGGCGGTGGTGCCGGTGATCGTACTGTTCGCGGCCACGCAACGGCTGTTCCTTCAGCCGCAGGCGTTGCCGCTGCGGGGCTGACCCCTCGTCGGTTTGCGCTGAACGTAGCTCGCCGCGGCGCGGTCCCACGGAGGTTGGCCCCTTGGAGGATCGTGTCATGAGCCTGGCTACCGCACTCCGGCATCCGGAAACCTTCCGCGGCGTATTTCCGCAACACGCCGACCTGCACCCACATCCATCGCCACGTGGTGTGATCAGCGAATTGCCTGCCGCCTTGCCCGGGGTGCATCGTGTTGACGTGACGCTGCAAAAACCGTTCGATCACGATACCGGCACGCTGTACGACCCGGACAACCATCGCCGCGCCGACTGAGCCGTGCGGTTGAAATTAGTGGCTTGGCATCCATCTGAATGATT
This sequence comes from Chitinolyticbacter meiyuanensis, assembly GCF_008033135.1. Taxonomy (NCBI): domain Bacteria; kingdom Pseudomonadati; phylum Pseudomonadota; class Betaproteobacteria; order Neisseriales; family Chitinibacteraceae; genus Chitinolyticbacter; species Chitinolyticbacter meiyuanensis. The sequence goes on from NZ_CP041335.1 coordinate 1,758,245, forward strand.
GCTGCGTGAAACTATTTCCGCACGCGCCGGTCTGCCCAGCGCGCGCTGGGAAAAAACCGCGCCGCAACTCATAAACACTCGGGGGTATTGATGAAACGTTTCCTGGTTGCCGTCTTCGCCGTATTCATCGGCTTTGGCGTGATGGCCAACGATGCCGAGGCCAAGCGCTTCGGCGGCGGCAAGTCATCCGGCATGCAGCGCTCGGTGGATCGTAACGCCGCGCCGCAGCGCAGCGTCGATCAGGCGCCGGCCAAGCAGCAGCCGATGCAGGGTGCCGCGCCGCGCAAGAACAGCTGGCTTGGCCCCATCGCCGGCCTGGCTGCCGGTCTTGGTCTGGCCGCGTTGTTCTCGCATCTGGGCATGGGCGAGGGCATGGCCAATTTCGTGATGATCGCGCTGCTGGCCCTGGTCGCTTTCATTGCCATCCGCTTCATCATGAACCGCATGCGACCCAAAGCACCTGCCACGGCCTATGCCGGTGCAGGGCATGGCACGCCATCGTGGCAACAGCAGCCGGCGCCGCAACCGCAATCGTTCGAGCCGGTCGCCCGCGCCAACGAGCCGGTGACGCCGGGCGCTGCGCGTGATTCGGTGTGGCAGTCGGCTGCGCAGCCGGTGACTGTAGCCAGCCTGCCGCCGGGCTTCGACAAGGCCGGTTTCGAGCGCGAAGCCAAGCTCAACTTCATCCGCCTGCAAGCGGCGTTCGATGCCGGCAATCTCGATGATCTGCGCGAGTTCACCTCGCCAGAGATGTATGCCGAGGTGAAGCTGCAACTGGCTGAGCGTGGCAGCGTTGCGCAAACCACCGAGGTGGTCAGCATCGATGCCCAAGTGCTCGATGCATCGCAGGAAGCCAGCCGCTACGTGACCAGCGTGCGCTTCACCGGCTTGGTGCGCGAGGAAGCAGGCGCGGCGCCGGTCGCAGTCGACGAGACCTGGCACCTGACCAAGCCGCTTGATGGCCGCACTGGCTGGGTGGTGGCAGGGATCCAGCAGAACGGCTGATCATCGCGATCACAGCATCTGCAAAAACCGGGAGGCACAGGGCCTCCCGGTTTTTTTATGTCTGCGTTCAGGGCAGGTAGGGGCGAGGGTCGATGGCTCGGCCCTGGTAGCGCAGCTCGAAATGCAATTGCACCCGGCTGGCCCCGGTATCGCCCATCGTGGCGATCTGTTGGCCCTGGCGCACCACGGCATCCTCGCCGACCAGCAGGTTGGCGTTATGGGCGTAGGCGGTGAGGTAGTCATTGTCGTGCTTGATGATCAGCAGCTTGCCATAGCTGCGTATGCCCTCGCCGGCATACACCACCCGGCCGGCCGCAGCGGCGACGATGGCGCTGCCGCGCTTACCGGCGATCTGGATGCCCTTGCTGCGCTGGCCGTCGAAGCTGCCGGCAAGCTCGCCCTGTGCCGGCATCACCAACCGGATGCTGGCGGCAGGCCGGGGCATGGGGGTGGGATTGGCCGGTGCGCCGGGACGAGGTGTCGGCTTGACGCCGGCGGGGCGGCTGCCAGTGGGCGGGGCGACGCGCAGGACTTGCCCCACCCGGATGTCGGTGGGGTCGGCCAGACCGTTCCAGCGCGCCAGTTCTGCAACGCTGCGACCATGGGTTTTAGCGATCCGGTAGAGCGTATCGCCTGCTTTCACGCGGTAAGTGGCGGCGCCGGTGCTGATCGGCGCGGGCGGCGCGCTGCCGCAGCCGGCCAGCCAGAGCATGGCGGCCAGCAGCAGGCAGAGCGAGGGGCGAAGGCGGCGGGTCACCGGCCGATTCTAGCCGTTGATGGGGAAAAACCGGCCGTTAATCTTGCGACTGCTTGCTCGCGTGGCGACAAAAAACGGACCTCGCAAGGCGAGGTCCGTTCAAGGTTGCCAGAGGCAACGGGATGTCAGGGGTTGACCAGCGGTGGCATGCGCGTGGCGTAGGGCCAGCCCTGGGTTTCATCGGTGCCGATCTGCCAATTGAAGGTACCGCGGATCGCCGGATGGCTGGCCTTGATCTGGTTCCACGCGGTGGTGGCCTGGTCGATACTCATGTAGTTGGTCTGGTTCCACACACCGAAACCGACCACCACGTGCTCTGCGCCCAGCAAGGCGACCCACTCGTTGACGTTGTTCACCACGTAGCTGACTTCGGCCAGATTGGGGCCGTCGTAGTACTGCGGCGCGCAGTAGTCGAGCACACCGGCCACCAGCATGTCGCGGCAGAAGGTCTTGTCGCGGGCGTTCCACGGTGCGGGCGGCGCCGAGATCAGGAAGCCCGGATAGCGTGCCTTCAACTGCTGGCTGATCCACACCATCTCCGAGGTGTCCGGCGTCTGGTCGGCCTCGAAGGTGTTCCAGTCGAGGCCATCGAAACCGCCGAGCTGGTTGTAGATGCCGATCACGCTGTCGACGAAGGCCTGCGACTTGGCGCGGTTCGGGAAGCTCATGCCGTTGCCGGCACCGCCGACGGACAGGATGATCTTGCGGCCTTGCGTACTACGGGCGTACTGGATGTCCGCCTTCAAGTTGGTCGCGGCGCCGCGGCCGTCACCCGGTGCATTCCACTGCACGGCACCAGTGGTGCCCGGTGCACCGCCAACCGGCGTGGCCGAGAACAGATAGATCAGGTTATAGCCGGTAGGTACATCGCGGATGCGGATCTGCGAGGTCGGCCAGTACGGCCAGTAGCCGCCGACGATCTTCCTGGCGGTGCCCGGGGTCGGCGTCGGGCCTGCCGGTGTCGGGGTCGGCGTGGCTGTGCCGGAGCAGGTGGTCGGCTCCCAGTAATAGGTGCTGATGGTCGGGATGGTGGCGTCGCTGCCATTGGCGCCAACCGCCTTCACCCGGTAGTAGCTGCCCTGGTACTGCACCACGGTGCCGAGCGGGTAGTTCACGCCGCTTTGCCAGACGACATAGCTGCATTGGCCAACCGGGGTCGGCGTGGCCGGACGCGGCGTTGGCGTAGCTGTGGGCAATGGGGTTGCGGTCGGGCGTGGCGTCGGGGTGGCAGTGCCGGAGCAGGTGGTCGGCTCCCAGTACCAGGTGCTGATGGTCGGCGTAGTGGCGTCGCTGCCGTTGGTACCGACCGCCTTCAACCGATAGTAGTTACCTTGGTACAGCACCACGGTGCCTAGCGTGTAGTTCACGCCGGCTTGCCACACCACGTAGCTGCACTGGCCGACTGGTGTTGGCGTGGCGGGGCGTGGGGTGGCGGTCGGTAGCGGCGTGGCGGTGGGCCGTGGCGTCGGGGTTGCCACCGGTGTGGGTTGCGGCGTCGGGTTGCCGCTCGATGGCCCCAGATCGCGCCACAGCGTGTTGGTCACGGCGGGGTTCCAGCCGGCGCCGACGTAGGCGGTGTGGGTGATCAGGGCCTGGTAATCACGACCGTTGTAGCTGACGTAGGTGCCAGCCACATAGGTATTGCCCTCGGCCCAGGCCGGGTAGGCGGCGTGGGCCCAGGCTGATGCGGTCATCATGATGGCCGCGTGCAGTGCAAGCGCGCCGATGCGTCTGTTTGTCATTGTGCTCATCCTCTTGTCGTTCTCGGTGTCAGCCCTGGAATGTCTCCGCGCATGCCAAGGGACTGAGCCGACAGCGTAATCAAGAGCCCGGGCATGCTCCAATGTTCGAATCGGATGCCGGGTTTTGTCCGAATCGCGCTTTGCAGCAAAAGCGTGCTTGCCGTGCTTGCTGGGGTGCTGATCGGTGGGTTTGGCCGGTTGGTTGGTTGTCTTTCAGGCTTCCGGTATGCCGGTATCGAGATCGCCTTGTTGCCTTTGCGCACGGGCCAGTTTGGCCAGCGCTTCATAGCGAGCGTGAAAGGCGTCCAGATCGGCTTCCTGCAGCTCTTCCAGATCGAGCAGGGCATTGTGTGCGCCCCGCGTCACCCGGATCAGTTCGTCGAGCTTGATCTGGATCGCTTCGGTATCACGGTTCTGGGTGTTCTGGATCAGGAACACCATCAGGAAGGTGACGATGGTGGTGGAGGTGTTGATCACCAGCTGCCAAGTATCGCTGTAATCGAACAACGGACCAGTGACGACCCACAGCACGATCATCGCCGCAGCCAGCGCAAACACCCAAGGCCGGCCACTGATGCGTGCGGCGGCCTTGGCAAAGCGGGTGTACCAGTTCGGATCTTGCATGGCGCGCTCCTCGGGAAGGGATGCTGTCGTTCTAGCGCGTGGCAGGCCATGCCAGGAAGCGGCTTTGTACCAAGGCACGAAGAAGCCTCGTACTTGTAATACGTTTGAAATCAAGTGCGCGCTAATATACGAGCCAGACTATTGGTCTCCTCTGATCGTCTCGACTCCAGCCCTGCATTGCGCGGGGCTTTTTTTTCTTCAAGATTCGGGGTACGCCGGCTGACGCAGTGCGAGCCTTGGTTTCAGCTGTGGATGAAGGTGGATTGGCCGTTCAGAAGCAGCGCTCGCCCGGCTGCGATGCGGCCTGCCTGATCCAGCTGGTGAGCAATGCTTCGTCGAGCTGGTCACCCTCGTGGATATGGCAGTAGCGGGTGGCTTCATGCTTGGAGGCGACGGGAGGCATGGGCTGCAGCGATGTGCCATTCAAGAACGCGACTTTCACGTATTTGCTGAGACAGTGGTAGGCCAGAAACCAGCCCTCACCGGCGATGCCGTAGAACGGCGTGTTCCAGCGTACCGCTTTTTGCACATCCGGCACCGTGCGTTCGATCAGCGCGTCGAGTAGGCGGCCGACATCGTGCTTCCAGCCCGGCATTGCGGCAATGTAGGCCTGTACCGGCGCATTCCCATCGGCCTTGGCGATTTGCGGATTGCCGCCCGATAGCAGGACGGGGCTACCGGATGTACTTGCGGGTGCGGGCGATTTGCCGGCCATGGTGTTGCTCCTGGTTATCGCGGAGATGGGCGATGGGTGCGCAGGTGGCACCACCCCCAGGCGATGACTGCGCCGATCGGACCGATCAGCAAAAGGTTCCAGAGCGGCATCACCAGCAATCCAATTGCGGCAGTGGAGGACTGGGGTCGGATGAATACCGAGTAATGCATATACAGATCGCCTGCCAACGCCGCCATGGCATAGCCAATGCCGATTGTGAAAGGCAAGCGCAGCTTGGGCAGCAAGGCGGCAACCGCATAGGGCAGGCAGGACCATGCCAATAGTGCTGCGAGAAACAGGTTCGGGCCGCCTGAGGCGAGAAACAGCAAGGAATAAAAGTGCAGCAGCACGCCGCTGAGCACCGGCAGAAGCAACGATACAGGCATTGCGGCATTCCCGAACGCGGATGATGAAAGCCAGCCTAGCAGCCGGAATGCGCGGCTTGCCTGTGGAGGATTACCCGATTCGCGTGGCAATCCACCACGTGGTGCCGCCTATGTCCTTCACCCCGCCGCGCTTGTCTTCATCGGCCTTCTGCACCGGTTCCTGGACTGAAGCTGCGCCCGCCGCCAAGGCACGCTGGTAGCTGGCATCCACGTCCGGCACGTAGATGTGGACATGGGCCAGCACTGCTGGCCAATCCGGATGCGCATCCGCCAGCATGATCACGGTGTCGTCGAGCCGCACTTCGGCATGCATGATCCGCCCGGCTTCGCCCGGATACTGGCGCAGCAACGCGCCATCGAACGCCTGCTGCAAGAATTGGATCGTCGCTGCAGTGTCGGAGACGATCAGGTAGGGCGAAACGCTGTTGTACTGCTCGGGCTTGAAAGCGGGCATGGCGAGGCATCCAGAATCAAAAGGAATGAAGCCAGTATCGGATAGAAAACCGGAAACGCACGTGACAGCCAACACGGCCTGAGCCAGTGGAAAGCCGAGCCGCATGATGACCATGCCGCGGCCTGTCGTTTCGGCTGCTCGCGGAATTTGAATGTGAAGCGACGCCAGCATCCAGGCGCCGCTCCAAGCGAACTCTTGGTCAGTCGCCACGCGTCCGGTTGGTCCGATCCGGCTCGCTGGCGGTGCGGGCATCCGGGGTGGGGGTGACGCTGCGGGTCCAGCCGCTGTTGGTGTCGACGGCGCTACCCGATCCGGTATCACCGGCCGAGCCGCTGCTGGCGGCGGAGAGGCTGAGGGAGGCGGCTAGTGCCGAAGCGCCGAATAGCGCGGTGATATGGCGAACGCTGATCATGATGCTTTCTCCTTGGTTGCAAGACACGCAGGCAGTCGTGGGCCTGCAACAGGAGTGGGGCAAGCGGTATGCCCGATCAGTAATTTGCAGCCGCGCTTTTCAATGGAAGAGCTGGGGATTGCATTGCGTTGTCAAATCTCGGCTTAGGTGGAGCGGGGAGGCGACGCTGTCGACGCTCTTCCTGCGGCGGCCGCGTCGACTGCGGCAACGGCGGCGCTTTTTTTCGCGGCGGAAACGGGCGATCTAAGCCAATACGCGGATATTCAGGCGGGGGCCGTCCACATCGGCCCAAGGAAAACCGAGCGGGACCTTGCGGTTACCCGTTGCCCCCAGGCGCAGCTCCAGCAAACGGCGTGCCGGGTAGGCGGTGCGCTCGAAGCCCGAGCTGGTCGTGAAGACTGTCGTATTGGGGCTCAACCTGTCAGAACCGGCCCAGCTTGATCTTGGCCTGGGCAAAGCGCAGCGCGGATTCGATGCCGTCATCCCAGTTACGGTTGATCGCGACGAGGCCGCGGTAATGGTGCTTGGCGGAGGCCTGGAAGCCTGCACTGATTTCCCACAGGCCGTCGCGGCGTTCGTCCCCCTGGATGCGGATGAGGATCAGCTGCTTCGGATTGCGCGGCGAAGGATGCTCCGCCATGTGGACTTCGGTGCGGCCGGTGAACGGGGAAGGGGGCATCGGGTGGATTCTCTTGGTGGCGGTCAGCGGGTCGTGGTGTCGATGGCGTCGTGCACTGATTCGATACCGGTGGCGATGGCTTCGCTGGGGTTGGCAAGGCGGGCATCCCGGTCCGACAGGTGCACCCGCTCGCTGCCGTCGTCCTGGATCAGCGTCCAGGTGTAGATCCAGCCATCGCCATCCTGCAATGCCTGTACTTCGTAGGTTTGATGCTTGTAGTTGCCGGAATAGCTGAGTTCGTTTTCTGCCATGGGATGCTCCCGCCGGTTTATCGGCCTAGGTCGATTTCATATCTGGCAAAGCGCAGCGCGGCGGCCTTGCCTTGCTCCCAGCCCTGGAATACGCCGACCACGCTGTCGAAAAAGGCGTTGTCCGATGTGGGAAAGCTCGCCGAGATCTGCCAAGTGCCGTCCTCGCGTTCCGCACCCTGCACGCAGATTTGCAGCATGCGCCCGGGCAGGCGCGGCGAGGCGTAGACATTGGCATAACGTTCGGTCTGGCCGGTCAGGCGGGCCTCCGCGCGGATCATGGGCAGCTCCTCGATGACTTCAACGTGCATAGTTGATGGTGTTTTGTAGAACATTCGTTCTATTTTCAAGGCATGCATTCCAGCTTGTCCAGCGCCGTGTGTCCCACGTGTGCGGCGCGCTATAGCGCCACGGTCGAGTGATCGTCCAGCAAGCCGCATGCCATTGTTGCCGTGGTAGCGCACGGTTCGACTGTGAAAAATATGCATCGCGCCGCAGGCCGAAACACATGATTCGTAATCACCAAGATGTAAAGCCGGTAGGCCCTATGGATATGGAGCCGTCGGCGCGTTGGTGGGACTTTGAGAATGCGGGGGAAAAGCGCTGAATTCGCAGCAAAGCTGTAGCAGGAGCTTGGGCTTAAGCCGCCAGCGGTGAAGTATTGCTAGGTATTGCAAGATCGATTGAGCAGGGAGTCCGAACGCGCTGCTTGGCACGCTGCTGAAAGCGGACGGGTTGCCTCGGTGATCAGACGAGTCTGGATCGCGTGGCGAGCGGCGGCCGGTTCAATCATCGGCCGCCTTGACCAAGTACCTGAAAACCCCGGTGCGCCGAATACCGGTCTCAGCTGAACGCTTCCTCGTGGAGGATGCTCAACCGGCGATCCGGATTTTCTATCGGCACCCGGCCGGATTGCAGGCACTGGAAGATGTGCTCGAACACCTTGCCCGGCTGCATTGCATCGTTTTTGGCGCGGAAGTAGGAATGGCCCTTGGGTGGGTCGTAGTCGTTGTTCACGTCGTCGCAATCCACGCAATATACATTCTGTGGCGTCAGCTCGAAATTTTCCGGGCCGGTATGGCCCAGCCGCCGCGATGCGATCTTGTTTTTCAGATTCGCGGCCTTGCTGGCCCGCAGGGCCAGATCGTCCGCCGCGAAGTAGACAACGACATTGCGCGATGCATCCGAAATCAGTTTGCCTTTCTGATCCCGGTGGATGGATTCGTTCTCGATATCCGCAGCCACCAGGAAGGCGTTGCGGAACATCAGTGGCACGCCGCTTGTGAGGTCGTACCGATCCCAGGCGCAGAGCGTTTCCCGCAGCACCCGGTTTCCCATCGAGTGGGCCAGTACGTTGATCCGCTTGAGGCAGGGATCGCTCGGGTCGTTCTTGCTCGATTCGCGCCACTCCAGGAAGCGGCACAGTGCGCGGGCGAGGGAGGGGGCGCTGAAATCCGCGGATTTCTGGTCGTCCCAGTAGTCCTGAACGATGCCCAGGTCGTTGTCGCAGGGCCAGATGACGGGCACCACCACCACTTCCTTGTCATCCTTCTGATCGCACAGCAACTGGAATTCACTGGCTGCTGCAAATACGGTTTCAGGCAGATTGGAAAAACCGTGGATATAGAGCAGCACCTGTCGGACTGGACAGCCCTTCAGCTTGGTCAGGAAATTCATGCCGCCCAGCTCGACCATGCTGCCATCCGCATTTCGCTCGCAAAAGAAGATGGAATTGCTCGGTGCGTTGTTTTTGAGATCGAACGCAAAGGGCCTGCCCACTCGGCTTTGAATGGAGCCTTTGGGAAAACGATTTGTGATGAACAGCATGGCGAGTCTCCTGATCGTGCACGGATTCCCTGAATTTATTTGTCATTTTTATGTTATTTGGGTGTAGGTCGTGTGAGGTGGCGAAACAAGCGGCATGATCATCGAAGGTAGGCACGCTTGTCGGAAAGCGATGTACTCGCTCTGCAACGATTCGTGCCCATTGCTGCATCGGTGGGATGGAAGCGATTTAGGGGGCAGGAGTGCCGTTGGCGCTGCAATGCAGTTCCTGCCTGCGGCGATATCCGGCGGAGACTGCGTCGCGATCTGCTCAAGATCAGTTTTCCTGCTCTTTCACCCGCACGGCCGCCCGCCAGCGGCCGTTGATCGGTATAATGCGGGCCTTATTCGGTGCTGCTGGTACTGCTGCGACGAGATCGAGTCGCATGCTGGCCGTGCTGAATGACCACAACGGCGTCAAACCCGTGCCAACCGAAGGATGCAACCTACGCGGTGCATCTTTGGGTGATGCCGGCAAGTCGTTGAAGATCAAACAAATCAAGCCGCGTGGCTTGGGTTGTGGCCCCTGTAGTTAAATGGATATAACGAGCCCCTCCTAAGGGCTAGTTACAGGTTCGATTCCTGTCGGGGGTGCCAAACCGGCGCACGCGCCAACTCATGACGACATACACCGGATCTATCCGCCGTGTTCTCTCTCGCACCGTGTCTGCCACGGTGTGTCCCCTGCGCACCCCGGGCGGTGTGTCTCGTCTCTGCCGTATAAAAACATAACCAACAGCATTCCAAGACAGGAGCAGTCCCTATGTTACGCAGCACCAAGATCGTCGCCACGCTGGGCCCCGCATCCAGCGATGCCGCTACGCTGGAGCGCCTGCTCGCCGCCGGCGTGAACATGGTCCGTCTCAATTTCTCGCATGGCACGGCACAGGATCACATCGATCGCGCCGCACTGGTACGTGAGTTGGCGGCCAAGGCCTCGCGCCCGCTGGCGGTGCTGGTCGACCTGCAAGGCCCCAAGATCCGCGTCGGCAAGTTCGAAAAGAACAAGATCGAACTGAAGAATGGCGACAAGTTCATCCTTGATGCCAACTGCACACTGGGCAACCAGGAGCGCGTCGGCCTCGACTACAAGGAGCTGCCGAACGATGTCGACCAGGGCGCGATCCTGCTGCTGGACGATGGCCGCCTGGTGTTCGAAGTGACCGAAGTGCTGGGTAGCGAAATCCACGTGGTGGTGAAGGTGGGTGGCATCCTGTCCAACAACAAGGGCATCAATCGCCAGGGGGGCGGCCTGACCGCACCGGCGCTGACCGCCAAGGACATGGAAGACATCAAGACGGCGGCCAAGCTGCATGCCGACTATGTTGCCGTCTCGTTCCCCAAGTCCGGTGCCGACATGTACATGGCCCGTACGCTGCTGCGTGCCGCCGGCAGCAAGGCGCTGCTGATCGCCAAGATCGAGCGTACCGAGGCCGTGGCCAACCTCGACGAAATCCTTGATGCCTCCGATGGCATCATGGTCGCCCGTGGCGACCTCGCTGTTGAAGTGGGTGATGCCGCGGTGCCAGCGTTGCAAAAGAAGATGATCAAGGCGGCCCGCCGCAAGAACAAGCTCACCATCACGGCCACGCAGATGATGGAGTCAATGATCACGAGCCCGGTGCCAACCCGCGCCGAAGTGTCCGACGTGGCCAACGCCGTGCTCGACGGCACCGACGCGGTGATGCTGTCGGCCGAATCGGCCAGCGGCAAGTTCCCGATCGAAACGGTCGAGGCCATGGTGCGCGTCTGCATCGAAGCCGAGAAGTCGATCGAAAGCAAGGTGAGCGACGAAGTGCTGGCGCAGGGCGATTTCCATCGCATCGACCAGAGCATCTCGATGGCCGCGCTGTTCGCTGCCACCCATCTCAAGGTGCGCGCCATCGCCGCGCTTACCCAGTCAGGCTCGTCCGCGCTGTGGATCAGCCGCTTCGTCTCCGGCGTGCCGGTCTATGCGCTGACTCCGGAAGCCGACACCTACAATCGCTTGGCGCTGTTCCGCGATGTGTACCCGGTGATCCTGCCGCATGAGAACACCGACCGCGAAAACCTGCTGGTGCGCGCTGAAGTCGAGATGCTGCGTCTGGGCATCGTGCAGAACGGCGACGTGGTGATCTTCACCTTTGGCGACGTGGTCGGCATGGGGGGCGGTACCAACAGTCTGAAGATCGTCAAGATCGGCGATCGCAAGGCACGCTGAGCATTGATCTGACAAAAAACCCGGCTTAGGCCGGGTTTTTTGTTGATGGCTCCGCCGACAACAGCGCGATGACGGCTTGATGGGCGTTGAGAAAGCTCCGGTCCCTGAGCGCGCCGAGCAGCTGGTTCGCGGCAAGGCGCTGCTGCAGCGGTACCTTGAGCTCGGCAAGATGTAGCGCAATGCCTCGTGCGGCGAGGGTGGTATCAAGCTTGTCCAGCATGCCTGCTGCGCTGTAGTCGATGCTGGCAACGCCCGAGAGCACCAGCACCACGTCGCGGGTGTCGGCGTCCAGCCGGGCGAGCACGCCGTCCTCGACGGCGCGGGCGTTGCCGAAGTAGAGGTTCTCGTCGAGCCGCAACAGTGTGAGTTGCGGCCAGGTCTCGGTGTCGAAGCGCTCGACGTTACGGAAATGCTCGGTACCCGGCAGGCGGCCGAGCACCACGATCTGCGGCTGGCTGGTGCGGTGGATGTAGAGCGCCAGCGACAGCAGCACGCCGCTGGCGATGCCCGGCATGGCGCCGAATAGCAGCGTGACGGCGAGCGTGGCGATCAATGCGGCGCCATCGCGGCGGTCGTAGCGCCAGCTGGCGCGCAGCTGGTGCAGGTCGATCAGCTTGAACGCGGCGAGCACGATGGTGGCGGCCAGTGCCGCCTTGGGCAGCAAGGCCAGCAGGTCGCCCAGCGTGGCGGCGGCCAGCACGATCCAGCCGGCTGTGAAGACACCGGCCATCGGAGTGCGGGCACCGGCGCCGGCATTCACTGCTGTGCGCGAGAAGCCGCCGCTCACCGGCAGGCCGCCGACGCTGCCGGCCGCAAGGTTGGCGGCGCCGAGCGCCAGCAGCTCCTGGTCCGGATCGACCGTTTCGCCGCGTTGCTGCGCCAGCGTCTGGGCGATGGTCAGGCTTTGCAGGTAGCCCACGAGGCCAATCAGCAGCGCGGGCAGCCATAGCTCGGCGATGCCATCCAGCGTTGCCGTGGGCCACGAGAGCGTGAGCTCGGCCGATGGCAGTGGTCCCACCTTGGCGAGCTGAGGGTGGGTATGGGCGTATCTGGTCAGGAGGACGAGCACCACGATCGGCAACAGCCTGGAAAACAGTGCGCGCTGTTGCAGCAGCCGGGGCAGCGCTTCGCCCACCAGCCAGAACAGGCCGAGCGCCACCAAGCCGAAGCCCAGGGGGGCTGGTTGCAGCTGCATGGCGGCCTGCAGCCAGTGGGCCAGTTGTTCCGGCAATTGCTCGCCGGTGATGCGGATACCCAGCAGCGGGCCGAGCTGACCCAGCCCGATCAGGATGGCCGTGCCGCTGGTGAAGCCGCTGACGACCGGCAGCGACAACAGGCGGGTGATTCGCCCCAGGCGCAGCAAGCCGAACGCGATCAGCATTGCTCCGCACAGCAGGGCCAGCACCGTCGCGGCCGCGAGCGGATCCTGGCCGGTGGCGATGATCGGCGCCAGCGCGCTGGCCGTCATCAATGACGTCAGTGCCATTGGGCCGACCGACTGGGTCATGCCATGGCCGAACAGCGCGTAGGCCAGCAACGGCAAGGTACTGGCGTAGAGCCCCGTGACAGGAGGCAGGCCGGCCAGCATGGCGTAGGCCATGCTCTGCGGGATCAGCAATACGGCAACGACGATGCTGGCGCCCAGGTCGCCCAGCAGGTCGGCCCTGCGGTAGCGGGGCAGCCAGCGGGCGATCGGTAGCCAATCCGGTGCATTAGCCACGCCGGCGCTCCCACCGGCCAAACAGCCAGAAGCCTGCCAGCATGGCGAGCATGAACGGGGCAAAGCCCAGTGGATCGAATATCAGGCCCACCAGCGCGGGCCCAGGGCAGATGCCAGCCAATCCCCAGCCGGCACCGAACAGGACACTGCCCAGCAGCAGCCGGCGGTCGATCGTGCGGCTGGCTGGCAACTGCATCGGCTCGGCGGTCAGTAGGGTGGTCGAGCGCCGTTGTGCCCAGGCGAACAGCCCGCTGGCGCTGGCAATGGCGCCGCCTATCACGAGCGCCAGGCTCGGATCCCATGCGCCGGCAAGATCGAGAAAACCCAGTACCTTGGTTGGGTTCGCCATGCCGGACACGATTAGCCCGGCGCCAAAGATCAGGCCGGCAGCGAAGGAAATCAACGGCAGCACGGCGGGCCTCACAGCAGGTGACGAAGGACGAACACGGTGGCGAATCCGGTGCCCATGAACACCAGCACCGCCACCAGCGAGCGCACCGATAGCCGCGATAGCCCGCACACGCCGTGGCCGCTGGTGCAGCCATTGGCATAACGGGTACCGATGCCCACCAGCAATCCGGCAATGACCATCCAGAATGGGCTGGCTTGCAGCTGGATGGTGGGCGCTGCCTGGAAGGCGAGCCAGCCCAGCGGCGCGGCCAAGAGGCCGGCGACAAACGCCCAGCGCCATCCAGAGCGGGCCCCATCCTGCTGCAACAGTGCACCGACAATGCCACTGACGCCGGCGATGCGCCCGGCAAGCAGGGCCAGCATGCCGGCGGCAAGGCCGATCAGCACGCCACCGGCGAGCGCGCTCCACGGCGTGAAGTGTTGCCAGTCCAGCATCATGGCTTGGGTTCCCTTGTGGCTGTTGCCGGGGCAGGGCAATAGAGCTCATGCAGCAGTTGCAGCACGCGCAGCACATCCGGGTTGGCCAGACTGTAGTAGATGCGCTTGCCATCGCGGCGGGTGTTGACCAGGCCCTCGTTGCGCAACACACCGAGCTGCTGCGACAGCGTCGGCTGGCTGATGCCGGTGCGCTCGGTGAAATCCGATACGCACAGCTCGCCGTTGACCAGCTGGCAAAGCAGCAGCAGGCGATCTTCGTTGGCCAGCGCCTTCATCAGGCCGGTGGCCCGACCGGCTGCGCCGCGCAACTGCGCCAGCGCTTGGGAATCCAGCATGGGTGCTCCCGGCGAATGCTTGAAAATATTATATATAAAAATATAATGTATTCAAGACCGGGCCGGTGCTTGCCAGCCCACAGGAGTCACCATGCCGAGACCGCATGTCATTTCGTTCTTCGATCCGCAGACCGCCACCTTCAGTTACCTCGTGTACGACCACCCGGGCGGCGCCGCCGCGCTGGTTGATCCCGTGCTCGATTTCGATCCACGCTCCGGCCATACCGCCAGCACGTCGGCCCAGCGCCTGGTCGACCAGGCGCAGGCGCTGGGACTCACCGTGCAATGGATCCTCGAAACGCACGCACACGCCGATCATCTATCCGCCGCGGCCTGGCTCAGGGAGCGGGTGGGCGGTCGTATTGCCATTGGCCGTCGCATCACCGAAGTGCAACGGGTATTCAAGCTGCTGTATGGGCTGGAGTGCGAATTCATGCCGGATGGCCGCCAGTTCGACGTGCTGTTCGACGACGACGCGTGTTTCGAGATTGGCAGTCTGCAGGCGAGGGCGTTGTTTGTGCCCGGCCATACGCCTGCCGACATGGCGTATCTGGTGGAAGACGCCTTGTTTGCTGGTGATACCTTGTTTCCGCCCGATGTGGGCACCGCGCGCTGCGATTTCCCCGGTGGCGATGCCGGGCGGCTGTTCGATTCGGTGCAGCGCCTCTACCGCTTGCCGGACAGCACCCGTTTCTACGCCTGCCACGACTATCCGCCTGCGGGCCGCACGGCAGTCGCCGGTGCCAGTACCATCGCCGAGCAGAAAGCCCGTAACATCCATATCAACAGCGCCACCCGGCGGGACGATTTCATTGCCATGCGGACCGCGCGCGATGCAGGCCTGGCCATGCCACAACTGATCCTGCCAGCGCTGCAGGTCAATATTCGCGCTGGTCTGCTGCCGGAGCCCGAGCCCAACGGCACGCGCTACCTGAAGATTCCACTCAACCAGCTGGGAAAGCCATTGCCATGATCGTTGCCTGTCCACACTGCCACGCGGGCAACCGCCTCGACGCCACCCGCCTGGGTGATGCACCCAACTGCGGTGCCTGCCATGCACCGCTGCTGAATGCGCCGCTGACCGGTACCGCGGACAACCTGCCGGAGCTGCTGCGCCACAGCCAGGTGCCCGTCGTCGTTGATTTCTGGGCCACCTGGTGCGGCCCGTGCCAGTCGTTCGCGCCGGCTTTTGCCGCTGCGGCGGAGGCCTTTGTCGGCAAGGCGCTGTTCGTCAAGGTCGATACCGATGCCGAGCAGGCATTGGCCGCCCAGTACAAGGTCCGCAGTATCCCGACCATCGCGGTGTTCGATGGTGGCAACGAGCTGGAGCGGCTCGCCGGGGCGCTGCCTTCCGGTCAGTTCAAGGCCTGGTTGATGCAGTTCGTTTGATGAGCGGACTGCGACGCTCGCTCTGGCTGGGCGGTGGCCTGGTGTCGCTGCTGCTGGGCGCGGCCGGCGTTGCGCTGCCCCTGTTGCCGACCACGCCGTTCGTGTTGCTGGCTGCCGCCTGCTTTGCCCGTTCCTCGCCGCGACTCGAGCGCCGCCTGCTGGATCACCCGCGGTTTGGCCCGGCCATCCGGCTTTGGCGGGAACATCGTGCACTGCCGCGGCGGGGCAAGCGTTGGGCCCTGCTGCTGATGAGCGCCAGCTTTGCCTGGTCGGCGTGGATGCTGCGGGGATATGGCTGGCCGGTGTTGATTGTGGTCGCGCTGTGGTTGCCGTTGTTCTGCTGGATGGCGCGGCTGCCGGTGCGCGATTACAGCGCGGAAAACAACAACGGCGCCTGAGGCGCCGTTGTTGGTATCGCGTGAAGTGAAGCCGCTCAGTAGGTGCCGGCATGCAGTTGCGCATACGGGCTGGTTTCCAGCCATTTGCGCACGCGATTGGCGTCACCGATGCGGGTGAACTTGCCATCCGAATCGAGCAGCACCATCACCACCGGCGAGCCGTTGATGGTGGCCTGCATCACCAGGCAGCGCCCGGCCTCGTTGGTGTAGCCGGTCTTGGACAGGCCGATGGTCCAGTCACTCTCGCGCACCAGCGGGTTGGTATTGCGGAACTGTAGTTCCCGGCCGGTGAGGTTGGAGATGAAGGCGTACTCGCTCGACGTGCTGAAGTGATGGATCTCCGCATAGCGATGCGCTGCAGTGACGAGCTTGGCCAGCTCGCGCGCGGTGGAGACATTGTTCGGCGTGAGGCCGGTGGCATCGAAGAAGCGGGTGTGCGGCAGGCCCAGCTCGCGGGCCTTGTCGTTCATCCGGCGCAGGAAGGCCGGCTGACCACCGGGGTAGTGGCGCGACAGCGAGGAAGCCGCGCGGTTTTCCGACGACATCAGCGCCAGCAGCAGCATCTCGGCGCGGGTGAGCTGGGTGCCCACGCCCAGGCGCGAGCTGGTGTTCTTCAGCGTGTCGACGTCTTCCGGCCCGATGCTCAGGAGTTCATTCATCGGCAGCTGGGCATCGAGCACCACCATCGCGGTCATCAGCTTGGTGATCGACGCGATCGGTGCCACGGCATCGGCATTCTTCTCGTAGACGACTTCGCCGCTGCGCTCGCTCATGATCAGCACGCCGGCTGATTGCACGCCGGGATGCTCGGAAACGACAGGCGCCGCCACGGCGCGCGCGACGCTCACGTTCCGTCGCGCATTGGCCGTGGCCACGCGGGACAGATTGCTCTTGCGCTGGGCCGTCTTCTTGCCTTGCTTGGCGCTGGCCTGCTTGCTTTCCGTCGTCTTGGCGACGGCAAGCGAGGGCGCGCTCACGCAGGCGGCGACGAGCACGAAGCCTAGGGCGTTGATCCAATTGCGCATTGTTGTGTCTCCCGCCTGTTGAACGCTTGGCGCGGTTGGGGTGTATCAGTTGCTGCTGATTTTAATGCAAGACTATGAAAAAAGTCATGTTTAATCAATAAGAACCGACCGATTGTGCATGCTGTTTCTTCAATGATTTCTGCTGGCTTGCGCCAAAACTGGGATTTTTGTATGCTGCGTCGCACAATTTAAGTGCTTCTCCCAATTGCGGCGTGTTGGTTTTGTGTATGCACTGTCCAAGCATTTGCCGCGCTTGTCCACCTGGAGTGTGCTGTGCTGAACCCGCCGTCTCTCGATGCCTTGCTGCAACATCTGAACGATGCCAACCGCCAATGGTGGCAGCAATGGGCAACCCAGGGAGCTGCGTCCGGCTCCGCCAGCGAACCGGCGAGCGGCCTGGCCGGCTGGTTCGAATCGCAGCCGCAATGGCTGGAAAAGCAGGCCGCGTTCTACCAGCAGCAACTGGACCTGTGGTTGGGCTTCGTTGGCGCAAAGCCGCCACAGAAGCTGATCGAGCCGGAGAAGGGCGATCGCCGCTTCAACGCGCCCGAGTGGGAGGAACCACCGTATTCCTTCATCAAGCAAAGCTATCTGCTCACCGCGCGCTGGCTGCTCGATTCGGTGGAAACGGCGCCAGGTGATGATGCCGCCCGTGAACGGGCGTCGTTCTTCACGCGCCAGTACCTTGATGCCATCAGCCCGGCCAATTTCGCGTTGACCAATCCTGAGGTGATGAAGCTCGCCAACGAGACCCAGGGCGCCAGCCTGCACGAAGGCGTGAAGAAGCTGCTGGCTGACGTGCAGAAGGGCAGCATCACCCAGACTGACGAGAGCCAGTTCACTGTGGGCGAGAATCTTGCGGTGACGCCGGGTGCGGTGGTGTTCGAGAACGAGCTGTTCCAGCTGCTGCAATACACGCCGAGTACCGCCAAGGTGTTCGAGGTGCCGCTGCTGATCGTGCCGCCGTGCGTGAACAAGTACTACATCATGGATCTGCAGCCCGAGAACTCCATGGTGCGGTGGATCGTCGAGCAGGGTTACACCGCCTTCCTGGTGTCGTGGAAATCGATCACGCCGGAACTTGGCAAGCTGAACTGGGATGACTACGTCGAGCAGGGCGTGATCAAGGCTGGCGAGGTGGTGCGTGCCATCACCAAAAAGCCGCAGATGAACGTGCTGTCATTCTGCATCGGCGGCGAACTGGTGTCGACGGCGCTGCCGGTGATGCAGGATCGTGAGCTCGACTGGTTCAAGTCGGTGACGCTGATGACGGTGATGCTCGACCACACCGAGCCGGGCGACATCAAGCATTTCATCGACTGGAACGTGATCCGTTCGCGCGAGCCGCAGATGGAGACCGGCGGCGTGATCTCCGGCAAGGAACTGGCGCGCACCTTCGCCGCGCTGCGGGCCAACGACCTGATCTGGAATTACGTCGTCAACAACTACCTCAAGGGCAAGACACCGCCGCCGTTCGACCTGCTGTACTGGAACAACGATTCGGCCAATCTGGCGCTGCCCATGCATACGTTCTTCCTCGAGAACATGTATTTGAAGAACAACCTGGTGAAGCCGAACAGCTTCGCGCTGTGCGGTGTCGATATCGACCTCACCACCATTGAAGTGCCGACCTATGTCTTCGCTGCGCGCGAGGACCATATCGTGCCCTGGCAGTCGGCCTACGGCACCACGCATCTGTTCCGCGGCCCGCTGCGCTTCGTGCTCGGCGCCTCCGGCCATATCGCCGGCACCATCAATCCGGTGACCACCAACAAGCGCAATTATTGGGTGAACGAGGCGCTGCCGCCGGAGGCCGATGCGTGGTTTGCCGGCGCCGAAGCCCGACCAGGCAGCTGGTGGCAGGACTGGCATGCCTGGCTTGCGCCGCAATCGGGCAAGCAGGTGGCAGCGAAGAAGACATTGGGCGCGGCAGGTTTCCCGGCGATCGAGCCGGCACCGGGGCGCTATGTGAAGGAACGCCTCGCCTGACGCCCGTTCGGCGGCCGGATGGACCGTCCGTGCCGCCGAGAAAACTAAGATAAGACCGTGCCGCCAAGGCGCGGTACACCACTGGGCAAAAGCCCGATTTCGGAGAGAAAGGCAATGACTGATGTGGTAATCGTCGCCGCGCAGCGCACGGCAATCGGCAACTTCGGCGGCGCGCTCGCCAAGGTTTCGGCCCCGGAACTCGGCGCCATCGTGATCAAGGCCCTCCTCGACAAGACTGGCGTTGCCGGTGAAGCGGTCAGCGAAGTGATCCTTGGCAACGTGCTCACCGCCGGCCTTGGCCAGAACCCGGCCCGCCAGGCGCTGCGTCGCGCCGGCCTGCCCGATGCCGTGCCGGGCCTCACCATCAACCAAGTATGCGGCTCCGGCCTCAAGGCGGTGGCGCTTGGCGTGCAGTCCATCCTGTCCGGCGACAACGAGATCGTGATCGCCGGCGGTCAGGAAAACATGAGCGCCACGCCGCACCTCTTGAATGGCAGCCGTGATGGTTTCCGCATGGGCAATGCGCAGCTGATCGATTCCATGGTCTACGACGGCCTGACCGACGCCTACAACCAGTACCACATGGGTGTCACCGCCGAGAACATCGCCAAGAAGTACAACATCAGCCGTACCGAGCAGGATGAGCTGGCACTGGCTTCGCAGCAGAAGGCTGCAGCTGCCCAAGCTGCCGGTCGTTTTGCCGACGAGATCGTGCCGGTGACCATTCCGCAGAAGAAGGGCGACCCGCTGGTGTTCGCCGCGGACGAGTTCATCAAGACCAATGCCTCGATGGATGGTCTCGCCAAGCTGCGCCCGGCCTTCGACAAGGAAGGCAGCGTCACCGCCGGCAATGCATCGGGCATCAATGATGGCGCCGCCGCTGTGCTGCTGATGAGCGCCGACAAGGCGCGCGCGCTGGGGCTGACCCCGCTCGCCACCATCCGTGCCGCCGCTTCCGCCGGCGTCGACCCGACCATCATGGGCATGGGCCCGGTTCCGGCTACCCAGCGCGCACTGGCGCGTGCCGGCTGGACGCTGGACCAGCTTGACCTGATCGAAGCCAACGAAGCCTTCGCTGCGCAGGCCCTGGGCGTGGCACGCGAGCTGCAATGGGATTGGAACCGCGTCAACGTCAACGGTGGTGCCATCGCGCTGGGCCACCCGATCGGTGCATCCGGCGCCCGCGTGCTGGTGACGCTGTTGCACGAGCTGCAGCGTCGCGACGCCAAGCGTGGCCTCGCCACGCTGTGCATCGGCGGTGGCATGGGCGTGGCGCTGGCCATCGAGCGCTGAGCCGTCTGCCCTGATTTGAACGCCCTCCGACGGAGGGCGTTTTGTTGTGCGCGGCCGGCCCGGGCGGCCTCATGCCGCCGCACCTGCCCCTCTTTGCCCGGAGTTGCCCATGTCTCCCCTTATCAACGCCGCCGAGGCGCTGCTCATCGCGGACCAACTGATCTTCATCGACTGCCGCCACAACCTGGCCGAACCCGATGCCGGGGCACGTGCCTATGCCCAAGGTCATTTGCCGGGCGCGGTATTCGCCCACCTCGATGTCGTGCTGTCCGGCCCCAAGAGCGGGCACAACGGCCGCCATCCCTTGCCGGATCCGCAGCGGTTGGCGGCCTGGCTCGGTGAACAGGGCATCGATGCGGACAGCCGTGTTGTTGCCTATGACGACGCGGGCGGGATGTTCGCCGCACGTTGCTGGTGGCTGTTGCGCTGGCTGGGCCACCGCGGGCCGGTGCAGGTGCTCGATGGCGGGATCGTCGCCTGGCAAGCCGCGGGTGGTGATCTGACGCCACAGCCGCCGCAGCGGGCTGCACATGATTACACGCTGGCCTTGCGGGCAGAGCGGCACGTCGATGCCGCCGCGGTACTCGCCAATCTGGATACCCTCGATTTCACGCTGATCGATGCGCGCAGCGCCGAGCGCTATGCCGGTATCGGCGAGACGCTGGACCCGGTTGGCGGGCATATCCCAGGGGCGCTCAACCGCTTTTTCCAGCTCAATCTGGCGGAGGGCCGCTTCAAGCCGGCGGAGGAGTTGCGTGCCGAATGGCTGGCGCTGCTGGCAGGGCGCGAGCCAGGCGAGGTAGTGCACCAATGCGGCTCGGGCGTGACCGCTTGCCACAACCTGCTGGCGCTGGCCGTGGCCGGGCTCGACGGTGGCAGGCTGTATCCGGGGTCGTGGAGCGAATGGTGCAGCGATCCGGATCGCTCGGTGGCGCGCTAGATTCCGGCTGCGCTGTTCAGGCTGGATCGCGACAATGAAAAACCGCGCCCAAGGGCGCGGTTTTCCGTTGCAGCGGCGGCGAATTACTTCTTGCCAGCCTTGCGACGGCGAGCGATCAGGGCGGCGAGACCGAGACCCATCAGTGCGTAGGTTTCGGGTTCCGGAACCGGGTTGGTCAGCGTGTAGCTGAAGTCACCGGTGTACTTCTTGCCGAAGCCCAAGAGGCCGAAGGTGTAGCTGTGGCCGTTGGTGACGGTCAGGTCATCAAAGCTGTACGAGAACCCGGTCTTGCGGTTGCCGTCCTTGGTGAACCCTTCGTTGCCAGCGAACGCATCGAACACCAGCCAATCGTTGGTGTTGTGATCGAACAGACCGAACAGCAGGCTGTTCAGGTTGCCCTTGGTGGTCGGGGTGAACAGCACGTCGAGCACGGCGTTGCTGCTGGAAACGGACGACGTGAAGGTGTCGCCGTAGATCAGCAGGTTGTCCTTGTCGAAGCTCTGCGAGCCGGAGGCGATCAGCGCAGCTTGCGCGCTACCCGCTGCCAGCACCGCACCGATCACCAGACCGAGCAGAGTAGATTTAAAACGCATGGGACACTCCTTGTATTATGAATTTCTAATTAATTGAACATTAAAGACACAGAAAGTCACTCTGTGCCAGCCGGATGCTAACGCGTCTTTGATGACGAGACAATTTCAAAGGAAGAGAAAACGACGATCGCGCTAAATCGCTGATAAATAGCGGTTTCGTGGTGAAAACGCAGCAGATGCTGCAGCGCGCAATGTGAATATTCAGCGCTCGGCCCTACAGACGCTGAAAGTAAGGAAAAGCCGAATAAACGGCGGGGCCATGTGTTAGCCGACCGGCTGGCGGCCGGGCCGGCATGCTCAGCGGCGAGTGAGCTCCGCCCAAGCCTTGTCGAGGCGCTTGAGCGAGATGGGATAGGGAGTGCGCAGCTCCTGTGCAAACAGCGAAATGCGCAGCTCCTCGATCATCCAGCGGAACGGCAGCAGGGGCGCGGTGTCACGTCCTTCGCGCTGCCAGCGCGCCAGCTCGTCCTGCCAGCGCTGCCACAATGCGGCGACTTCGCCGCCGCGCTGAGTATCACGCGCCGGATTCTGCACCCGCTTGTCCAGTCGTACCCGCATCGCCTTCAGGTAGACCGGCAGCCGTGGCAGTTGCTCCCAATCGGTGGCGGCAAGGAAACCATTCATTACCAGCTGGGACAGCTGGGCCTTGAGCTCGTGCTGCAAGGGGCCGGGCTTGGCCAGGAGTTGGGTGATCGGCGTGTATTCGGCCACGACTTCGGAGAGTGCACGGACCACGGCGTCGCGCACGCTCGGCAATCGTACCTTGGCGCGGCTCTTCTGTTCGTCGAACGCCTTCTTCTTGCGCGGCAGCTCATCGTCGCCGATGAAAGCACGGTTGCAGATGGCAGTGACGATATCGTCCATCAGCATGTCGGCGTTGCCGAGCGTCCGTAGCTGGATCGCCAATTGCTGGAAGTTCGGCACCGACTTTTCCAGCTGCTTCACGTGATCCTTGAGCTCGATGCGCAGTAGCCGCACCACGCCGGCCCGATGCGCCTCGTTCGCCGCATGCGCGGTATCGAACAGGCGGATCGCGCAGGCCTCGCCTTCGTCGACCAGGGCCGGATAGCCGGTGAGCTTGCGGCCCTGACGCTTGATGGTCAGCTGCTCCGGCAGGTCGCCGAAATCCCAGGCGGTGATGCCATCGCGCTCGATGCCGCCATCGTCGGCCTCGTCACGGAAGGTCAACTGGGCTGCTTCACCCAATTGGGCACGGATGGCGATCAGGTCACGCCCGCTGGCAAGCTCCTGGCCACCATCATCGATCACGCGGTAGTTCATCTTCAGGTGCAGCGGCAGCTCGCTGTCGTCGAGCTCGTCGGCACTTACCGGCTGGCCGACGCCACGGGTGATGGCTTGCGCCAGTTGTGGCAGTAGCGGGGCCTCGCGGTCGGCGCGTTCCAGCTCGGTCAGCATGCGGGTGGCGAACTCGGGCACCGGCACGCACAGGCGGCGGATCGCCTTGGGCAATGCTTTGACCAGCAGCGTGATCTTTTCGCGCAGCATGCCGGGCACCAGCCAGTCGAACACCGCGTGGTTCACCCGATTGAGCTGATGCAGCGGCAGCGTGATGGTCACGCCGTCGAGCGGATGGCCGGGTTCGAAGCGATAGGCCAGCGGCAATTTCGCCTCGGCCAGCCGGAAGAACGGCGGAAACTGCTCCTCGGTGACGCGACTGCCCGAATGGCTCATCACATAGTCGCGCGACAGGAACAGCAACTGTGGCTGCGCCTGCTCGGCCTTCTTGCGCCAGGCCTCGAAGCCGGCACCATTCACCACGTCGGCTGGAATCAGCGCGTCGAAGAAGGCGAAGAGTGCTTCTTCGTCGACCACGATGTCCTGGCGTCGTGCCTTGTGTTCCAGCTCCTCGATTTCCAGCAGCAATTCGAGGTTGTGATCGAAGAACTTGGCGCTGCTCTTGTAGTTGAACTTGACCAGCGCCTCGCGGATGAAGAGCGCGCGCGCCTCGGTCGGATTGATCTTGCCGTAGTGCACGCGTCGCCGGTTAACGATGGGCAGCCCGTATAGCGTGACGCGCTCGCTCGCTACCACCTGTGCGCTGTCCTTCTCCCAGTGCGGATCGAAATACTGTTTCTTCACCAAGTGCTCGGCTAGCCGCTCGACCCATTCGGGCTCGATCGCGGCGACCACGCGGCCGTAGAGCTTGCTGGTCTCGACGATTTCGCCCGCGACGATCCACTTCGGCCGTGCCTTCTTCAGGCCCGAGCCGGGGAAGATGTTGAACTTGATGGCCCGTGCGCCGAGGTATTCGTCGTTCTCCGGCTGCTTCATCCCCAAGTTGCCCAACAGGCCGGTGAGCAGCGCCTTGTGGATTTGCTCGTAGGTGCCAGCCGCGCTACCGGGCTTCCACTCCAGATCGTCGACGATATCGGTGAGCTGGCGATGCAGGTCGCGCCATTCACGCAGCCGCAGGTAAGAGAGGAAGTGCTCGTGGCACAGGTTCACCAGCTGGCGGTTGGAGCTGTTGCCGGCGAGCGCCTCCTCAAAGAAGGCCCATAGGTGCAGGTAGGAAAGGAAATCCGATTTTTCATCGGTGAAGCGCGCATGCGCCCGGCTGGCGGCGTCGCGCGCCTCGAACGGGCGTTCACGCGGGTCCTGCACCGACAGGCCAGCGGCGATGATGAGGATCTCCTTGAGGCAGCCATTGTCGTGCCCGGCCAGCAGCATGCGGCCCAGGCGCGGATCGACCGGCAATCGCGCCAGTTGCGAGCCGGTGCGGGTGAGTTCGTCGTTGTCGTCGACGGCACCGAGTTCGCGCAACTGGGCGTAGCCATCGGCGATCAGCCGGCTCGATGGTGCCTCGATGAAGGGAAAGGCGTCGACCCGGCCGAGCTTGAGCGCGGCCATCCGCAGGATGACGGCGGCGAGGCTGGAGCGGATGATCTCGGGGTCGGTGAAGGCCGGGCGGTTGTTGAAATCGTCCTCGTCGTACAGCCGCACGCACACGCCGGCGGACACCCGGCCACAGCGGCCGGCCCTCTGGCGGGCGCTCGCCTGGCTGATCTTCTCCACCAGCAACTGCTCGACCTTGGCGCGCGGACTGTAGCGATTGATACGCGCTTGGCCGCCGTCGATCACGTAGCGGATGCCTGGCACGGTAAGCGAGGTTTCGGCGACGTTGGTGGCGAGCACCACGCGACGGCCATTGCTCTGGCGGAAAATGCGCTGCTGGTCCTCGTTTGATAGCCGCGCAAACAGCGGGATCACCTCGGCATCCCGCAGCTTGGCCTTGCGAAATTCCTCGGCGGTTTCGCGGATCTCGCGCTCGCCGGGCAGGAACACCAGCACGTCACCGGGGCCATCGTGGCGCCACAGGTGCTCGGTTTCGCGCACGATCGCTTCTTCCATCTCGATCTCGGCATCATCCTCGTCGCCACTGCGGATCGGCGCATAGCGTACTTCCACCGGATAGGTGCGCCCGGAGACTTCCAGTACGGGTGCGCCGTCGAAGTGTTTGGAGAAGCGTTCGGCATCGATGGTGGCCGAGGTGACGATCACCTTGAGGTCTGGCCGGCGTGGCAGCAGCTGCTTCAGGTAGCCCAGCAGGAAATCGATGTTCAGGCTGCGCTCGTGTGCCTCGTCGACGATGATGGTGTCGTAATTGGCGAGATAGCGGTCCGATAGCGTCTCGGCGAGTAGGATGCCGTCCGTCATCAGCTTGATGTAGCTGTCGCCGCTGGATTTTTCGGTGAAGCGCACCTTGTAGCCAACCAGCTGGCCAAGCTCGCTCTTCAGCTCCTGTGCAATGCGGCTGGCCACTGAACGGGCTGCCAGGCGCCGTGGCTGGGTGTGGCCGATCAGGCCGGTTACGCCCCGGCCGAGTTCGAGGCAGATCTTGGGTAGCTGCGTGGTCTTGCCGGAGCCGGTCTCGCCACAAATGATCACCACCTGATTGGCCGCAATGGCGGCGGCGATTTCGTCGCGCTTCTGGTTGACCGGCAGGGTGTCGTCGAATTCAGGGCGGGGCAGCCGTTCGCGGCGGCGGGCGATGCTGGCGACGGCTGCATCGAGTTCTGTTTGTAGTTCGTTCGCCATGCGATCCGAGGGCTTGCCTTGTACCAGCCGTTCGGCCAGCGTGCGCAGCTTGCGTTCCAGTGCCCAGCGTTGGCGGGCGGGCGCGAGGTCGAGCTGTTGTTGCAGATAGGCGAGCGTGGGAGTCTGGGTCATCGAGCTGTGCAGAATGGAAAACGGCCGCGAGGCGGCCGGATTCTAACATGGCGGGGAGGCGGGCTTGCTCAGGCGTCCTGCGTCTCGCGCGAGGTGTCGAAGATGATGAGCTGCGCATCGCCCGCGCCTTGGCGCACACGCCGTGCCCAGCAAGGATGGCTCTCGCCACGCTGCCGCTCGAACGGATGCGCTTCGAAGTCGCTGCACGCAAGCAGCGCTTCGGCATTGCCGGCGAAGGCCGACAGCGGTCGGCCGAGCACGCCGGACGGCGGTGTGTTCAACAGCAGGCAAGCGGCGAGATTGGCGAATTCGATATTGCCGTCGCGTACCAGCATGAAGGGCTGTGGCAGCGCATCGGCCACCTCGCCGGAGAGCGGATCGTTGCCGGCAAGTGCGGCCTCGGCGGCCTTCACGTGCGAGATATCCATCGCGATCGACAGGATGTAGACCTCGCCATCGCGGATCAGCGGTTGCTTGATGATGTCGAACCAGTGGGTGCGGCCGTTGGCCAGCGTGTAGTGGTCGACGATGCGTACCGTCTCGCCTTTGTCCAGCACATCGGCATCACCGCTGGTGAAGGGCAGTTGCTGCTCGGCAAAGCCGGTATGCGACTGCACCAGCAAATCGTGGCCCAGCGCGCTCTGCGTGGCTCGGTTCACCAGCAGGAAGCGGCCGTGCTTGTCGCGTACGAAGATCAGGCTGGGGCTGGAATCGATGATCTGGTGCACAAACAGTTGCTGGTTGAACAGCGCTTCCTCGGTGGCCTTCATGTCCGAGACATCGCGGATCAGCGCGAGGCAATCCTTGCCCGACAGCGGCAACAGCCTTGCCTCGAAGGCGCGCTGCTCGTCTTGCTCACCAGCCGCCAGGCGGTATTCGAACTGCTGCGGCGCCTGGGTGCTTTGCACGGTGATCAGTGCTTCGAGGTACTGGCGCGAGACCCGTGCCGGCAGCAGGGCAGATAGCTTGGCACTGGTTTCTTCTGCACGCGGATGGCCGGGCACGTCGTTGGCGTTGAGCGCGGTGACGGCGCGCGTGGCGTAGTCGATGCGCCAGACGATGTCCGGAAGGCAGCGGGCGACGGTGTCGTCATTGGATGGGGCGAGGGCGGCGGCCTGCGCGGGGGCATGTTCCGGCTGCGGCGCGCGGCGCAAGGCAAGATGGATCAGGCCGAGTACAGCGAGGGCAATCCAGCCGTGCACCAGCCAGATACCATTGCCGATCCGGTCGGCAGCCCACCACTGCAGCACGACGGCAGCCATCACGCAGGTTAGCAGCGCGAGGCCGAGCAGGGCGGTATCGAGGCGCGAGGGCGAGTTTTTGGGCACCATGCCTGTTCAGGTCTTGTTTACGGCAATGAGTGGGACCAGTTTAGCCCGCTCGCTGCGACTTGGCGATGCATGTGTGATATTTGATCCGCAAGCGATCCCCCGCCAAGCGTCGCTGTAAGCCGTGGGTACGGCAGAGCAGCGCGGCACAAGTCAGCAACCCGTTCGGACGGTGGCTGCAGACTAATCTAAACAAAGTATTGGGAAATCGAGAGGAGTGCTGGCGGAGCGGACGGGACTCGAACCCGCGACCCCCGGCGTGACAGGCCGGTATTCTAACCAACTGAACTACCGCTCCGCAGCGGACTTTCAACGCACTCAGCAACGGGCGTTGCTGGTGGGTGGTGACGGGATCGAACCGCCGACATTCTGCGTGTAAGGCAGACGCTCTACCAACTGAGCTAACCACCCGCCGTCGAAAGAGGGCGCATTAAATCATGCGTTCCGAAGGGTGTCAACGAGTTACTGCAACATTTTTCCGTGAGCATTGCTGCGACCCGCGCCATGCACCTACGGTAGTCAATGCGCGGGGCCTTGAGGTATAAATGCCCCTTTCTCGTACCTGAATTCGGCCCGTTCACGTGAACGTTCCCGCCTTTCTGCGCCTTCGTAATCGCACGCTAGTTACTGCGGCCGAACTGATTCTGGTGGTGGCCCTGTCCTGGCTACTGGCCGGTCTGTTCTGGCGCATTGCCGCGCCTTCTTCGCCCGATCTCAGGCTGTCGCAGCCGGCCGAGGCGCCGGTAGCCCGTTCCGGTGGCTGGATGAATGCGCCGGGCTGGTTTGGTCAGGCGCAAACCCAGCAGACGGCGGTCGCCAGCACCTTATCGATCAAGCTGGTGGCGGTGATTGCCGGTGGCGAAGGCTTCAGTGCTGCCATCTTCACTGGGGTCGGCCCTACCGCGCTGGCAGCCCGGCCCGGCGACGAGCTGCAACCGGGCGTCAAGTTGCTTGCGGTCGAGCGTGACCGGGCTCGCGTGGACAACGGCGGGCGCAGCGAGGACATCATGCTGGAAGGTCGTGAGCAAGCGGCGGCCATTCCTGCGGCAGGAAATACCATGCCCGCGCCATCCGGCGATACGCCGGCAGATGTGATCGCCAATGCCGAGGCCGCCGCCGTGGCCGCGCAGATGTCGCCACAGAGCGCAGCCACCGGTCCGCAGCTCAAGGTGACGCGCGGCGTGATGGCAGAGGCGATGCAGGGACTCAATATCGCCGACTGGAACAAGGGCCTGGCTCCAGCACAGGGCGGTGGCATCCGTATCACCAACGCATCGACCCAGCCTTTTGCCAGCCTGCTACAGCTGCAGAATGGCGATGTGCTCAAGCAGGCCAACGGCCGTGCGCTCGGCGATGTCTCCGACATGTCGCTCGTCTACAGTCAGTTCAGCCAGCTGAACCAGGTGACGCTGCAGGTGCTGCGCAACGGCAGCCTCGTCAACCTGCAATATCAAATTCAACCGTAAACGGTAAACCGATGACCCGATTGCGCCCTCTCGTGCTTGCCCTGGCCCTGCTGGCCGCTACGCCCGCGTTCGCGGCCGACGACGAGGTCACGCTCAATTTCGTCAATGCGGATCTGGAGTCCACCATCAAGGCGGTCGGGCTGATTTCCGGCAAGAACTTCGTGCTCGATCCGCGGGTGAAGGGCACGGTGAACATCGTGTCGACCCAGCCGGTGAAGAAGAGTCAAGTATTCCCCATCCTGCTGTCGGCACTGCGTCAGCAAGGGTTTGCCGTGGTGGAGTCGGGCGGCACCGTCAAGGTGGTACCCGAGGCCGATGCCAAGCAGAACTACAGCGTGACGACCAAGCCGGGCAGCCGGGTCAGCGGCGATCGCATCATCACCCAGGTGTATCCGCTCAAGTACGAATCGGCCACGCAGCTGGTGCCGATCCTGCGACCGCTGATCACGCCAAACAACGCAATTTCCGCGTATCCGGCCGGCAATACGCTGGTGATCACCGATTATGCCGACAACATCCAGCGGCTCAACCGCATCGTCGACAGCATCGACGTGCCGCCGAGCTCGGATGTGTTTCCGATCCGGCTGCAGTATGCGTCGGCGGTGGACGTGGCGCAGACGGTTGGGCGGCTGATGCCCGAGGTCAATGTCTCCGGTGTGAACGCCGGTGCGCCGGCGCCCGAAGGCGTGCGCCGCAGCGCGGTGGTGCCGGACGTGCGCAGCAACAGCCTGCTGATCCGCAGCGAGACGGCGGTGCATGCGCAGCAGATCCGTCGCTTGGTCGAGACGTTGGACCAGCCCGGGGCGAGCGGCGGCAACATCAATGTGGTCTACCTGAAGAATGCCGAGGCGACCAAGCTCGCCGCCACGCTGAAGGGCATCCTCACCGGGCAGGACAGCGGTGTGGCGCAAAGCGCCGGGCTATCGCCGAATACCCCGAACACATCGGCGGGCGGCGCCAGCGGCAATGCGCAGGCCGCCACCACGTCGACCAATGCCAGCAGTGCACCGACTTCGACCGGCGCCAGCGTGCAGATCGGCGGCACCACCGTGCTGATCCAGGCCGACCCGATGACCAATTCGCTGATCATCACTGCGCCGGACAACATCTACAACAATCTGCGTTCTGTAATCGACAAGCTCGATGTGCGCCGCGCGCAGGTCTATGTGGAGGCGATGATCGCCGAGGTCAACGTCGGCAAGGTCGGTGAATTCGGCATCCAATGGATTCTGGCGGGGGGCACCGACATTGTCGGTGTCGGGCTCTCGGCGCTGGCGCCGACCTCGGCGGCCAACAACCTTGCCAACATCGCCAACTCCATCCTGTCGGGCAGCCCCTCGGTGCCGAGCGGCTTCAACGTCGGCGTGCTCAATGCCAATCCACTCAAGGGCGAGACGCCGTCGCTGGGCGTGCTGGCCTCCGCGCTGCAGCGCACCGGCAACGCCAACATCCTCTCGACGCCCAACCTGATCACGCTGGACAACGAGGAAGCCAAGATCATGGTGGGGCAGAACATCCCCATCATCACCGGCACACAATCGTCGACCGGCAGCAACCCCAACCCGTTCACCACCGTGGACCGTGAAGACATCGGCATCACGCTCAAAGTGCGTCCGCAGGTATCGGAGGGGGGCACCATCACGATGAACGTGTATCAGGAGGTGTCGAGCATCGACGAATCGGTGAACACCTCCGGCTCCGGCATCGCCACCAAGAAACGCACCATCGAATCCAAGGTGCTGGTCGACGATGGTCAGGTGCTGGTGTTGGGCGGCCTGATCGAGGACAAGCTTGCCAACAGCCAGGGCAAGGTGCCGGGGCTGGGCGACGTGCCATTGTTCGGCAATCTGTTCCGCTATGAATCGCGCGATTGGCAAAAGACCAACCTGATGATCTTCCTGCGCCCCTACATCCTGCGTGATGGCAAGGCCAGCGAGGCGTTGTCGAACTCGCGCTACCAGTACCTGAAGGCGCAGCAGGAAGGCTTCCAGATCCCGCAACACCTGTTCCTGCCCGATCTGCCTGCCGTGCAGCTGCCGGACAAGCTACCGGCCGCTGGCACCTTCCCGGCCAAGCCGCCGGAACTGCATCCGGCGCCCGCACCGCAGCCGCCGGCTGACGCGGCTACGCCGGCGCCGGCCCAGCCATGAGTCGGCTGGTTCCCTACCACTACGCGCGCGATCGCGGGGTGGTCGATCTGGCGCAGGGCGAGGCCGATGTCGACGTACTGATGAAGCGCGGTGCCGATCTTGGCGCACTGGCCGAGCTGCGCCGCGTTGCCGGCAAACCGCTCAACGTCGCAGTGGTCGACGCTGCCGAGTACGACGCTCGGGTGTCCGCACTGTTCAGCGACGGCGAGCGTGCCAGCGCTACCGTGGTGGGCGACATCGAGGGCGATATCGATCTTTCCCGTTTGGCGCAGGACATTCCCGAGGTCGAGGACTTGATGGAGACGGCAGATGACGCCCCCATCATCCGCTTGATCAACGCCTTGTTGACCGAGGCACTACGCGAGAACGCCTCCGACCTGCACATTGAGCCGTTCGAGACACGCTCGGTGGTGCGTTTCCGCGTCGACGGCCAGTTGCGCGACGTGATCGAACCCAAGCGCGCGCTGCATGCCGCGCTGGTGTCGCGGATCAAGGTGATGGCGGGGCTCGACATCGCCGAGAAGCGCTTGCCACAGGATGGCCGCATCACCTTGCGCGTGGCTGGCCGGCCGGTCGACGTGCGGGTATCTACGCTGCCCACCGGCCACGGCGAGCGCGCCGTGCTGCGCTTGCTGGACAAATCTGCAGGTCGGCTCAATCTGGAAAAGCTCGGCATGATCGGTGACACGCTGTTGCGGCTGGAGGCGCTGCTGGCGCAGCCGCACGGCATCATTCTCGTCACCGGGCCGACCGGCTCGGGCAAGACCACTACGCTCTATGCGGCACTGTCACGCATGGACGCGACCAGCAGCAACATCATGACGGTGGAAGACCCGATCGAGTACGACCTCGATGGCGTGGGTCAAACCCAGGTCAACCCACGCATCGACATGAGCTTTTCCCGTGCACTGCGCGCCATCCTGCGCCAGGATCCGGACGTGATCATGATCGGTGAGATCCGCGACCTGGAAACGGCGCAGATCGCCGTGCAGGCGTCGCTCACCGGTCACTTGGTGCTGGCGACGCTGCACACCAATGATGCTGCGAGTGCGGTAACGCGCCTGACCGACATGGGGATCGAGCCGTTCCTGCTGGCGTCTTCCCTGCTGGGCGTGCTGGCGCAGCGGCTGGCGCGCCGGGTCTGTGCGGACTGCCGCGAGGCCTACGCGCCCGATGCTGGCGAGCAGGCCGAGCTTGGTGCGGCTGGCCCGGTCTACCGTGCCGTCGGCTGCCCGCAGTGCAATGGCAACGGCTATCGTGGCCGTACCGGTATTTACGAGCTCTTCACTGTCGACGAGACCTTGCGCACGATGATTCACAACCAGGCGCCAGAACAGGAGCTCAAGCAGTATGCGTTGGGCCACGGCATGCGTAGCCTGCGTCAGGATGGTGTACGGCGGGTATTGGCCGGGGAAACCACGCTGGAAGAGGTGTGGCGAGTAACCCGCGACGCGTGAGCCTTGCGGCTGGCGGTGGGCCGACGGCTGTCCGTGCAGGACGGCGCCGAAACGGGTATGGTAGGCGTCGATACATAAGAGAACGCTAACGCACATCATGCCGCTGCCGAAGCAAGAACAGCGCAGTGCACTGCGCATCCCGATCGACTGCAAGGTCAAGATCCGTACGCTCGACTACGGGCCGCCGCACTACGGCGTGTGCACGGACTTGTCCGTGACGGGTATGACCATCCGCACGCTGTTCGTGCCGCGGCCGGATGAGGAATTCGAGGTCTACGTGATGTCGCCGGCTGGTCAGTCGCCGCTGTCGGCACGGGTCAAGGTCAAGCGCTGCCACGAGATCGAGCGGGGCAAACTCTACGAACTGGGGCTCGCGATCGTCGAGATCCTTGGCTGAGCACCAAACAAAAACCCGGCAGCATGGCCGGGTTTTTTATCGCCGTTGCAACGGTTACCGGGGTTGCTGGCGGATCACCGAGGTAGCGGTGGCGACAAGGCCGGCGATGTCGGCGGCGTTGGTCGGCAGCAGCATGGTGTTGTTGGTCTTGGCGAGGTTGGCAAAGGCCGAGACGTACTGTTCGGCCACCTTCAGGTTCACCGCCTCGATGCCATTCTGATGGGCGATGGCCGAGGCCACGGCGGCAATCGCCTCGGCGTTGGCATGAGCCACCAAGCGCAGCGCTTCCGCCTCGCCGGTAGCACGGTTGATCGCAGCCTGCTTCTCGCCTTCGGATTCGTTGATGGCGGCCTGCATCTCGCCCTGCGAGCGCTGGATCGCGGCCTCACGCTCGCCGGTGGCGAGGTTGATCTGTTCCTGACGCAAACCCTCGGACTGGGCAATCCGGGCGCGCTTCTCGCGCTCTGCGGTGATCTGTGCCTGCATCGAGCGCAGGATTTCCGCTGGCGGCGTCAGATCCTTGATCTCGTAACGCAGCACCTTCACGCCCCAACTGGCGGCGGCCTCGTCGAGCGCGGAGACGACAGCACGATTGATCTCATCGCGCTCCTCGAAGGTCTTGTCCAGCTCCAGCTTGCCGATCACCGAGCGCAGCGTGGTCTGCGCCAGCTGGGTGATGGCCA
This sequence comes from Chitinolyticbacter meiyuanensis, assembly GCF_008033135.1. Classification (NCBI taxonomy): domain Bacteria; kingdom Pseudomonadati; phylum Pseudomonadota; class Betaproteobacteria; order Neisseriales; family Chitinibacteraceae; genus Chitinolyticbacter; species Chitinolyticbacter meiyuanensis. The sequence continues at coordinate 1,791,491 of NZ_CP041335.1, forward strand.
TCACGTAGTCGCTGGCGCCGTAGGAGGCGAGCTTGGGATCGACCACCTGGAAGTACAGGATGCCGTCCACCTGCAGCTGCGTGTTATCCCGTGTGATGCAGACCTGGCTTGGCACATCCATCGGGATTTCCTTCAGGCTGTGCTTGTAAGCGATGCGATCGACAAAAGGAATGACGATGCGCAGGCCCGGTTCCAGCACATCGTGGAAGCGGCCGAGCCGCTCACGTATCCAGGCATTTTGTTGCGGGATGATCTTCAGCGTCTTGGCAACGAAGATGACGACGATGACGAGCAGCGTGATGGCAAAGGTCATGGCAGGTTTCCGTGTTGTCGTCGTTTAGTGGGCGGGCGGGATGGGGGAGAGCTGCAGCGTGGTGCCGCGCAGCGCCACGATATAGAGCACGGCCGGGCGCGGCTCGGCGGTGGCGGCAAGCTCGCCGTCCCAGTGCGAACCGCGATAGCGCACGCGCACGTGCGTATCGTCCTTCCAGGTTTCGACTTCGACACGCTGTCCCACATCGTAGGCCGGCTCGGTACGGGTGAGATGGGGCTGCCGGCGTTTCCAGCGGCGCAGCAGTGCGACGGCGGCGAGGGCGCAGAGCGCAGCGAGCACGATCTGGCCGGCCAGCGGTACCTTCAGCCACGCCGCGAATGCCCCGGCGAGGAAGCCGCCGGCGATGGCCAGCAGATAGAACGTACCGGACACCAGTTCCAGCCCGACCAGCACGAGGGCGAGCACCAGCCAAGCGCTCAGTTCAGTCATCGTTGCATTCCATACGAGAGTTAGGATGGCAGCATAGCCGATCAGGCACGAAAATAAAAAAGCGCGCCGGGTGGCGCGCCTTTCTGTTTCATCGGCTGGATCAAGCCTGCAGGATGGTCTGGCCACCAAGATAGGATTGCAGCACCGTGGGCACGTTGATGCTGCCGTCGGCGTTCTGGTAGTTCTCCAGCACAGCCACCAGCGTGCGACCAACGGCAAGGCCGGAACCGTTGAGCGTATGCACCAGCTCGTTCTTGCCGTTTTCGTTCTTGAAGCGTGCCTGCATGCGGCGGGCCTGGAACGCACCCATGTTCGAGCAGCTGGAAATCTCGCGGTAAGTGTTCTGCGCCGGCAGCCACACTTCCAGGTCGTAGGTCTTGGTACTGCCAAAGCCCATGTCGCCGGTGCACAGCAATACCTTGCGATATGGCAGCTCCAAAAGCTGCAGGATACGTTCGGCGTGGCCGGTAAGCTGCTCCAGTGCGTCGAACGAGTGCTCGGGATGAACGATCTGCACCATCTCGACCTTGTCGAACTGGTGCTGGCGGATCATGCCGCGCACGTCGCGGCCGTAGGAGCCTGCTTCGGAACGGAAGCACGGCGAATGCGCGGTCAGCTTGATCGGCAACTGCTCGGTTTTCAGGATGTCACCGGCCACCGTATTGGTCAGCGTGATTTCCGAGGTGGAGATCAAATACTGATCGACTGCGCTTTCCTCGCCGCCACGCGTGACCTTGAACATGTCGGCAGCAAACTTGGGCAACTGGCCGGTGCCGTACAGCGCGGTATCGTTGACGATGTAGGGCGTGTAGATTTCCTCGTAGCCATGCTCGGTGGTGTGCGTATTGAGCATGAATTGCGCTAGTGCGCGATGCAGCCGGGCTACGCCACCGCGCAGCACAGTGAAGCGTGCGCCCGAAAGCTTGGCGCCGGTCTCGAAATCGAGGCCCAGCGGCGCACCGAGGTCGACATGGTCCTTGATTTCGAAATCGAACTGGCGCGGCGTACCCCAGCGCAGGATTTCCTGGTTCTCGGTTTCATCCTTGCCCACTGGCACCGACTCGTGCGGCACATTGGGAATGCCGGCGAGCAGTGTATCGAGCTTGCCTTGCAGCTCGGTCAGCGCCGCTTCCTTGGCCGTCAGTTCGCCCTTGAGGTTCTCGACCTCGGCAAGAATCGGCGCGACATCCTCGCCGCGCGCCTTGGCCTGCCCGACCGACTTGGACACCGCGTTGCGCTTGGCTTGTAGCTCCTGGGTCGCGGTCTGCAGCGTCTTGCGTTCCGCTTCAAGGGCGGCGAAGGCAGCGGTATCGAGGTCGAACTTGCGGGTCTTGAGGCGGGCGGCAACGCCATCGAGGTCATTGCGCAGCAGGTTGATGTCGAGCATGGAGGTGATCCGTATGCGGGCAGATTCTGGGAAATGGCGGCCATTTTAACCGAAAGGCGCCGCCAAGCTGCCTATTTGCTGCCGTGCTCGGCGTGCCAAGCGGCGTCGAGCTCGGCGAGGTGGCGCAGCTTTTCAGCGATCTTGCTTTCCAGTCCGCGTGGCGTCGGGTGATAGAAGCGGGTGCCAGCGAGGCCATCCGGCAGATAGGTTTCCCCGGCGGCGTAGGCTTCCGGTTCGTCGTGGGCGTAGCGGTAATCGTGGCCGTAACCCAACTCTTTCATCAGCTTGGTCGGCGCATTGCGCAGATGCACCGGTACCTCGCGGCTCTTGTCGCGGGCAACCAGTGCACGGGCGTTGTTATAGGCCATGTAGCCGGCGTTGGATTTAGGCGCGATGGCCAGATAGATCACGGCTTGCGCCAGCGCGAGTTCCCCTTCCGGGCTGCCGAGCCGCTCATAGGTGGCGGCCGCTTCGTTGCAAAGCTGCATGGCACGCGGATCGGCCAAGCCGATGTCCTCCCAGGCCATGCGCACGATGCGGCGAGAGAGGTAACGCGGATCGGCACCGCCGTCGAGCATGCGGGTGAACCAGTACAATGCACCATCCGGGCTGGAGCCACGCACTGACTTGTGCAATGCGGAGATCTGGTCGTAGAAGGCATCGCCACCCTTGTCGAAACGGCGGGTGTTGAGCGTCAGCGCGGATTCGAGAAAGCCGGCATCGAGCTCGTTGCGGCCAGCGGCCTGCGCAGCATTTGCCGCCTGCTCTACCAAATTGAGCAGGCGGCGGGCATCGCCGTCGGCATAGCCGGTCAGCACCTCGATTGCGTCGTCTGCAAACTCGATCGCCGGATAACAGCGTGCTCTGGCCCGATCGACCAGTTGCTTGAGCTCGTCCACAGTCAGTGGCTTGAGTACGTAGACTTGGGCGCGAGACAGCAGTGCGGCGTTCACCTCGAACGAGGGATTTTCCGTCGTAGCGCCAATGAAGGTGACAAGGCCTGATTCCACGAAGGGCAGGAAGGCGTCCTGCTGTGCCTTGTTGAAGCGATGGACCTCGTCGACGAACAGCATGGTGCGGCGCCCGCGCATGGCATGGTGTTCGGCCTGTTCCATCGCCGCGCGGATGTCCTTTACCCCGGAGAACACTGCGGAAAGCGCGATGAACTCGCATTCGAAGGCACGGGTCAGCAGGCGGGCCAGCGTTGTCTTGCCTACGCCGGGCGGCCCCCAGAACAGCATTGAATGCGGCTGCTGCGCTGCAATGGCGAGCGTCAGCGGTTTGCCGGGCCCAAGCAGGTGCTGTTGACCGACGACTTCATCAATGGTGGTCGGGCGCAGCTTTTCCGCTAGCGGTTCATGCGCCGGGGGGGCTGGCGCGAACAGGTCATTCGCGGACGACATCGACGCCCTTGGGAGGAGTGAAGCGGAATAGCGCGGGATCGATCTTGCCGTTGCGCTTGAGGTTGTCGAAGCGCAGTCTCGTAAGCTGATCGAAGCGATCGACCAACTCCATCTCGACGATGTCACGGCCTTTGAGGCCGAGGCGAACGCTGGCAAAGCCGGATTCTTCGCTTTTGGGGATGGCTTCCAGCCAGTTGAGGCCATTGCGGGCAGGCAGCAGCTTGACGCTGTAGTTCCTTTCCAATGCATTGTCGCCTGCCAGCAAGGCAGCAGGACTGGATTCCAATGCGGCGCCCATGCTTTTCACCGTGGCCTGGCGTAGGTCCGGGTCGTACAGCCAGACGCTACTGCCATCACCGACGATCAATTGCTCGTAAGGTGCGCTGTACGACCAGCGAAACTTGCCGGGGCGCTCGATGGCCAGTTCACCACGGCTCTGCTGCGGCTTGCCGTTCTTCTGGCTCACCGTCTGGCTGAAGCTGCCCTGCAAGGTCCGGGTCTCGGCGAGCACCGATTTCAGCGTGGCCAACGCATCATCAGCGTGGACGGGGGCTGCGACGAGAAGCGCGCCGAACAATGAGGAGGAGAGAAAACGAATCATGCGGGATATTCTGACCGAGTTGTGGATGTCTGCCCATGGTAAACGCGGGCAAGCCTGCGCCGAATGTAAAAAGCCCCGCCGAGGCGGGGCTTTTTAGGACAGAAACCGGATTACTTGGTTTCGGTCACTTCGCGCGAACCGCGAACTTCGATTTCAACGCGACGATCCGGAGCCAGGCACTCGATCAGCTTGGCGCGCGACTTGATGCTGTTGCAAGTGTCGCCGGTAACCGGCTCGCCCTTGCCGCGCGATTCAGCGGTGATCTTGTCAGCCGGGGCGCCCTTGGAGATCAGGTAGTCCTGAACAGCCTTGGCGCGACGGTAGCCGAGTTCGAAGTTGTACTTTTCCGAACCGAGGCGGTCGGTATGACCCACCACAACAGCGGCGCCATCCTTCGGATCGAGGTTCACCACTTCGTTGTACAGTTGGTCAAGTGCATCCTTGCCCGACGGCTTCAGAGCCGACTTGTTGAAGTCGAACAGCACTTCGGCTTGCAGGGTGAACTTCTTGGTCGACACGGCCGGAGCCGGAGCAGGTACCGGAGCCGGAGCGGCCGGGGTCGGAGCAGGCGCTGCAGCGACAGGCTCTACATAGCCTGGGCAACCCTTGATGGTCTTGGCCTTTTCTGCGGACCAGGAGCCGGTCTGCCAGCATTCGCCGATGCTGTTCTTTACCACGCCTTCCGGATTGGCGTTATTAACGTTGGTGCCGTTGGTTACGTAGGCATCAGTAGCCGCGAAGGCGGTAGCGGACACGCCCAGAGCGCCGGCAACTGCAAACTGGATCAGGGATTTCTTGAGCGACTGCATAGTTTTATTTCTCCTAGGTAATGATTGCAAAGCCCTGGACACGCAGAACATCGTTCTAGACGGACACTTCTATTCTGATGTTGGCACAAAAATAAGTAAGGTCCAATAGCCCATCAGTAACGGTACATATTCTAGTGTCTTAACTTTCGCGTATGCAAATGAAGCCGCCGTGAATTTTTCGATCGCCCGCCACAAAATTGGAGTGATAGGGGCCGCGTGATAAACTCCTCCTTGGTTTCTTAGCAGATCATCGCCCTTGTTGCATCCGCCGCAGCAAGGCTCTCCTGCTCCAGCGTTAGTCTGGAGCCCTCAACGGTCCCAGGAAGATGTCCGAACAAAACAGCTTCGCCAAAGAAACGATTCCAGTCAGTCTCGAAGAGGAAATGCGCCGCTCCTATCTCGATTACGCAATGAGCGTGATCGTGGGGCGGGCGTTGCCAGACGCGCGCGACGGCCTCAAGCCGGTGCATCGCCGCATTCTCTTTGCGATGCATGAGAGCAACAATGTATGGAACCGCGCTTATGTGAAATGCGCGCGCGTGATCGGCGATGTGCTTGGTAAGTACCACCCGCACGGCGACGGCGCCGCCTATGAGGCGCTGGTGCGGATGGCGCAAGATTTCTCGTTGCGCTACATGCTGATCGATGGCCAGGGTAACTTCGGCTCCATCGACGGTGATCCGGCTGCAGCTTATCGTTACACCGAATGTCGTTTGGCCCGAGTGTCGAGCGAGCTGCTCGCCGACATCGACAAGGAAACGGTCGACTTCACGCCGAACTACGACGAGAAGGAACTCGAGCCGACTGTCCTGCCGACCCGTATCCCCAATCTGCTGGTCAATGGCAGCTCGGGTATTGCCGTTGGCATGGCGACCAATATTCCCCCGCACAACCTGTCGGAAGTGATTGATGGCGCGCTGGCGCTGCTGGCCAATCCGGAGCTATCGGTCGATGAGCTGATCGATTTCATCCCGGCACCTGATTTCCCCACTGCGGGCATCATCTACGGCATCAACGGTGTGCGGGAAGGCTACCGCACTGGGCGTGGCCGAGTGGTGATGCGCGCGCGCTGCCACTTCGAAGATGTCAGCAAGAACAGCGATCGTCAGCAGATCGTGGTCGACGAACTGCCCTACCAGGTGAACAAAGCCAAGTTACTGGAGCGCATCGGTGAGCTGGTGCGCGAGAAGACCGTCGAAGGCATTTCGGAAATCCGCGACGAATCGGACAAGTCCGGCATGCGGGTGGTGATCGAGCTCAAGCGCGGCGAGATGCCGGACGTGGTGCTCAACAACCTCTACAAGCACACCCAGCTGCAGGACAGCTTCGGCATCAACATGGTGGCGCTGGTCGATGGCCAGCCGCGCTTGCTGAATCTGAAGCAGGTGCTCGAGTGCTTCTTGCGGCATCGTCGCGAAGTGGTCAACCGCCGCACCGTGTTCGAGCTGCGCAAGGCCCGCGAACGTGGCCATATCCTCGAAGGCTTGGCGGTGGCCTTGTCGAATGTCGACGAGATCATTGCGCTGATCAAGGCCGCGGCGACGCCGCCCGAGGCCAAGATTGCGTTGATGGGCCGCACCTGGCGCTCGCAACTGGTCGAGGACATGCTGTCGCGCACCGATCTGTCGGCATCGCGCCCGGATGGCTTGGCTGCCGAATTCGGCATGGGGGCAAACGGCTATCGCCTGTCCGACGTGCAGGCGCAGGCGATTCTCGACATGCGCCTGCAGCGGCTGACCGGCCTTGAGCAGGACAAGATCGTTGGCGAATACCGCGAGGTGATGGACAAGATCCTCGACCTGCTGGACATCCTCGCCAAGCCGGAGCGCGTGCGCCAGATCGTGGCCGACGAAATGGCCCAGGTGAAGGAGCAGTACGGCGACGTACGCCGTTCCGAGATCGTTGCCCACGGTGAAGACCTGTGCATCGAAGACCTGATCACGCCGCAGGACATGGTGGTGACGCTGACCCACGGCGGCTACATGAAGGCGACGCCAGTCGACGAATACAGCGCCCAGCGCCGCGGTGGCCGCGGCAAGCAGGCAGCGGCGACCAAGGACGACGATTTCATCGATCAATTGTTCGTCGCCAACACGCACGATTACATCCTCTGCTTCTCCAGCTTCGGCCGCGTCTACTGGCTCAAGGTCTACGAGCTGCCGCAAGGTGGCCGTACCAGTCGCGGCAAGCCCATCGTCAACCTGCTGCCGTTGCAGGATGGCGAGAAGATCAGCGCGGTGCTGCCGGTGAAGGAGTTCCGCGACGACCAGTACGTGTTCATGGCGACAGCCGATGGCACGGTGAAGAAGACACCGCTGACCGCGTTCTCGCGCCCGATGAAGCGCGGCATCATCGCCATCCATCTCGACGACGGCAACGATCTCGTCGGCGTGGCGCTGACCCGTGGTGCGGCGAGCGCCGTGCTCGACGAGGAAGGTGGCAGCGACGACGAAGCCGTGCTCGACGACGAGCACCTCGAGGATGGCGAGCAGGCGGCAGGCGAGGGGGATCAGGTCATGCTGTTCTCCGATGCCGGCAAGTCGGTGCGCTTCAGCCAGGACAAGGTACGCCCGATGGGTCGCAATTCCCGTGGTGTGCGCGGCATGAAGCTGGCGGAAGGCCAGAAGCTGATCGCGCTGCTGGTGGCCGAATCGGCCGAACAGCAGGTGCTGACCGCCACCGAGAACGGCTACGGCAAGCGCACGCCGCTGGCCGATTATCGTCAGACCAGCCGTGGTACCCAAGGCGTGATCGCGATCGATACCGGCGAGCGCAACGGCAAGCTGGTGGCTGCGACACTGGTCGAGGAAAGCGATCACCTGATGCTGATCACCACCGGTGGCGTGCTGATCCGTACCCGCGTTGCCGAGATACGTGAAACCGGCCGTGCCGCGCAGGGCGTGCGCCTGATCAACCTCGACGAAGGCGAGAAGCTCTCCGGCCTGGAAAAGGTGGCCGAAGCCGAGGACGACGAGGCTCTTGGCGAAGTCGTCGCCGATGAGGGCGCCGGCGAGCCGGGCAGCGAAGCCTGAGGCCACGCCGATGTCGGTCCGTAACGCCGTCTTCTTTGAGCAGCTGCAGCGCTGGTTCATGACGCTGCCGCACTGCCAGGTGCTCGGCCTCGAGTATGTCGAGGCCGACGCGGGCTCGGTGGTGCTGCGCCTGCCGTATTCGGAAGCCATCGTCGGCAACCCGGAGACGGGTGTGGTGCACGGCGGAGCAGTGACCACGCTGATCGACACCGCCAGCGGCACTTGCATCTACACGCTGTTCGACGCGCCTGAAAGCGTGGCGACGCTGGATCTGCGCATCGATTACCTGCGTCCGGCTTCGGTGGGCGAAGCGATCCTGTGTCGTGCCGAATGCTATCGGCTGACCAGCCAGATTGCCTTTACCCGCGCCATCGCCTACCAGGGCGAGCGCGAGATTGCGCATGGCGTCGGCACTTTCATGCGCACGCAAGTGGGGGCGGCATGACCCAGAGCGAAATGAAACATTGCTGGCTGCAGGCACGCGAAAGCGGCGACTACAGCGCCGTGATCGCAGCGATTCCTTATGCACGCACCATCGGCATGCAGATGCATGTCGACGCGGGCGAGCCACGCTTCGTGCTGCCGTTCGCTCAGTCCAACATCGGCAATGTGCTGCTGCCCGCGCTGCATGGCGGCGTGATCGGCGGCTTCCTGGAAACGGCTGCCATCCTCACATTGCTTACCGCCACCGAGACCGCTGGGATTCCCAAGGTGGTCGATTTCTCGATCGATTACCTGCGCAGTGGCCGACCGGTCGATCTGTATGCACGCTGCGAGATCGTGCGCCAGGGCAAACGGGTTGCCAACGTGCTGATGAGTGCATGGCAGGAGGATCCGCAAAAACCGGTGGCCTCTGCCCGTGCGCATTTTTTGTTGTCCTGATTGCGAGGAATGAAGATGCGCCGAATCTGTACCATCCTGGCCGTGCTGGCCGCCACCTACGCCACGCCGGCCTGGTCCGATGATGCGTCGACCGCCGCGGTGCATCAGCTCCTCAGCGAGATGAACTATCCGCAGCTGTATCAGGAAACCCTGACCGCTGCCACATCCCAGTTGCCGACCATGCTCACCACGCAGCTGCGGCAGCAGTTCGAATCGACAGGTTTGAACGCCGCACAACGCAAGCTGCTCGATGACGAGCTGCCCGTCATCGTGCAACGCTTGGTGGATCGCATCATGCAGATGATGCAGCAGGCCGTGCCGTATTCGGAGATGGAAACAGTTCTGGTTGGCGCAATGAGCCGGACCTTCACCGCCGAGGAAATCCAGGACCTGATTGCCTTCTATCGCACTCCCACCGGCAAGAAGATGCTGGCAAAGACGCCCAGCATCACGCAGGACGCGATGCAGGCACTGATGCCCAAACTGCAGAGCGCATTGCAGGGTGGCGTGCCAGGGATCGACAAGGAATTCGAAGCATTGACGGCCAAGCTGAAGGCCGCCAAGTAAACCCGCTGTCCGAGGAGAACACGATGACCCAGGTGTACAACTTCAGCTCCGGCCCCGCCGTCCTGCCGCGCGAGGTGATGCTCGCCGCCCAGTCCGAGCTCGTCGATTGGCATGGCAGCGGCATGAGCGTGATGGAGATGAGCCATCGCGGTCGCGAGTTCACCCAGATCATCACCGAGGCCGAAGCGGACCTGCGCAAGCTTCTGGCTGTGCCGGCGAGCCATCGCATCCTGTTCCTGCCGGGTGGTGCCCATTTCCAGTTCGCGATGGTGCCGCTCAACCTTGCCGCCGAGGGGGACACAGTCGATTACGTCAACACCGGCCACTGGTCCAAGATTGCGATCAAGGAAGCGCGCCGCTATGCCAAGGTGAACATCGCCGCCAGCGGCGAGGAAGGGCACTTCACCGCCATTCCCGACGAGGCGGATTGGCAGCGCAGCGACAACGCCGCCTACCTGCACTACTGCTCGAACGAGACCATCGGCGGCGTCGAATTCCCGTATATCCCGAAGTCGGATGCCACGCTGGTGTGTGACATGTCGTCCAATATCCTGTCGCGTCCGATCGATGTCTCGCAGTTCGGCCTGATCTACGCTGGCGCACAGAAGAACATCGGTCCGTCCGGCCTCACCATCGCCATCGTGCGTGAAGATCTGCTGGGCCGTGCCCGGCCCGGCACGCCGACCATGCTGGACTACAGCGTGCATGCCGAGGCCGATTCGCTGTACAACACCCCGCCCACCTTTGGCATTTACATGGCGGGCCTGGTGTTCAAGTGGCTGCTGGAGCAAGGCGGCGTGGCCGGCGCGGAAGCGCGCAATATCGAAAAAGCGGCGCTGCTGTACGAAACCGTCGATACCTCGGCCGGCTTCTACAGCTGCCCGATCGAGAAACCGTTCCGTTCGCGCATGAACGTGCCGTTCCGCCTGGCCGACGAGTCGCTTGACGATGCCTTCCTTGAGGGCGCCAAGGCCCGTGGCCTGGTCCAGCTCAAGGGGCATCGTTCAGTCGGCGGCATGCGCGCATCGATCTACAACGCGATGCCGCTTGAGGGCGTGAAGGCCTTGTGCGACTACATGCGCGATTTCACGCGCAGCCATGGTTGAGGGCGGAGATGGCCGGACAAGGTAGCGGCGGCAACGTACTCGCAGCGCTGGCGAGCTTCTTCATTCCCGGACTCGGGCAACTGGTGCAGGGCAGAGTCCTGAAGGCGGCACTGATGTTCGTGCTTGCCGCGGTGCTGTGGATCGTCTTGATGGGCTGGATCGTGCATCTGTGGTCCATTGTCGATGCTGCGCTGTTCGACCCGAGCAAGCAAAAATAAGGGCGGCCCAGCCGCCATCGCAGGACAGGGAGAGTATGGACGACAAGCTCAAGCAGCACCGTGACGCCATCGACGCCATCGATGCGCAGGTGTTGCAACTTCTGAACCAGCGCGCCGAGCATGCGCGCACCATCGGCGAGATCAAGGGCGGCGGTGTGGTCTACCGCCCGGAGCGTGAAGCGCAGGTGCTGACCCGCATCAAGTCGCTGAACCAGGGCCCGCTGTCGGGCGAGGCGGCGGCCAAGCTGTTCCGCGAGATCATGTCGGCCTGCCTGGCGCTGGAGCGGCCGCTGACCATCGCTTTCCTCGGCCCGGTCGGCACCTTCAGCCAGGCTGCTGCGATCAAGCATTTCGGCCATGCCGCAGCCACGCAGGCCTGTGGCTCCATCGACGAGGCGTTTCGCGCCGTCGAGTCGGGCTCGGCCGACTACGTGGTGGCGCCGGTAGAGAACTCCACCGAAGGCGCGGTAGGCCGTACGCTGGATCTGATGGTCAATACGCCGCTGAAGATCTGCGGTGAGGTGGTGCTGCGCATCCATCATCACCTGCTGCGCAAGATCGAAGGAAAGGACGGTATCGCCCGCGTCTATTCGCATGCGCAGAGCCTGGCCCAGTGCCACGAATGGTTGAACAAGAACCTGCCCGCCAGCGTCGAGCGGGTCTCTGTCGCGAGCAATGCCCAAGCCGCCAAGCTGGCCAGCGAGGATCCAAGCTCGGCGGCAATTGCTGGCGATGCCGCGGCGGAAAACTTCAATCTGCTGCAACTGGCGCAGAACATCGAGGATGAGCCGAACAACACCACGCGCTTCCTGGTGCTGGGCCAGCAGGACACCACGGCCAGCGGTCGTGACAAAACGTCCCTGCTGATCTCCGCGGCGAACCGCCCAGGGGCACTGCATGCCTTGGTCGAGCCGCTGGCACGGCACGGCGTGTCGATGAGCAAGTTCGAATCGCGCCCCAGCCGTACCGGTTTGTGGGAGTACCTGTTCTTTGTCGACGTCGAAGGCCACGTCAACGACGCGCCAGTGGCCGCGGCGATTGCCGAATTGAAAAGCGTGGCTGCCTTCGTCAAGGTGATTGGCAGCTATCCGCAAGCGGTGATCTGAAGCGACGATCGATGCAGTGCAATCAACAATGGGCAGCCTGAGCGCTGCCCATTTGCTTCCGGAGGATCCCATGCAACACGTAGTCGTCTTTTGCGGTGCCCGGCATGGCACTGATCCTGTCCATACCGAGGCGGCACGCCGTTTGGGTACTGCGCTAGCCGCGAGCGGGCGCACGCTGGTGTACGGCGGCGGGCATGTCGGGTTGATGGGGGAGGTGGCTGATGGTGCGCTGGCCGCGGGTGGCAGGGTGGTCGGCGTGATCCCGCACTTCATGGTCGAGCGCGAACTGGCGCATGGCGAGCTGTCGGAGCTGGTGGTCGTCGATTCCATGCATACGCGCAAGGCCAAGATGGCCGAGCTTGCCGATGCCTTTATCGCGATGCCGGGCGGTTTCGGCACGCTGGACGAGCTGTTCGAAATCCTCACCTGGGCGCAGATCGGGCTGCATGGCAAGCCGGTGGCACTGCTCAATACCCACGGCTATTTCGACGGCCTGCTCGCCTTCATGCGTACCGCCGCGCAAGAAGGCTTCGTGCGAATGGACGAGGTGGAGCGGCTGGTGGTCGATGCCGATGTGGCGCTGCTGCTGCAGCGGCTGGCTGCGATTCCGGTCAGCGATGCCGGCTGGCGCCGGCATGACGTGCGCACGCACGGTTGAAATCGTTTTCCCGGCGGCTGCCCGGCATGCCGCTGCCGCGTTACACTGCGGGTTTTGTGTCTTGCCGGAGTCCCTTCAATGTCGTTGTTCGAGCTTGCCCCCGATTACGTCCGCGCCATCGCCCCGTATCAGCCGGGCAAGCCGATTTCCGAGCTGGCCCGCGAAATGGGGCTGGATCCGGCCGGCATCGTCAAGCTCGCCTCCAACGAGAACCCGCTCGGCATGAGCCCGCTGGCACGCACCGCGCTGGAGCAGGAAATCGCCGAGCTCGCCCGCTACCCGGATGGCAACGGTTTTGAACTCAAGGCCAAGATTGCCAGCAAGTTCAACGTCGGGCTCGATCGCATCGTGCTCGGCAATGGCTCCAACGACATCCTGGAGCTGATCGCGCGCGCCTTCCTCACCCCGGGCGACAGCGCCGTCTATTCGCAATACGCGTTCGCGGTGTACCCGCTGGCCATCCAGGCTTGCGGCGCCACTGGCATCCAGGTACGTGCCGTCGACTACGGCCACGACCTGGAGGCGATGCGCGCCGCCATTCAGCCGAATACCAAGATCGTTTGGATCGCCAACCCCAACAACCCCACTGGCACGCTGGCGCGCCCGGGTGACCTGATCGAGTTCCTCGAGTTGTGCCCCGAGCATGTGCTGGTGGTGCTCGACGAGGCTTATACCGAGTACCTGCCGCGCGAGAAGCGCAGCGATTCAATCGCCTGGCTCGCGCAGTTCCCCAACCTGATCGTGGTACGCACCTTCTCCAAGGCCTATGGCCTCGCTGGCCTGCGCGTCGGCTTCGGCCTTGCCAGCCCGGAAGTCGCCGACGTACTCAACCGGGTGCGCCAGCCATTCAACGTCAATAGCCTGGCGCAAGCGGCGGCCAGCGCCGCGCTCGATGACGTCGACTTCCTGCGCGAGTCGGTCCGTGTGAACAATGAGGGCATGGTGCAGCTGACCGCTGCGTTCCAGCGCCTGGGCCTGTCGTTCATCCAGAGCTGGGGCAACTTTGTCACCTTCCATTGCGGTGATGCAGCTGCACTCAACCGCTATCTCTTGGAGCGCGGCGTGATCGTGCGCCCGCTCGCCGGCTACAACATGCCGAATTCGCTGCGGGTGTCGATTGGCCTCGCTGAGGAAAACGCCCGCTTTATCGCGGTGCTGGAACAGGCGATGGCAGACTGAGTGCCATCGGGCCAGCCGGGATGATGCTGATGGCGGCACACCGCCGCAGTGCTTACCGTGCGGCATGTCCGTCTGTCGATACACGATGCGCCTGAATCGCTCCGCCCTTGTCCTGACGCTGCTGCTGGCCAGTGCGCCGCTGCGAGCATTGGCCTATGGCGTGGAGTTCGAAGGCCCGGATGAGGCCGTCGAGCTGCTGGAGAAGCACCTCGACCTCTACAAGTGGCGCTCGCGCGAGATCGAGCCCGAGGAGCTGCGTGCACTGGTCGAGCGCACGCCGACCGACGCCGAGGCGCTGCTCAATACCGCCGGCTACTTCAAGCCGCGCATCAGCGCCAATCAGCAAGGCGAAGGCGCGAGCGCGCGCGTGAAGGTCGTGGTCGACCCGGGGCAGCTCGCCATGGTGCGCGACGTGGCCTTGCGGCTGGAAGGCCAGATCAACGAGGACCCGGCCTACCAGGAGCGGATCGAGGCGCTGCTGGGCCGCGATCCGCCGCTGGCGCGCGGCTTGCCGTTTACCCAGTCGGGGTGGTCGGCCTACAAGCGGCGCGCGCTCAATGCGCTGCAGTTTCGCCGCTATGCCGGCGCGCGCATCACCCAGAGCGAAGCGCGGGTTTTGCCGGACGAAGCGGCGGTCGATCTGTCGTTGACGCTCGACAGCGGCCCCTACTACCGTTACGGCGAGGTGATGATCGAGGGCTTGTCGCGCTACCCCGAGCGTATCGTGCGCGACCAGATCCATCTCGACCAAGGTGGCGAGTTCCGCCGGCGCGATCTGCAGGAGCTGCAGAGCGACCTGCAGGACATGCCGCAGTTCGCTACCGTCATCGTCGAGCCCATGCTTGGCGGCGACGCGCCGTACCATGCGCCGGTCAAGGTCAGCCTGCAGGAAGCGCCGATGCAGAAGGTGACGGCGGCCGTTGGCTACAACACCAACACCGGCTTTCGTACCGAGCTGACACACCGCTACAACAACGTGGCCGACCGCGGCTGGGTGCTGGACAGCAAGCTACGCGTGGAACAGCTGGAACAGGAGCTGGGCGTGGCGCTGTCGTTTCCACGCCATCGCAGCGGCTACGACCATCGTGTCTACTTCAATGTCGAGAACTCCGAGGTCAGCGGGCTCGACAGCACCACCTTCAAGACCGGCGTGGCCCGCTCGACCAAGGGCGACAAGATCGACCGTACCATCACATTGGAATACCTGACCGAGCGCCGCGAGATCACCAGTGGCGAAGTCGAGCGCCCGCAGACGCTGTCGCTCAACTACCAGTGGATCCGGCGCGAGCTCGACAGCCAGCGCAACCCACGCGATGGCTCGGTGCTGCAGCTGGAAGCCGGCGGCGGCATCAAGGGAGTATTGTCCGATACCAACTTCCTGCGGCTGTATGGCCGCACCACCTACTACTGGCCAATGGCGCAGAAGGACGTGCTGATCACGCGGCTGGAGCTTGGCAATACATTGACGCACGACCCCGGTGCCGTGCCGACCGATTTCCTGTTCCGGGCCGGTGGCAGCAACAGCGTGCGCGGCTACGACTACGAAAGCCTCGGCATCCAGACCGGAGACGGTGTACAGCCGGCGCGCGCGCTGGCCACGGCCACGCTGGAATACCAGCACGCCATCTACAAGGACTGGCGCGCTGCGGCGTTCGTCGATTACGGCGATGCCGCCGATCGCTGGAAGGATTATTCCGGCAAGACCGGTGTCGGTGTCGGTGCGCGCTGGGTGAGCCCGGTCGGCGTGCTGGGCGCCGATCTGGCCTACGGTGTCGACGAGCAGCAATGGCGGTTGTATTTCGCGCTGGGAGTGGCGTTTTGAGCGAAATCGAGCACGATCCGGCCACGCCACCGGTACCGGAGCCACTCGCCAAGCTGGCCCGCCTACGGCGGCGTTGGCCCTGGCTGGTGTTGCTGGCAATCCTGTTGCTGCTGGCAGGGGGCACCTATGGTGCACTGCGCTGGCTGGATAGCCCGTCTGGCCATGGCTGGCTGGTCGATCGGGTCAACGGCACCGGCGTGATCAAGCTGGGTGCCGTATCAGGCAGCCTGTGGCAGGACCTCGTCGTCAGCGATCTGATCGTCGACACCGAATCCGTTCATGTGGCGATCAATCGCATTCGCCTGGTCTGGAACCCGCAGGCGCTGTGGCGCGGCCGCATCGCGGTATCGCTGCTCGACGTCGGTGCCGTCGATCTCACCAGCAAGCCGCAGCCACCGGACAAGCCCAAGACGCCGCCGCCCGAGCAGCTGACGTTGCCATTGGGCGTACGCGTCAACGAATTCCGACTGGCGCGGTTGCGTGTGGCCGGCACGCCGGTCGATCTCAAGGCGCTGCGCGCCAGCCTCGATAGCGACGGCAACGTACACAAGCTGGAACTGGCGCAACTGCTGACACCCCGTGGCCGTGCCCAGGCGAGCCTGCAGCTCGATGGCCGTGCACCGTTCGCCACTGCAGGACGGCTGCGCTTCGCCGGCAAGATCGACGACTACGTGGTCGATACCGATTTCGCGCTGACGGGTCAGCTGCGCAATCTCGGTGTTGCCGGGCATGTCGGTGGCGACAAGCTCAAAGCTGACGTCAAGCTCAGGCTCGATGCCTTCGCGCCCTATGCCTACGCCATCCTGCTCGAAGCCGATCTCGCTGCCGAGCACGTCGATCCCGCAGCGCTGCAACCGGGGCTGCCACGTGCCGACCTGGCGGTACGGCTCACGCTCGACCCCACCAGCAAGGGCGCGGCCGGCACCCTGGCCGTGACCAATGCCGCGCCGGGGCGGCTCGACGAAAGCCGCTTGCCTTTCAGTAGGCTTGATGGCGAGTTTGCCGCCGGCGAGGACTGGCTCACCCTCAACCGCTTGCAACTCGCGTTGCCGGGGCGGGCGACGCTAGCGGCTCGCGGCCAGTTCACCCGTGACAAGTTGCAGGCGCAGTTGACACTGGCTGGCGTCGATCTGCAGGCGTTGCAGCAAGGCCTGATCCCGACCGAGCTCGGTGGTACCGTCACGCTGAACGGCGGCTATCGCGCGCCGGACATCGTGCTGGCATTGACCGAAGCACGGCTCAAGACCGCGGCCAAGGCCCGGCTCGGCTGGATCAATCCAGAACACGAGCGGCGCATCGCCGTGCAATCGCTTGAACTCGCGCGCGGCAACAGCCGGCTACAGGCGCACGGGGAATTCGGCTTCGAGCGGCAGGATTTCAAGATCGAAGCGCTGGCCCAGCGCTGGAACCCCGCCGACTACGCAGCAGTGGCCCGCGGCGACATCAGTGGCAAGCTGGCGCTGGAGGGCGCGGCCAAGCCGGCGCTCGCCGTCAAGCTCGACTACACGCTGCAGCCCAGCAGCTTCAACGGTTACCCATTGGCTGGAGCCGGCAAGCTGGCGCTGACCGGCGAGCAACTGCATGGTGCCGATTTCTGGCTGAGCCTGGGCGACAACCGGGTCGCGGCCAAAGGCGCTCTGGGCCGACCCAACGATACCTTGACCGTGGAGCTCGCAATCAAGGAGCTGCAACAGGCTGGCCGGGGTTATCACGGCCGGGTGCTGGGCAAGGTGCTGGCGCGCGGCGATTGGCGCAAGCCGCGACTACAGGCAGACCTGGATGCCGACGACCTGCAGACGCCGTTCGGGCTGGAGGTGGGGCAGGCCCAGGTCGATGCCGACCTGTATCCCGATCTGAACAGCCCATTCAAGTTGCAGGCGCGGGTGCGTGATGCGAAAGGCTTTGGCGGGCGGATCGCAACGCTGTCGGCCGAGCTCAACGGCACGCGCGCCCGGCACCAGTTTGCCTTCGACGCGCAGGGTGGCTACGGCGAACAGCCGCTGGCGCTTGCGTTGCAAGCGGATGGCGGTTTTGACGCGAGCTGGCTGTGGAGTGGCCGGGTCAACCGCTTGCAAGGCGAAGGCCCGCTGCCGGTGCGCTTGCTCGAGCCGGTGCAGGCCCGCTTGGGCGCGCACAAGGTGGAGCTCGGCAGTACAGCGCTATCCGTGGGGCGCAGCCAGCTGCGGCTCGGCAAGCTGGTCTGGCGCGATGGCTCTCTGCAGACGCGCGGCAACGCTTCCACACTCGATCTTGCCGAATGGCTGGCGCTGACCAAGCCACAGGCAGGTGTCAGCACCGATCTGGTGATGTCAGCGCAATGGGATGTGACGCTGGACCGCCTGCTCAACGGGCGCGTTGCGCTGCAGCGCGTGTCCGGCGATGTGCGCCGTCAGGTGGGGCGCGGCACGCAGTCGCTGGAGCTCGACCAGTTGCAGGCGGTGCTGACCGCACGGGATTCCGGCGTTTCGATCGACGCGCAAGTGGCGAGCAAACGATTTGGCCACCTGTCGCTGAACGGGGCCAGCCGGCTCGATGCAGCCAACTGGCGGCTGGCGCCGGGTGCCGATCTGGATGTACGGGTGAATGGCGAGCTGCCGGACCTGGCTCGCATCGCGCCGCTGTTGTCCGACAGCCTGGCGTTGCAGGGGGGGCTGAAGCTCGATGTTCGGCGGCGCGGGCCACTGGCGGCCCCCAGCTTCACCGGCACGCTGAGCGGTACGGCGCTGGGCGTGCACGACAAGGCGACAGGTATCCGGCTACGCGACGGCGAGCTCAATATTGCGCTCAGCGAGCGCAAGGTGCTGCTGCAGACGTTCCGCTTCAAGGGTGGCAGCGGCACGCTCACCGCCAGTGGTGCGGTCGATCTCAGTCGCGATGAGACCGCAGCGGAGGCCACCGTGAATGCGGACCATTTGTTGCTGGTGAATCGCCCGGATCTCGCGCTGGTAGTCAGTGGCAAGGGCGATATCCGCTACGGCGTGGCGGGTTTGTCGGTCACCGGCAATCTGCGTGCCGACCGCGGGCGCATCGAATACCGCGGCAACGATGTGCCGACGCTGTCGGACGACGTAGTGGTGGTGGGGCGCGAACGCGAGAGCGCTGGCGGCAAGCTCAAGGTGGCGGACGTCAGCTTCGACGTGGACTTGGGCGAGGACTTCACTTTCCGTGGCTACGGGCTGGAGGCGCTGCTCACCGGCAAGTTGCGGTTCCGCGCCAGCCCGGAGGCGGCGTTGTCGGCGCGCGGCGTGGTACAGGTGGACGAAGGCACTTATCGCGCCTACGGCCAGAAGCTCGATATCGAACGCGGTATCCTGTCTTTTGCCGGCCCCATCGACAATCCGGCGCTCGACATCCTCGCTGTGCGCCGCGGCGGCGCGGTGGAGGCGGGCGTACAGGTCAAGGGCAACGCGATGTCGCCGCAGGTCACGCTGTATTCGGATCCAGTGGTTTCGGACAACGAGAAGCTGGCCTGGCTGCTGTTCGGCCACGGCGGCGACAACATGGACAAGGGCGATGCGGCGGTGATGGTGCAGGCGCTCAATGCGATCCTGACCGAAGGCAATCCGGGCGAAGGCTTCACCGACCAGATCTTCGAATCACTGGGCATCGACGAGGTCGGCTTCTCGTCGGCCGAGCGCACCGACGGCACCACGTCACAGGTGGTGACGGTCAGCAAGCGGGTGGGTCGCTGGCTGCGGGTGGGCCTGGAAAAGAGCTTCGACGGTCTGTCCGACGCGGTATCGATGACGGTGCTGCTGTCGCGGCGCTGGTCGTTCGTCACCCGTTTCGGCACCGACGAGAGCGAGGCGGACGTGCTCTATTCGATCAGTTTTGATTGAAATTGGTGCGCGCACGCTGCGATGCGCACCGTTTCAAACATCGGGCTTGCCGAAACCGCTTATTGTTTCAAGAATGAGCTCAGCGATATTTCAGCAGATGGATGGCCCGGAAAGGGCTGCCTACAACAACCAGGAGACCTTCGTGAGCTACACGATGCGCGTACGCCGGCCGCTGGCCGCCTTGATGACCACCCTGTTGCTCGTTGCCTGTGGCGGCGGTGGCGGCAGTACCGAGAATGTTGTCCCGACCACGCCGGGGCAAGCTGCCGGCTATACGCAGATCGTTGCCTTCGGTGACAGCCTGACCGACAGTGGCACCTACAACCCGACCACCGCCGATGCCGACCCGAGCAACGATGTACCGGTCGGTCTGATGTTCACCACCAAGCCGGGTGGCACCTGGGCGAGCTATATAGCCGTGGCGCTGGGGCTGCCGTTGACACCCAACCAGCAGGTAAACTTCGGGGTGGTCGGTCACGGTGGCCAAGTATTCCAGCTCGGTGGGCTCAACTACGCCGAAGGCGGTGCAATGCTGCTCGTTGATGCCGCCAATGGTGGTGTAAACCCACAGCCGGTCCCTGGCCTGGGCACGGTGCCTGTCCAGACACAAACGGCCCGCGCAGTTGCGACGCAGATCAGCGACTATCTGGCAGAGCACGGCAATGCCTTCAATGCCAATCAGCTGGTGCTGATCCAGGGCGGCGCCAACGATCTCTTCGCCTTCCTGCGCCAAGTTGCCGGCAACCCATCGCTGGCTGCCAATGCCCCGACAGTGATCAGCAATACGGTCACTGCCATGGTCACGCAGATCCAGCGCCTGAAAGCGGCGGGAGCAACCCATATCGTCTACGCCAACTTGCCGGATCTCGGCGCCACGCCGCAATTCCGCGGCACGGCGCTCGCTGGCCTCGCGACCACCCTCTCCACCAACTACAACGCCGCAGTGAAATCGACGCTGACCAGCAGCAACAGTGGCGTGGTGATCTTCGATACCCAGGCGTTGATCTCGCAGGCCATTGCCTCGCCAGCCAGCTTCGGTTTCGTCAACGTCACCACACCGGCCTGCACCAGCTACACCACGCCGGGTGATGCCACCACGGTGAGTGCGCTGATCTGCTCGGCCAACACGCTGGTTGCCGCAGGTGCAGACCAGAGCTATCTGTTTGCCGACGGCGTGCACCCGACCGCGCGTGGCCACCAGATCTGGGCGGCCAAGGCAGTAGAGCTGATTCTTAGCGGCAGCTGAACGAGCGCTCGATCAAAAACGGGCCCGTCGGGGCCCGTTTTTGTTTGGGTACGGGGCTGAACCTAGTCCTCTGGTGCGTGGCGCTGGCCGGCGAGGATGGCTGTGTAACGGCCGCTGGCGCGTAGCGCGCGCAGGCCAGCATTGAAGTCATCGCGCCGCTGCGGGTCGCGGAATGCCGCAAGATAGTCGCGTTCGGGAAAGATGGTGTGCAGGTTGACAGCCTGGTCAGTGTCGACCCGGGCGCCAGGATGCTCGCGGAAATACCCGAAGATGCGTTCGTCCAGCACGATGAATTCCGTGCGATCGGCAAACAGCATCAGCACTTGACGCCGCTGATCGCTCATCTCGTTGTAGCGAGGGTTGTGCTCGGCCATCAGCGCGAACTCATCGCCAAGCAACTGCCGTGCGTTGCCGAATGCCAGTACATGGTATGACGCGAGCTCGGCGATGCGTTGCGGGCGGAGCTGGCGCTGCGCCAGCGAGACGGCCACGTTGCGATAGGTGATGTAGGGATGGGAAAAGTAGATGGTTCCCCCGACCGCTCCAGGCTGCATCGTCAGCGCCACATCGATCTGCCCATCGCGCAGCGCGGCCGGTAGGCGCGGCTGGGGTAGATAGACAGGATGTACGGTGTGGCCACGGTAGCCGAGGATGGCCCGTGCCAGATCCAGCTCGATACCCCCATCCTGCTGCTGAATCACATAAGGCGGCTTGTCGAGCCCGACACCGACGCGCAGCTCTGCCGTATGCGCAGTGGTCAGTGTCAGCGCGAGCAGGCATGGCAGCCAGTGGTTCAGTCGCGTCATGCCAGGGTTCTCGCCAGCACGCAGCATTCCACCCGGCTTGCGCCGGCGCGCAGCAGTGCCTTGGCGCAGGCCTGCAGTGTGGCACCGGTGGTCATCACGTCGTCCACCAGTAGAACGACCTCGCCGCGCAACGGCTCCGCCTTGAAACTGCTGCGCAAATTGCGCAGCCGTGCGCTGCGGGACAGACGAGCCTGGTGTTCGCCATCGCGCGTACGGTGCAATACCCGGCCTGCCAGGGGCGCTTTCCAACGGCGCGCCAGCACGGCGGCAATTTCCGAGGCCTGGTTGTAGCCACGCTCGGCTAGCCGCTGTGCGCTGAGCGGCACTGGGATCACCAGATCGGCCTGCACCGGTGCCAATTCCGCGAGCATGGCGTCGGTCAGCACGGGCAGCGCATACCAGCGCTGACCGAACTTGGCGGCCTGTATCAGCTGCGCTAGCCAGCCGTCGTATCGGAAGCAGGCGTGGGTCAGTGTAAAGGCCGGTGGCGCGGCCAGGCAGCGCCCGCACGGGCCTGCCAGCGGCGTGGCTTGGGCGCAGATCGGGCAGCGCGGCGTTGGCAGGCGCGGCAACGCTAGCGAGCATGCCGGGCAAAGGCCAGCGGCGGCTGGCGTGGTGCAGAACAGACAATCGGCAGGCGAGGCGGGAAGCCAGCGTTGGGCCACTTCAAGCGATTTGTTCAGAATATGCAGCATCGAAATTTGACAATGCGGGGAAGGGCTGCCGACAATTCGACAGGACCACTGTAGACCACCCGCCATGAACGCACCGCACACGCAGCCCATCGAGATCAAGCGCAATACCCCGCACCCGCAGACCAGCAACTGGTCGGCCGAAGCAGTGCAGGCCTTGTTCGATCTTCCATTCAACGACCTGTTATTCCGTGCCCAGCAAGTGCACCGTGAACATTTCGATGCCAATCGCGTGCAGCTGTCCACCTTGCTGTCGGTCAAGACCGGCGGCTGTAGCGAGGATTGCGGCTATTGCCCCCAATCGGCCCGCTACCATACTGGCGTGGAGAACCAGAAACTGCTGTGTGCCGACGAGGTGATTGAAACCGCACGCATTGCCAAGGAAAACGGCGCCAGTCGCTTCTGCATGGGCGGCGCCTGGCGCGGACCCA
The DNA here is from genome assembly GCF_008033135.1 of Chitinolyticbacter meiyuanensis. Lineage (NCBI taxonomy): Bacteria > Pseudomonadati > Pseudomonadota > Betaproteobacteria > Neisseriales > Chitinibacteraceae > Chitinolyticbacter > Chitinolyticbacter meiyuanensis. Next base: position 1,814,038 of record NZ_CP041335.1, read on the forward strand.
AGCAGCGGGATCTGGACGAGCTGAAGAAGATGATCGCCGGTGTGAAGGCGCTGGGGATGGAAACCTGCGGTACCTTCGGCATGCTCAAGGACGGTATGGCCGAACAGCTCAAGGAATCCGGGCTTGACTACTACAATCACAACCTTGATACCGCGCCGGAAAAATACGGCGACATCATTTCCACGCGCGAGTATGACGACCGGATGGATACGCTGGGCAAGGTGCGCAAGGCCGGCCTCAATGTGTGCGCCGGCGGCATCGTCGGCATGGGCGAAACGCGCGAGGAGCGCGCCGGCTTGATCGCGCAACTGGCCAACCTCGATCCGCAGCCCGAATCAGTACCGATCAACAACCTTGTGCCGGTGCCTGGCACGCCGCTTGCCAACGCCGAGCCGCTCGACTGGACCGAGTTCGTGCGCACCATCGCCGTGGCACGAATCACGCTGCCTGGTTCGTTCGTCCGTCTTTCCGCCGGCCGCCGTGAGATGCCTGAGGCGATGCAGGCGCTGTGCTTCATGGCCGGCGCCAACTCGATTTTCTACGGCGATAAATTGCTGACCACGGGCAATCCGGATGTCGAGGGAGACAGGCAGCTCTTCACCAAACTCGATCTTGCACCCTTGTGACCGCGGCCTAGCCAAGGGCTGCAAACCCGCATAGAATGCGGGCTGCGCGGGCGTCGTATAATGGTAATACCCTAGCTTCCCAAGCTAGAGCCGTGGGTTCGATTCCCATCGCCCGCTCCAAATGCAAGCCACGATTAGCCACGGAGATCCGTGGCTTTTTGTTTTGATTCACAGGATGGTGAGGCAGGTTTTTGCATCGCCTTTGGGCAAATCTGCGCTCCACCTTGTTTGCCTCAGGTCCGCCTAGCCCAATCGGAGATCAAAAAACCGGGGTTCAGACCCCGGTTTCCGTTTCCATCTGCGCTTGCTGCGCCTTCGCCAGCAGTGATTCCACTCGCTGCTGCAACGCTGCCACGGTGCTCGCGTTCTCGATCACCTGATCCACTTGGCAAACCGGAATCGGCACTTCGGTCACGTGCCCATCGGTGTTGCCGGCTTCGCTGATCGTACCTGGCCGGCGAATTTGCCAGAGATGGCCGCCCAGGTGCTGAATGAAGTCCACTTCGATCAACTGGTGCGGCGCAGGGTTGGTGCGCACATCGGTGATGACAAGGCGAGTGCCAGGCAGGGCGGCGATTTGCACCTGCATCTGAGCGATCCAGTATTCCGGATCCTGGCTGCGGCGCCAGTCGCCCCAGCGCTGGGTGATCCAGCGCGGGCTGCGCGGCATGGTGAGTTGGTCCGCGCTGAAGGTGCCCATGGCACGCTCGGCATAGGCCTCGGTGGTTTCCAGCCACCATTCCAGAAAGTTGCTCTCGGTTGTGTTGGCCAAGGCAAGGCCTGGCAGTGGTGCTTCCTTCAATTGTCGATCCAGCAGTACCGTTTTGGAAACGCCGCAGGTGAGGGAAATTTCCGTGCGCAAGGCGTCGGCAAAGGCCAGCTTGGCATAGCCGTGGCGGTCCACCAGATAGTCGGCCACGGTGTCTTTGCCTGCGCCCTTGGCGCCAGAGAGGGCGATGATGTTGGTCATGGTGTTCTCTGCAGTGGGTGACGCGCGTTGCACGCTGACAGCCAGGCGATGCGGCAGCATCGTTGGCGCTGATTCATAGCTGGAGGCGAGGACCAGTCCGTAGCCACTCAATGGGCTGCGTGGCGGCAGTGCTTGCCATTGCGCGGATCGCCAAGCGCAATGATCGGGTGGAGCGTTGGGCGCTTCCTTGCTCTAGGTCATGCTGCTGCCCCTGTTTTAACCGCAATCTGGGCTGTGCCCTGCCAGTAAAATTGCCAATCGCATACGGTGTACTTTCTGCTATGTGCGTTGTGCCGGACTTGCAGGTGTAGCGCTGCGGCGGCATCGTTGCCGCTGGTTTGCAGCCGGCGAGGAGGGCCAGCAATGCTATATGTAGCCACCAAATACCTGGTGACGGCGGCTTTGGTTGTTGCCATTTCGGAGGTCGCCAAGCGCAGCGACCGGCTGGGCGCGTTGATCGCCTCTTGCCCTTGGTTACGTTGTTGACCTTGTTCTGGCTGTATTTCGAAAAGCAGCCCGCCGAGAAGGTCACGAACCATGCGTACTACACCTTCTGGTACGTGCTCCCTACCTTGCCGATGTTCCTGGTGTTCCCATTCCTGATGCAGCGGCTGGGTTTTTGGGGCGCTTTGTTAGTGAGTGTGCTGGTCACGGTGGTGTGCTTCGTGTTGTTTGCACTGCTGGTGCGGCGCTTTGGTGTGGAACTGATGTAAACACTGTTCCGCCTATCTGCCTTTGCCATCCTCAGCCAAGGGGGTGATGTTGCGTTCCATGGTGATCCTCGCATTGGATGTCAGCTGGCTTGGGGCAGTCCTGCACGGCTTTGCGCTGTGCGCCTACATGCGCGGATGGAGGTAAGGCGTAGCCTTCGTTCAGGCCCATCCAGGCCAATCTCAAACGAAGGCGCCGCTGGCCGGGGCCTGATGCGATAGGAGTGTTTCCAATGGCACACGACGACTACGACAAGCGTGAAACACGCGATGCAAACCGCGACCCGATCACGGATGAGCCGGGAGCCCATCCAGTAGGCACCGGCGTTGGCGCTGCGGTGGGCGGTGCTGCCGGCATTGGTGCAGCGGCTGCGGCCGGCGCTGCGGCGGGGTCGGCAGTCGGCCCGGTGGGCACCGCTGTGGGCGCGGCAATTGGTGCGGTGGCTGGTGGCTTGATCGGTTCTGCCGCCGGCGAGGCGGTGAACCCGACGGAAGAGGACGAATACTGGCGCAACAACTTCCAGAACGAGCCGTATGTGGAACAGGGCAGCGATTTCGAACGCTATGCACCGGCCTACCGCACGGGCTATCTGGGCCGCACCCGCTATCCGGACCGCAGCTTTGAAGCTTCAGTCACCGAGCTGCGTGACGACTATTATGCCAACCGGGGTGATTCCACATTGGAGTGGGACGACGCGCGCGAAGCTGCCCGTGCTTCTTGGTCGCGGATCGACCAGCGTTCCAAGCTTTAAGCCTGCCCGGCGGGGCGATGCCCCCGCCAATTGTAAGGGAGCACCTCGGTGCTCCCTTTTTGCATTAGGAACAGCGGTGTAGCGGGTTATTCCACAGTTGCTGGCACAGGTGCGATGCGGCCAACCCTGATGATGTCGTAGGCGCATAGACCGATAGCCCAAATCCCAAGCAAGGTGATCACGCCCAGCGCGACCGAGAAGGCGTTGGCATCCCGCGGGGACATGGCGAAGAAAGCCCAACGAGTGCCAAGCAGCGTGATCAAGATGCTGACCATAGCCGCAAACGTGAGCCCGGCAACTTGGAGCGGATAACGATATTTGCCCATGGTTTCACTCCCTGAAAGAAGCGAATAAAACCAGCAAGCGGTATGCCCATCGGGTGACGTTGCTCCCCGTTTTATGTGCCGTTTGTCGCGGTATTCCGCGTTCCACCAGAAGAGGCGCTTTCAGATCGTCATCGCAATGGTTGCGATCGCTGGGCTAGTGCCGTGCGGACGTTCGCCATGGCGGCTTTACGCTCTGCGTGCTCTAGCTAGCTGTTGCTCCACTGCGATTTTTGAGCTGATGGCGAGGTGGTGTGATGCGAAAAAGTCAAACCTGCATGGCGCTGACCGGCACACAACGAAGTCACTTCGCACGCTAGCTCGTTGTCTTGGCGAATCGACGGAGCTATCAGCGAAGTGGTCCGCCTACACCTGTGAACGCCTGCGGCTGGTGCACCAAAAAGCAATTTGTGAAAAATTGTTAATTTTTGGAAAGGTTTTTGAAAGAATGTTGACCTAAATGGATTGCCCCTTTAGAATCCGCACGCCATCAGTATTTAGTAAGTCTGGCATCAGAAAAACAATCCTAGAGGTGAGAAATGCAGCGTTCGCATACGAGCAAAATTGCTCGCATTGCTGGCTTGGTCACGTCTGTAGCGCTGGGGGCTGCCCACGCTTTGACACCCCCGGATCCGGGCTTTTCCTATCAAAATCTTTATCTTGGCCCGCAAGTTGGTGGCATCAACGCCTACGTGGGCTGGGACTATCACTTCAAGGGAACCCCGGTTACCGTCGCGGTGATCGACTCGGGCTATCTACCGCATCCAGAATTCGAAAATCGTGTGTTGCCTGGCTACGATCTCGTTAATCAAGGGACATTTGCGAATGAGCAGGTAATTGGGCCTGACGGCAAGGCTTACGGTGTGTACGTCATGAATGGGGCAAGTCCGATCGCCGGTGGTCTAGACGCCGATTTGCAGACGAGTTTTAACTCGGAAGACAGGGCTTGGCACGGTACCAAGGTTGCTGGGCTTATTTTGGCAGCCAGTAACCAAGTAGGTGTGACTGGCCTGAACCCTACTGCACGGTTGCTACCTATCCGCGTGGCACGCGCTGGCGACTTTGCGCCGGGTGCGGCTGCTCAAGCCATCCGTTGGGCCGTCGGCTTGTCGGCGACCGTCAATGGCGTGGCATTGCCGATCAACCCTAACCCCGCCAAAGTGCTTAATCTGAGCTTGGGCGGCGATACTGCTGTGCCCAATCGGGCCGGCAGCATTGGTTGCAGCGATGAATACCAGGATGCGATTGATGCCGCAGTTCAAACCGGTGCGGTAGTTGTTGTGGCTGCTGGCAACTATTACGAAGAAGATGTCAAGAAGTACATGCCAGCCAACTGCAAGAACGTGGTGGTGGTTGGGGGCAGTAATCCTTATACCGGTGATCGGGCTATTGATATTTCCAGCTTTGGTGCGGGTGTGACCATCAGCGCACCAGCTGCTGGGATGCATACCACTACCGCATATAAAGCCAATGGCACAACGCAATACCTGACAACCTATGAATCGGTGGCTGGTCCACGTGAGCGCAACGGTTTGCAGGGCACCAGTTTTGCCGCGCCGCTGGTGTCTGGCACCTTGGCATTGATGTTTTCGTATCGCCCCCAGCTCAGCGCGACGGAGGCTGTGGCGATCCTGAAGTCCACTGCACGGCCATTTCCGGCTGGCAGCTCGTGCTATACGCAAGGGTGTGGTACTGGCGTGCTGAATGTCGGTGCTGCGATGGCAGAGCTGACCAGCCGCTATCCTAGTGCGCCGACTTGCAGCCTCTCTGCTTCGAACCTCAGTGTTCCTGTCGGCGTTTCAACCACGTACACCATCTCCGGTACCAACCTGCCAGCAGGTGCTCGCGGATATTGGTACGGCACCAAAAACAACGTTCAAGACGTGAGCGGTCAGGAATCCATCCCTGCACCGGGTAGCAATGCCTATGTCAATTCTGCAGGCATGCAAGGCACGTATGTGCGCTATGCCGTGATCAAGAATACCCAAGGCGCAACGGTGTGCACGACAAATAGCGTTTCCGTTACCTACGACGCGCCGGTTGTAACCTGCAGCCTCTCGGCCTCGTCCACCAACGTGCCATCCGGCTCCAGCACCACCTACACCATCACCGGCAACAACCTGCCGGCTGGTGCGCGTGGCTATTGGTTTGGTACCAAGAATGGTGTACAGGATGCGAGCGGCCAGGAATCCATTCCTGCACCGGGCAGCAACGTCTATATGAACAACGCTGGCATGCAGGGCACCTATATGCGATTTGCCCAGATCCGCGATGCCCAAGGCAACACGGTATGCACAACCAACAGCAGCACGGTGACATACCAAGCTCAACCGGCGCCGACTTGCTCGTTGAGCGGCCCGAGCGTGGTGGCGCGTAATGCCAGCTACACCTACACCGTGAGCGGCAGCAATCTGCCGGCGGGTTCCGTGGGCTACTGGTCCGGCACCAAGAACGGCGTGACCGATGCAATCAATCAATATGCCGGTGGCGTGCCTTCCAGCTTCAGCTTTGTAAATGGCGGCTGGGTGGGCAACTACGTGCGGTCAATGAGTATCGTCTCGCCGTCGGGCACGGTGGTGTGCGTGACCAACTCTGTTTCTACCACGCTCCAATAATCCGTGAACAGCCAGGGTGTTTTGTTTCTATTTAGATAGCACAGCACCCTGGATGCCGATCCACCAATGCGTGGACACGATACGCGAAAAATTTCACGCCGATCCGGTCGCTGATTTGCACAACGGTAGATGCAGGCCAACACGTGTAGTCTTTTTGAATATTGCGTGAAAATTAACTGAAGTTAGAGCTCAAGGAGTGGGTATGAAAAAATTAATACAGTTCCTTATATTTTTATCTGCTAGTGCCCTCAGTTTTGCGTTCTCAGACGTGAAGACGTGGTGTCCGCAAACTGCGGTGCCCGACGGCTATGCCGTCATTTCAAATAATACATCTAGCTCGGTATGTACGCCGGGGAGTTATACCAACCTTTATACAATTGCGAAGCCAGATGAAGATGGGACTTCGCAGGCCATATGTTTGGAATTGAATACTAAAATTCCTCCGGGTTTTATCATCACTCATCATCCGTCTGCATCAATTGGCTCCCCGTGCAAAACCCAATCTGGTGGGCAGGGTACTACCATTACCATTCGAAAGATACAACCTTCGGATGATCTGGTGTATGCCTGCGAATATGCGTTTACCCGTTATAATTTCCATGAAATTTCCGGGTTCGTAGTGACAGATTTTGTTACCAGGTCCGATTGCAATGGCAATTCCTACAAGGCATATCAACTTAGCCGAGTGCCGACTTATCCGACACCTATTTGGGCATGCCGAGGTGAGTACAATCCGAGCGAATATACCGTTCTTCAGGTGTCTGATAACTCGTATTCAGCCTGCCTTCGTCAGAATTCTTCGGTGGGATACCGCGATCAAATCCGCTCGAAGGTGATTCCTACGCCGACGCCGGTGCCCACCGCTGTCCCGACCCCGATACCGACCAACGTGCCTACACCGGTACCGACGAAAGTACCTACCCCGGTATCACCGACGCCGACGGCTGTTCCTACTCCCACCGCTGTACCGACTCCTTCGCCGACGCCCACGCCGGTGGTGACCTGCACAACGGAGACATCGGCGACGTCGGTGGTGTCTGGTGGCAGCCATACCTTCACCGTGTCCGGGAATAACATCCCGCCGGGCGCCCGTGCATACTGGCTTGGCACCAAGAACGGGGTTCAGGACGCAACAGGCTCTGATTCAATCGCAGCACCGGGTAGCACCGTGTATACCAACGGTGCTGGCATGAACGGCACGTACCGGCGTTATGCACAAATTCGCAGTTCACAAGGCGTTGTGCTGTGCACGACGACTCCAGTGGAGGTGGTTTACCTTGCCCCACCGTGCAGTTTGAGCAGCTCGTCGTATAACGTGGCCACTGGTTCAAGCCATACGTACACTATTGCTGCAGGTGGCGCTGGTCTTCCGAGTGGTGCAAGAGCCTACTGGTATGGCACAAAGAATGGCATTCAAGATGCCAACGGGTCGGAGTCAATGGCTGCGCCTGGCTCAGCCAGTTATACGAACTCTTCCGGCTTGGAGGGCAATTACACCCGCTATGCGCAGATCCGCAATGCGCAAGGTTATGCAATCTGCAATACCAACCAAGTGAGTGTTACATATCAAGCCCCGGTTGTTAGTTGCAGTCTGAGTGGCCCGAGCTATGTGCCGCTCGGTTCAAGCTGGACGTATACGATCAACGGCAATAATTTGCCGCAAGGTGCGCAGGGTCGCTGGAATGGCACCAAGAATGGCGTAACTGATGTCTCGGGCACTTACGCCGGAGCGGTCCCGGGTAGTTTCAGTTTCACCAACAGTGGTGGCGCTACTGGCAATTACACACGTTCGGTGGCCATTTACAATACCAGCGGCAGCTTGGTGTGCACCACCAATTCGGTGAGTACCACATTGCAATAATGTGTGTGACAGCGTAATCGTGTGCAAACAAAGCCGCCTTTGGGCGGCTTTGTTATTCAGTTGTGCTGCAGGTGCGCGGCTATACATCTATTCGCCAATTTTTGGGAACATTGCAGTTTTCCCGGATGACACTATTTTTTGAGCGGCCACGCTGGGGGTAAACCACTTCGTAGTGGTAGCCCTTTGAGGGGTTGTGAGCCATATAGCCCGGACCCAGACTCACGGGTGGGTGAGTACACCTGGCATTCCTTTCCTATGCTCGTGTGTTGGGAGAACGATGCTTCAGGGGTTGGGAAGTGCACGGTCCTTGAATGGTCAACTAGCGAAAAGTGTGTCGTTGAGGACGGCAAATCTTGCGCATAGGTGTTTTTATTGGTCCAGCTTGTTTGGAGACGCTGATAGTGGGCGGAGGAAGCATTTTCAATACTCCCTCAATGCTTCTGCACCATCCGCTTCATCGGTTCAAATATGGCTTTACGGAGTACGCCGGTAGTTGCAGTCATGGAACCTCCATACGTGGTTGAACGGGTAGCTTAGTCTGACTTAGATGAAAGTAAACATGCCAATGGCAAGGCCGCCCTAGGCAGTATTGTCCTGAACAAGCTGCATCAAAGGCGCAGCTATGCCGCGTTGTCGTGACAGCTTCCAGCCAATGGGTATGTGTCGACGTCACCCCCTCATGAATAGCATTTCGCTTTAGAGTCCGGCCCCCGATATTACCGGTTTCTTCCTCGCTAGCTGCCGGGCATAGGCCGATGGCGTCAGCCCGCCCAACGCCTTCTTCGGCCGCTCCTCGTTGTATTCCCGTCGCCAGGCTTCGATCACCACCCGCGCATGCGCCAAGCTGGTGAACCAGTGCTCGTTCAGACATTCGTCCCGCAGCCGGCCATTGAATGATTCGATGTAAGCGTTCTGGTTCGGTTTGCCCGGTTCAATCTGCCGCAGCGTGATGCCGCGCCGGTACGCCCAGTGCAGCATCGCTCGACCGCAGAACTCCTTGCCGTTGTCAGTGCGAATCACCTGCGGCAAGCCGCGTGAGACCGCTAATCGATCCAGTTGCCGCGTCAGAATTTCGCCACTGATGGCTCGCTCCGGGATCACCGCAATGGCTTCATGCGTGGCATCGTCGACAACGGTCAGGCATTTGATCACTCGTCCTTCGGCCGTGCGATCAAACACGAAGTCCATCGACCAGACCGCATTGGCGACCTGCGGCCGGATCAGCGGCTGCCGCTCCGATGGCGGCACCTTCTTGCGCTTGCGTCGCCGCACTTGCAGCCCGGCCAGTGCATATAGCCGTTCTACCCGCTTGTGGTTCACTGCCCAGCCGCTCTGGCGCAGCTTCAGATAGATCATCCCTGCACCGTAGCGACGATGGCGCTGCGCCAGTTCGACGATCCGCTGCCGTAACATGCCGTTCCGATCCGGCTTGGGCCGGTAGCGCAAGGCGCTCGGACTCATTCGGGCGATGCGCAACGCCCAGCGCTCACTCAGACCCCGTCCGGCGAGGAACCGCACCAGCTCGCGTCGCGTTGGTGCGGTCACCACTTTTTTTGCAGTGCTTCCTTGATGACCTCGTTTTCGAGCATCGAATTGGCCAGCATGCGCTTGAGCCGAGCATTCTCGGCCTCGAGTTCCTTGAGCCGCTTGGCGTCGGAGACGCTCATGCCACCGAACTTGCTGCGCCAGAGATAGTAACTGGCTTCGGAGAAACCGTGCCGGCGGCACAGTTCCTTGATGGGCAAGCCCGCTTCGGCCTCGCGCAGGAAGCCGATGATTTGTTCTTCGGAAAAGCGTTTCTTCACGTCCAGTCTCCTTGATGGAAGGGATTGGACTCTAAAGCTGCGTGCTACTCAAACTTGGGGGGACGTCGGTGTGTTTTGCACATTTGCAGACACGATGCCGGGCCATGGCTGAGTAGCGATGGCTGGCTCTGTTTTTTTAACCAACCGTGCGGCCTCAAGTGCAGTAAATGCGAGTTGAGTTGTTGAAGGCACGGGTTTAAACAAACGGGTTCGATGCCCCTCGCTCGCAGCCCTCAATCAAAGCACCGACTTTATTATCTGGGCTTTGATTTGTTGCTTCCTTAGCCGCGCTCGCGAGGCGCAGATACTACGGGCCGCGTCGTTGTTCGCGTGGATCATTGCTCGCGTTGGGTTCCGGGCAGGCTGCCCGGCCGCGCAGGCAGTCCCACGCGCTACCCACGGCTTGGGAGAAGCCGCGACCGGCTTGCTTCAGCTCCTGGCCAATGCCGGTGGTAGTGCCGCCGGCATGTTCAGGTTCGCTTTCCATCGGCGGGGCGATGGTTTCGGCGGTGGCTTGGGCATCGTCGGGCTCGGCTGTCTCGTACTGAGGGGGAGGGCGCTGGACTTCGACGACGGCGGGTGCAGTGTCAGGCGGGACGCCCTCGGTTGCTGGTGAGAGTTTCACTTCGGGCAGGGGCGCAGGAGGGGCGACAGCTACGGCTTCGGCAGCGGTTTGCGTAGCTTTGGGTGGGCTGCTTAGCAGTAGGGCGCCGATCAGCGCGCTGCCCAGCAAGGCCACCGCGGCGCCAATCAACTGTTGCCGGGGTTGCAGGCTTCGATAGCGGGCCCAGCCTCGTTGCCCCTGCTGTAGCGCGAAACGGCTACCGTGTTGGGCATGGGGCCACGCCCAGACGGCTGCTTGCTTCAAGGATGCACCAAGGCGCGGTAGCTGGATGCGCAACCAGTTCGACGCACTACGCAGATAGGGCCATAGCGCACGGGCGGTGCGTTGTGCCAGTCGGCTGGCATCCTTGGAGATTTCGACGAACTCGATGGCAGCTGGTTGGAAGGCTGCGCTTGGTGTGGCAACTGGGGCATTCGGCGTTGCAACGGGCTCGGACTCGGTGATGGCTTGGCCGTGGCCACGTTGCAGGCGCAACAGGTCGGCGAGCGCGGTCCGGGCGTCGCGATAGCGTGCATCCGGGCGTTTGGCGAGGCAGCGCAGGATCAATGCCGACAATGCTTCCGGTGTATCCGGCCGCACTTCGCGCGGCGGCACAGGCTGGGCGTGCAGGATCTGATAGGCGATGGCGATCGGTTGCTCGCCATCGAACGGGAGCTGGCCGGTCAGCGCCTGGTAGAGCACGACGCCGGCGGAGAACAAATCGGCACGGCCATCGAGCTTGGTACCGCCGAGCTGCTCCGGCGCCATATAGCGCGGCGAGCCGAGCAGCGTGCCGGTACGGGTCAGGTCGCTGGCTGGCAGCTGGGCAATGCCGAAATCCATGATCTTGAGCCGGCCATTTGCGGTCAGCATCAGGTTGGCCGGCTTGATGTCGCGGTGGACCACGCCTTGCTCGTGCGCATGGGCCAGTGCGTCGAACACTTGTTTGGCGAGCCCGGCCACCTGCTTGATGGTCAGCGGGCCGCGTTCTTCCAGCAGCGTCTTCAGTGTCTGACCGCTGACCAGCTCCATGGCCATATAGGGTTGGCCTTGCCACTCGCCGCAGTCGTAGACGGTGATGATGCCCGGGTGGTTCAGTCGGGCTGCAGAGCGCGCCTCCTGCAACAGCCGGGCGGCATACTCGCCATCGGCCTGTTCGGCGGGTGAGAGCTGCAGCAGCTTGAGCGCCACATCACGTTGCAGCCGGGTATCGCGTGCACGATAGACCACGCCCATCGCCCCTTGGCCGAGGCGGCTGAGCAACTGGTAGTGGGCGATGTGCTGATCGGTCATGGGCGGACGGGCGAAGACAGTCGAGCGCATTGTCCCAGATCGGGGCGGTTCCGATCTACCCGTCCGTTCCGCCGTGAGCCGCAGGTGTGATGTGGCAAACAACCCGCTGCCTTAGCGGTACTTGCGGATCAGCCCGACCATGATGCCAAAGATTTCCAGGCCTTCCTGTGGGCGGATCGGCTCGTAGTCCGCGTTCTTTGGCAGCAGCAGGTAGCCTTGCTTGTCGCGGCCCAGCTCCTTGAGCGTGTATTCGCCGTCGACGATGGCGACCACCACGTCCCCGACATTGGCGGCATGGCGCTTCTCGACCACCGCGATGTCACCATCGTGGATGCCACCTTCGATCATCGAATCGCCACGCACCTTGACCAGCACGGTGGTAGAGGGGCGTGGGATCAGGTATTCGTCGATGGTCAGTGATTCGCTGAGCGCATCGTTGGCTGCGGCGGGCAAGCCAGCTGGCACGTTGAAGTCGGCCAGGTCGCGGGCAAAGAACTGCTTGGTCGGTGCCAGCCGCCGATCCGGTGTCACTTCGAGAAAGCCGGCCAGTGTCAGCCGCTTCACCAACGCGGACACTGCCGATTTCGAGGCCATGCCGAGCAATTCGCCGATCACGGCGTAGGAGGGCAGATTGCGGTAGTCGGCGTAGTAGTCCTGCAGCTTGCCTAGGTATTCCTGGTCGCGATTCGGGTTGCCCATGGCGCATCCAAAGAGAACATTCGTTCGATTAGCTTAGCCGAACGCTCGTTCCATTGTCAACGCGCGATGCGGCGCTTCCGGTACAATGCCGGTTTTGCCTTTGGTTTCATTGTCTTGCGAATTTATCTTGCCCCGATGGAGGGGCTGCTGGACCACATCCTGCGCGACATGCTGACCCGGCTGGGGGGCGTGGATATCGCGGTGACCGAGTTTGTACGTGTGTCCGGCACGCTGCTGCCCAATCGTTTCTTCCAGCGCATTGCGCCCGAGCTGCTCACCGGCAGCAAGACGCCATCCGGCGTGCCGGTGCGGGTGCAATTGCTGGGGTCCGACCCAGTTTGCCTCGCTGAAAACGCCGCCAAGCTGGCGACGATGAACCCGGCAGGCATCGACCTCAACTTCGGTTGTCCAGCCAAAACGGTGAACCGCCATCGCGGGGGCGCGGTGCTGCTGACCGAGCCGGAATTGCTGTACCAGATCGTCTCCAAGGTGCGTGCCGCCGTACCGGCCAACATTCCAGTCACGGCGAAGATGCGGCTGGGCTACGAGGACAAGAGTCGCAAGCTCGATTGTGCGCAGGCGCTTGCTGTGGGGGGCGCGGCGGAACTGGTGGTGCACGCGCGGACCAAGGTCGAGGGCTATCGGCCGCCGGCGTACTGGGAGGAGATCCCGGCGATCCGCGAAGCGCTGGCGATCCCGGTGATTGCCAACGGCGAGATCTGGACGGTCGACGACTTCCAGCGCTGCAGGTCGATATCGGGTTGCGAGCACGTGATGCTGGGGCGCGGCATCGTCGCCGATCCGGGCCTCGCGCGGCGGGTGCGCGGCGAGGCGGGAGCGGGCTGGGACGAGATCGCGCCGTTGCTGCTGCCGTTCTGGGACAAGGTGAAGTTGTCGTGCATGCCCAAGCATCAGGCGGGGCGGCTCAAGCAGTGGTTGGCCTACCTGCGGCGCATCCATCCGGAGGCGGAGGCCTTGTTCCTGCATATCCGCACGGTGACGGCGCCGGAGGACGTGGAGCAGACGTTGAAGCGGGCCTTGGATCGGCAGGCCGTTCCGGCGTGATGCTTACAGCAAAACACCCCGCATTGCGGGGTGTTTTGCTTGCAGCAGGGCGCGCGGCTAGAGCTTGAACTTGCCGAACAGCTGCTGCAGGAAGTTGGCCAGCTGGTTGAGCTGGTTGACAGCGCCGGTGGCCTGGCGCAGCGCGGCATCCGATTCGTGCATCTGGTTGGTGATGTTCTCCGCGCTTTGCGCCATCGCCGTGGTGGCGTTTTGCTGCTCGCGCGTGGCGTGGGCGATCTCGCCCATCTTGCGCACCACGTTGTCCATGTTTTCGCGGATATGGGTGATCTTCTCGGCCGCGGCATTGGATAGAGCAACGCCGCTTTGCACCGCATCATGCGTCTTCTGCATGTTGTTGACGGCGGCCTCGCTCTCACGCCTCACGCCGTCGATCATGCCGGTGATCTCGACCGTGGCTTGGCTGGTGCGCTCGGCAAGCTTGCGCACCTCGTCCGCGACCACCGCGAAGCCGCGACCCTGCTCGCCGGCCCGTGCGGCTTCGATCGCCGCGTTCAGTGCCAGCAAATTGGTCTGGTCGGCGATCTCCTTGATCACCTGGATGATGCCGCTGATGTCCTGCGAGCGCCGCGACAGGCCGTCGAGCAGGCCGGCCAGCTCCTCGACCTCGTGCGCGGACTTGCCCACCTCGTTGGCCACTTCGCGCACTGTCGACGCCGATTGCCCCGACAACGCACCGGTCTCGTTCACCAAGCCGCTGGCATCGTTCGCGTTCTCGGCGATGTGGCTGATGCTGACGGTGATCTGCTCGATGGTCGCGGCGTTGGAGGCGGCAAGGTCCGATAGCCGCTCGGCGTCACCGGAAAGTTGGCCGACCACTTGGTTGATGCCGTGCACGCCCTCGGTCAGCTTGGAGGTTTCGCGCTGGATGTCTTGGAACATCTGGCGCAGTTGTTCGATGAAGCGGTTGAAGGCGGTGGCGGCTTCGGCGATCTCGTCCTCGCCGCTGATGGTCAGCTTGCGGGTGAGGTCGCCGCCACCCTGGGCGATTTCCTGCAGCGCGTTCTTCAGCCGCGACAGTCCCGCCAGCATCTGGTTGACGAGGGCGGCGGCCAGCGGCACCACGATCACCAGCACCACGATCATGGCGCCGATGCACAGCCATAGTAGCTGGGTAAGCGGGGCAAGCGCCTTGGCTTTGTCGATGACAAGACCGAGCTGCAGGCCGGTGCCGTCGATGGGTTGCAGGTAGAAGAACTTGTCGACGCCGTCGATGGTGATCTCATCGAGCTGGCCATTGCCGGCCAATGTCTTCAGTTGGTCGGCGGTGAGCTGCGGTGCCAGCTCGTTTGCCGGCTTCAGCACATACTTGCTGTCGCCGTGTGCCAGCACTTGGCCGTCCGCGCCCAGCAGGAAGGCGTAGCCGTCGCCGGTCAGCTTGATGCCGAGCACATCCTTCACCACATCATCAAGGAACACATCGGTGGCGGTCACGCCCTTGAGCGTGCCGTCGGCGGCCTTGACCGGCGCGGCAAAGGAGAAGATCAGCCGCTTGCTGGAGGCGTCGACATAGGGGGCGGTCAGGATGGTCTTGTTCTCGGCCAGCGCCTGTTGGTACCAGGGGCGGCTGGTCGGATCGTAATCGGCTGGCAGTTCCAGCGGCCGGCTGGTGATCATCTTCTTGTCGGGCGTGCCGAGATAGGCGCTGTCGAATTTGGCGCTGTTGGCGGCGAGCTGCAGCGCTGGCGTGGGCTCGGACGCTGCGCCGAGCGACTGGGCCAGCGCGGTGACGGTTTGCTGCCGATCACCGACCCAGGTGCGGACCATGGCGTCGTAGCCCTGGCCCACGCCGCGGATCTCGTTGGTCAAGCCGTGATCGATGATTTCGACCCGCATGCGGCTGTAGGCGGCGAGGGTAAGCACCGCGGTCACCGCGATGGTGAGAACGGCAACGAATGCCGTCAGCTTGGACCTGAGCGTTTTCATGGTTTTCCCGTTGCGAGGCAGTTTTTGTTGTTGTGGCAAGCTTAGGCAGACAGCGCATGACAAAGCAATACGGGCTAGTGCGGGGTGTGTCGTGCCGCGGTGCCGTCCAGCTAGTTTTCAGACGAGGAAAGCAAACGACTCAGGCGCGTTGGGCAAACACCACGCCACCGACTTCGCCAAGCTTGGCAAACAGCCGGGAAAGCTCGCTGCCGCTCTTGATCTCGACGGTGAAACGCATCCGCGCCCGTGCATCTTTCGACAGCGTATTCATCGCGGTGACGTTGATCTTTTCGCGGCCCATCACGTCGGTGAGATCGCGTAGCAGGCCTGGCCGATCATGCGCCTCGACCATGATGTCGACGGCGAATACATGGCCGCGCTGCTCGCCCCAGTCGGCCTTGATCAGCCGTTCCGGCGCACCAGCGGCGAGGCGCTTCAGCGTGGCGCAGTCGCAGCGGTGGATGGTGATGCCGCGGCCCTTGGTGACAAAGCCCATCACCGGATCGGGTGGCACCGGCTTGCAGCACTTGGCGAGCAGCGTCATCAGCTTGTCGACACCTTCGATCAAGATGCCTTCGCCCTGCTGATCGGCCTTGGCGGCGCGCACCACGTCGTCTGGCAAGGCCGGGGCTTCCGCTTCCGGCTTCTGCTCGTGGGTCAGCGCATCGTCGAGCGCGCGCAACGTCATCTCGCCCTGGCCGAGGGCGGCGCACAGCTCGTCGAAATTCTTCATGCCGAGCCGCTGCGCTACTGTCTCCTGATTGACGCGGGTGCGGCCGACGCGGGCCGCTTCCTTGTCATAGATGTTGCGGCCGGCCTCAATCGCAATGTCGAGGTTCTGCTGGCGTATCCAGTAGCGGATCTTCTGCGCGGCGCGGTGGCTCTTGATATAGCCCTGGTGCAGCCAGTCGAGGCTGGGACCACCTTCCTTGGCCGCGAGGATCTCGACGCGTTGTCCGGTTTCCAGCGCGGTGGACAGCGGCACGATGGCACCGTTGACCTTGGCACCGCGGCAGCGGTGGCCCAGATCGGTGTGCAGGTGGTAGGCGAAATCGACGGGCGTGCTGCCCTTGGGCAGGGCGACCACACGGCCGGCTGGCGTCAGCACGTAGATGCTGTCGTCGAACAGCTCGGCCTTGAAGGCGTCGGCCAGCTGGGTTTCCTGCGCCATGTCCTCGCGCCAGTCCAGCAACTGGCGCAGCCAGGCGATCTTTTCCTCGTAGCGGCTGTCGCCCCGGCCGCCTTCCTTGTAGCGCCAGTGCGCCGCCACGCCGTACTCGGCGTGCTCATGCATCTCGAAGGTGCGGATCTGCACCTCGACCGCCTTGTCGTGCGGGCCGATCACGGCGGTGTGCAGGCTGCGATAGAAATTGCCCTTGGGGTGGGCGATGTAGTCGTCGAACTCGCCGGGGATCGGTTGCCACAGGTTGTGGACGATGCCCAGCGTGGTGTAGCAGTCCTTCAGGTCGCCGACCAGCACGCGCACCGCGCGGATGTCGTAAAGCTCGGAGAAATCGAGCTTCTTTTTCTGCATCTTCTTCCAGATGCTGTAGATGTGCTTGGGCCGGCCCATCAGGTCGGCCTTGATGTCGGCTTTCTTCAGCTCGCCACGCAGGGTGTCGAGCACTTCGCCGATGAAGCGCTCGCGATCGACGCGGCGCTCGTCCAGAAGCTTGGCGATCTTCTTGTAGGTCTCGGGTTCGAGGTAGCGAAAGCCGAGGTCCTCGAGCTCCCACTTGATCTGCCATACGCCGAGCCGGTTGGCGAGCGGGGCGAACAGGTCCAGCGTTTCACGGGCGCGTAGCCGGCGCACGTCGTCCGGCGCGCCGACGAGCTCGTGCATGGTCTGGGTGCGCCAGGCGAGCACGATCAGCACCACGCGCATGTCCTCGACCATGGCGAGCAGCATCTTGCGCAGTGCCTCGATCTGCGCCTCGGCTTCCTGCGCCTTGCCGTGGTTGGCATGCGCCAGCCGATCCAGCCGCTTCACTCGGCCGACGCCTTCGACCAGGCGTGCCACCTGTTCGCCGAAGCGCTCGCGCAGCGCATCGATGCCACCCGCCAGACGCTCGGGCACGGCGAAGGTCAGTGTAGCGATGATGGCGTCGGTATCGAGGTTGAGATCCGCGACGATGGAGGCGCTGGCCACCGCGTGATGGAACAGCTCGCCGCTGCTTTCCTCGAGTCGCGACGTACCATAGAGTTCGGCGACCCATTCGGTGGCAGCGCGCACGCGGGCCATGTCGTCCGCCTTGTAGCGCGGCGCCAGCTGGGCCAGCCATGCTTCCGGGTCGGCGGCCTGGGCGATCGAGAGGGCGAGCGGGCGGGTAACGGCGACCATGGTGTCCTGTGGGCTGCGCTATCGGGCGGGCGGCCTACACTGCGGTGTGGGCCGGCGCGGTTGCGCGGGTTGCAATGCACGGATGGAATTTTGCCTGTTTCCCCCGGTCTCTTGAAGCCGGACTTCACCCTAACCCTGAACAAGAACGCTCTACATGCCCCGCAAGTTACTGCGCAACATCCTGCCCAACCGCGATCGCCTGGAAGAAAACGCCTTTCTGAGACGCTATGCCCACTGGTTCGTCCATCCCAACCTGTGGCACCTGAACCGGCATTCGGTGGCCGGCGGCGTCGCAGCCGGCGCCGTAGGTGGCATGATCCCCGGTCCACTGCAGATCATCACGGCGAGTCTTCTGGCGCTGGGTTTTCGGGTGAACCTGCCGGTGGCGGTGTTGACCACGTTCTACACCAATCCACTGACCATCGGGCCGCTCTACTGGCTGGCCGTGCAGATCGGCGGCCTGCTCACCGGCCGTCGTGGTACCGCCGCGATGCCGCACATGCCGTCGTTCAGCGATCATGCCTTTGGCGACTGGTTGCTGGCGCTGTGGCACTGGACGCTGTCGCTGGGCGTGCCGCTGCTGGTGGGGTTGCCGGTGTTGACTGCGCTGCTGGCTGTCGGCGGCTGGTTCGCGGTCAAGGTGCTGTGGCGCCTGCATGTATGGTGGGAACTGCGTCGCCGTGCCCGGCGACGCCGCGTCATCGCCTGATCAGGGCTGAGCGAAGCCTGCCTCGACGGCCAATTGCTGGATGAAATCACGCATCGCCCGTACCCGCTGGCTGGCCTTCAAATCGCGATGGTAGACCAGCCAGAGCTCGCGTTGCCCTGGCAGCTCGGCCTCGGTGAGCAGTGTCAGCGCGGGGTCGGCGTCGCCGAGAAAGCGGGGCAGCAGTGCCGCGCCCACCCCGGTGCGGGTGGCGGCGTATTGCGCTTCCAGGCTGTTGCTGCGCAGCAGCGGCGGGCGGCCGGCGAAGGTCTGGCGCAACCAGCTCGCCAGCGCCTGCGAGGCCCAGGATTCGTCCCAGCTCACATAAGCCAGGTCCTGCCAGCCGCCGTTCGCGCCGGCCAGCGCCGTTGGCGTGGCATAGACGCCGAAACGCACGTTGCCCGCGCGCTGTGCGATGTAGTCGGCGCCGTGCTCGTGGGTTTCCGGGTTGATCAGCCGCACCGCCAGATCCGCTTCGCGCCGGGCGAGATCCGCCAGATTGCGGCTGACGATGAGCTCGACCCGTGCCTGCGGGTAGCGGGCGAAGAAGCGTGGCAGTGCAGGCACGATCAGATGGTGGCCGATGGTCTCGCTCGCTGCCAGCTTGATGGGGCCAGTGACCTCGGCGCTGACGATCACCTCGCCGGTGCGCTCGACCGCCTGCATCGCAGCCTCGACATCGACGATGTGCTGTAGCAGCGCGCTGCCCTGGTCGGTGAGCAGGTAGCCGCGCTGCTGGCGCAGGAACAGCCGCACGCCCAGATGCGCTTCCAGCGCGTCGACATGGCGCGATACCGTCGATGCACTGCCGCCCAGCACCTGTGCCGCGGCCGAGAGCCCGCCGGCACGCGCCACGGCCAGGAAGTACTTCAGGTCGTTCCAGTCGAGCCCGTGTAGTCTTTCCATATCCGGAAAATGATATGCGGAATTCGCAAAATATAGCTGCAAATTCGGAATTTATACTGCGAGCTCCCTAAGAGTGGCTAACAAAACCCAACGTAGTGGTTCTGGCAAGAAGCGAAACGTCCTGGGAGGCGATAGGTCGGACTTCCTTCGGTCGTAGACAGTACACGGCGTACGGCAAGCGAGTGCGACGTAGCCAGAAGGGTTTATTCGCCGCGTTAATTTTGAGGCCGGCGTCGCGCCGGCAAGGAGCGCAGCATGTCCCCCACTGCCACCTGGTCCAGACTCGCCGGCGCCGCGCTGTTCTGGGCGGCCATGTTCCACCTTGGCAAGTACGCGGTGAGCGCGATGTCGCCGCTGGCCATCGGCGCCTGGCGCTTCCTGATTGCCGGCGCCATCCTGCTGCCGATGCTGCAATGGCGTGAAGGGCTGGACTGGCGCGGCGTGCGGTCCAATCGTTGGCCGCTGCTGGCGATGGCCGTGCTGGGCATCTGTGGCTTCAACGTGGCGCTGTTCTACGGGCTCAAGCACACCTCGCCGGTGAACGGCGCGCTGATCGTGGCGCTGAATCCTGCCATCACCACGGTGCTGTCGGCGCTGCTGCACCGCGAGCCCATCCGCGCCCGCCAATGGGCCGGACTGCTGCTGGGCATTGCCGGTGTCGTGGTGGTGGTCAGCCATGGCTCGCTTGCCGCGCTGCGTGCGCTGTCGTTCAGCATGGGCGATGTGTTGGTGCTGCTGGCGGCCACTGGCTGGGCCATCTATTCGGTGGTGCCGCGCCGTTTTGTCCAAGGGCTGGCGCCGTTGCAGATCACCACCTCGACCATCGTGCTGGGCGGGCTGGTATTGGCTGGCACTGCGGGTGTGGCAGGCGCGGATCTGCTCGCCGTGCCGCCCACTGGGGTGATCCTGGCGGTGCTGGTGATGAGCGTGTTCGGCTCGGCGCTGGCCTATGTGTGGTGGAACGACGCGGTCAGCCGGATCGGTGCGGCCAAGGCGGTGTTGTTCATGAACCTGGTGCCGGTGTTCGCGACGCTGATCGGCGTGGCACTTGGCCAGCCGGTAAGTGGGGCGCAGTGGGTGGGGGCGGCGCTGGTGATCTCGGGCGTGCTCTATGCCACCCGGCAGCCGGCTGCGCGCCCCGGTGCCGCCGTGGCACTGCCACTGGTGCGGCAGGCTCAATAGGACTGCGCGGCGGCGAGCTCATCCTGTAGCCGGTGCAGCAGTGCCAGCCGGTCCGGCCGCACCTCTCCGGCATCGACCGCGGCGCGGATGGCGCAGCCCGGTTCGGCGCGGTGGCGGCAATTGTGGAAACGGCAGTGCCCGAGCAGTGGTCGTAGCTCGGGCATGGCGTGTGGCAAGGCATCGGCGCCGACATGGGCGAGGCCAAACGATTGCAGGCCGGGGGAATCGATCAGTGCGCTGCCGGCATCGAGCCGGTAGAGCGTGGCGTGGGTCGTGGTGTGCTTGCCCGAGTCGAGCGCAATCGAGATCTCGTTCACCCGCGCGTTGGCCGCGGGCACGAGGGCATTGGTCAGTGTCGACTTGCCCATGCCCGATTGGCCGACCAGCACGCTGGTGTGGCCGGCGAGGGCCGCGCGCAAAGGGGCCACATCCTGCTTGGCGGACAGCTCCAGCACCGGGTAGCCGAGCTCGCGCCAGAAGGTAAGCTTCTCGCGCGCCTCGCCGGCCTCGGGCAGGTCGTTCTTGTTGAGCACGATCAGCGGTGCGATGTCGCCGGCCTCGGCGGCGATCAGGCAGCGGCCGATCAGCTCCTCGGAAAAGCTCGGCACCGGCGCGATGACGACGGCGATCTGGCTCACGTTCGCGGCAATCAGCTTCTCGCGCCACTGGTCCGAGCGATAGAGCAGCGAGCGGCGGGGCGTCAGCGTCTCGATCACCGCCTGCTCGCCGTTCAGCACCTTGATGCCGACCTCGTCGCCGCAGGCGTAATCGGTCTTCTTGCCGCGGGTGGTGGCGGACAACCGGCGGCCGTCTGCCATCTCGACGATATAGGCGCGGCCGTGGCTGGTGACGATGGTGGCGGTGTCGCTCAATGGGGTCCTAGGCAGCCAGCGCGTCGACGCGCGCGGCGCAGATGAAGTCGTTGCGGGTGAGGCTACCGGCCGAGTGCGTGCTCCAGCTGACCTTGCAGTGGCCGTAGCTCACCGCGAGATCGGGATGGTGATCCTGGCGCTGGGCAATCCACGCCACGGCATTGACGAAGGCGACGGTGTCCTGGAACTGCTTGAAGCGGAAGGTCTTTTCCAGCTTGCCGCCACTGAGCAGCCAGTCGTTGAGTTCGGTGAGCAGCATCTCGGCCTCGACGGCCGAGAGAGCAGCGGCGTTGGCAGTACAGCTTTCCTGGTTCAGCGACATGGCGGCAGTTCCTCGGGGAAATACCCCGTTCTAGGCGTGCCGCTTCAAGGCCGCAATGCGCAGGCTGGCTGGCGGGTGACTGTCGTAGAACAGGCTGTGCAGCGGATCGGGCGTCAGCGTGGCGGCATTGTCGCGGTAGAGCTTCACCAGCGCCGCAATCAGGTCGTCGGCGCGGGTCTGGCCGGCGGCGAATTCGTCGGCCTCGTACTCGTGCTTGCGCGACATGAACGAACCCAGCGGCCCGAACAGGAAGGTGAACACCGGCAGCACCAGGAAGAACAGCGTGAGCGCGGTGGCGGTGTTGGCGGTGGTCACACCCAGGCCCTGGTAGAACCACGGCTGGGTCATCAGCTGCGCCAGCAGCCACAGCAGGCCCAGCATCAGCGCGAAGGTCCACACCAGGCGCTTGACGATATGGCGACGCTTGAAGTGGCCCAGCTCGTGCGCCAGCACCGCTTCGATCTCGTCGCCGTTCAGTTGCTTGAGCAGCGTATCGAAGAACACGATGCGCTTGGTCTTGCCGAAGCCGGTGAAGTAGGCGTTGCCGTGGCTGGAGCGCTTGGAGCCGTCCATCATGAAGATGCCCGAAGCGGTGAAGCCGCAGCGCGCCAGCAGCGCCTCGATGCGCGCACGCAGGCCCTCGTCCGGCAGTGGTTCGAACTTGTTGAAGAGCGGCGCGATCCAGGTGGGGAAGATCCACATGATGGCGAACGAGAACGCCATCCACGCCAGCCACACCCACAGCCACCACAGCGTGCCCATCGCCCCCATCAGCCACAGCACGCCGGCCACCAGCGGCAGGCCGATCACCGTGGCGACGAGCGCGGTCTTGACGAGGTCGCTGATGAAGAGTTTCGGCGTGCTCTGATTGAAGCCAAAGCGGGCCTCGATGCCGAAGGTGGCATGCCAGGAGAACGGCAGCGTGATCACGGTATGAATGATGGCGAGCAGCGCGATCATCGTCACGCCGGCGATGATGCCGTCGCCGAACCAGGCGGTGGTATGGGCGATCAGCCATTCGATGCCACCGCCCAGCGTGAAGCCTGCCAGGATGACGGCTTCGACCATGGTCACCACCATGCCGAAACGGGCCTTGGTGGCCGTGTAATCGGCGGCGCGCTGATGGCTTTCCAATGTGATGGTGCCGCTGAATTCAGCAGGCACGGCATGGCGATGGCGACGCACGTGGTTGATGTGGCGTTGCGCCAGCCAGAGCTGCAGCAGCACGCTGGCGAAGAGGGCAACGGCGAACAGGGCGGAGAACTGCGAAGCGGTCATGCGTGGATCCGGTGACGATGCCGAACGGCGGCATCTCGCCGATTATCGCAGAGCGCGCCGGGCCGCGGCTACTTGCCGGCCTTGGGTTCCACCTTCATGGCGCCCAGCCGGTCGATGATGTCGGGTACCAGCTTCTCGCCAAAGCCGGCGATGAAGCTCCAGATCGCCAGCTTGGCGACGTTGCGCAGATCGCCGACTAACTGGTGATGCGTGTTGAAGTCCGGAAAGAATGAGCCATTGAGCAAGCCGGAGACGCACAGCGGATAGATCAGAAAGCCGAACACGCTGCCGATCACCAACGCGGAGAACAGCGACCAATGGCCGAAATCAAGCGAGGCCAGCAGGCGGGCGGAACCTGGCTGCGGCACGCCACGGTCGGTATCGGGCTGGATGGCGTTGAAGCGTCGCATCATGCTGGTAAAGGCACCGAGCAGGCCGAAGCCGAGGGCGGTCTGCAATGCCAGCGGCTCCCAGGCGGGGTTGGTCCAAGGCCATTGCATTGCGGCGGCGGGCAAGCCGATCCAGAGTGCCATCAGGATCACGCTGACCATGATGATGAAGAGCCGGGTGCGGCCGACACTGGCTTCGCGCTCGACCAGCTTGCGGTATTCCCATTGCATCTGTGCCGTCATGTTGAGCAGATGGGCGCGCAGCATCTCCTCGCGTGGGTCGGGTAGCCCCTTGGGTGGTGGCGATGCCGGTGGCGTGCCATCGAGCAGCGCTTGCCAGTAGTCGTGCAACCGGGCGGCTTCTTCGGTGCTGACCACCTCGCCGCCACGCGAGCGGTTGAGCTCGCAGGCAAGCGGATACTTGGTCAGCAGTTCGGTACGCGGCAGCGTGACGATGAGCAGCAGCTCGAGCTCGAACAGCTCGCGCCAGTTCGGCGCAGCGATGCGGTGCAACTGGGCGATGCGATCGGTCAGCGCCTTGTCGCGTGGCGTGGGCGGATGTGCGCTGCTTTCCAGCTCCAACCAGCGTGAGGCATCGCTGTAGACTTGGTCGCGATAGACGCCGGCCACGCGCTGGATGTGGATGCGCTCGCGGTGATCGTGCCGGGTGCTGGCGCGCCTGAGCTTCCAGTGGCACCAGTCCTTGAAGGTATAGGGCCGCATTGCCTGCTCCTCGCCGCCTCTCCCGGGCGGGCAATTGCTCCCTTTTTTTCTTTCTAAGTTTTTCATCAGACTGATCGATGCTGTTTGCATTCCGGCACGACAGGCGGATGGGGCGGGCACCGGTGGGGTAACGCGCGGGTGTAACCGCGGGCAATGCTAAAATGCGGCTTTTACCGGACACAGAGACCGCCATGGCGCAGGATGCGAACCACCTGATCTGGCTCGATATGGAAATGACCGGGCTCGACCCGCAGAACGACCGCATCATCGAGCTGGCGATCATCGTCACCGACTCCGACCTCAACGTCGTCGCCGAAGGCCCCGTGTGGGTGGTGCACCAGCCCGACAGCGTGCTCGATGGCATGGACGACTGGAACAAGAACACTCACGGCCGCTCCGGCCTGATCGCCAAGGTGAAAGCCTCCACGCTGTCCGAGGATGACGTGGCTGCCCAGGCGCAGGCCTTCCTCGAGCCCTATGTGCCAAGCGGGAGCTCACCCATGTGTGGCAACTCGATCGGCCAGGATCGCCGCTTCATGGCGCGCTGGATGCCGCAGCTGGAAACCTATTTCCACTACCGCAACCTCGATGTCTCCACGCTGAAGGAGCTGTGCAAGCGCTGGCGGCCGGATGTCTACAAGCAATTCAAGAAGCAGGGTGCCCACACCGCGCTCGCCGACATCCGCGAATCGATCGACGAACTCAAGTTCTACCGCGAGCATTTTCTCAAGGTGCCCGCCGCCGAGCTGCCGAGCGACTGATGGTCGAGACCTTTGCCCAGGCCGCCTTGCTTGGCGAGCTGTTGCAGCGGCGCGGTGCCACGGTCACCACGGCCGAATCGTGCACCGGTGGGCTGATCGCCGGTGCCATCACCGATGTGCCGGGCAGCTCGGCCTGGTTCGAGCGCGGCTTCGTTACCTACGCCAATGTGGCCAAGATCGAGATGCTGGATGTGCCTCCCGCCTTCATCGATGGCCTTGGCGCGGTCAGCGAGCCTGTCGTCGCTGCCATGGTGCAGGGCGCTTGCGAGCGCGCGGGCGCGGCCTATGGCATCGCCGTCTCCGGTATTGCCGGGCCCGATGGCGGTTCTGCCGAAAAGCCGGTCGGCACGGTCTGGTTCGCCTGGGCCACCCCCGCCGGCATCATCACCGACCAGCAGTGCTTTGCCGGTGACCGGGCCAGCGTGCGCGCGGCCACCGTGCGTCATGCACTGATGCGGCTCAATGCCCTGATCGAGGAAACCCGATGACTACCGTCGTCGTCGTCAAGAAAAACAACGAGGTGGCAATCGCCGCCGACAGCCAGTCCACCTTCGGCGACACCCGCCTTGCCGCGCCGCTCGACGCGAAGTGGAACAAGATCTTCGAGGCGCATGGCGGCTACTTCTCGATCGCCGGCAGTGCCGCGCACGATCTGGTGCTGCAGTCGTTGCTGAAGAAGACCAAGTCGCTCGACTTCGGCGGGCGTCAGGCCATCTTCGAGAGCTTTCGCAAGCTGCATCCCAAGCTGAAGGAGGATTTCTTCCTCAAGACCGACGAGGAAGAGGACGATCCGTACGAATCGAGCCAGATGACGGTGCTGCTCGCCAACGCTGCCGGCATCTTCGGCGTTTACAGCCTGCGTGAGGTCTACGAGTTCGAGCGCTTCTGGGCGATCGGTACCGGGCGCGACTACGCGATCGGGGCCATGCATACGGTATATGAGCGCGACGACCTCTCTGCCGCCGACATTGCCCGGATCGGCATCGAGGCCGGCTGCGCGTTCGACATCAGCTCCAGCCTGCCGATGACGCTGTATACGCTGCCGCTCGCCAGCGAGGCCGCATGATCCACGGTCGCCTTGCCGATGCACTGGCGCAGCCGGGGCAATACCCGGCGGTGATCAGCCGCGCGCTGGCGCTACTTGCCACACTCGACCTCGCCGCCTTGCCGGCTGGCCGCCATCCATTGGAGGGCGACGTCATGTTCCTGCTGATCCAGGAGCCGCTGACCGGCGAGTTTGAATCCAAGCGCCCGGAGGCGCATGTGCAGCACGCCGACATCCAGCTGCTGCTGGCGGGTGAGGAGGTCTACGGCGTGGCGCTGGCCGAGCCCGGATTGCAGGTACTGGAAGATTTGCGGGATCGCCACGATATCGCCTTCTTCGGGGTGCCGCAGCGCGAAGCGCGCATCACCTTGCGGCCTGGCGAGTTCCTGGTGTTCTGGCCGGGTGAATTGCACCGGCCGTGTTGCGCCGCCGGCAGCCCGGCCCCCATCCGCAAGGCTGTGGTGAAGATCCACCGCAGCCTGTTCGAGACCCATAGGTAAGCCCATGCAAGATATGTTGGAAAGATTCCTGTTCGAAGGCGCCGCAGTGCGCGGTGAACTGGTGCAGCTCGATGCCGCCTACCAGGAGGTGCTGGCGCGCCACGCTTATCCGCCGGTGTTGCAGGCCATGATCGGCGAATTGATGGCTGCCGCTGCGCTGCTGTCGGCCACGCTCAAGTTCGATGGCACGCTGATCATGCAGCTGCACGGCACCGGCTGCGTCAAGCTGATCGTGGTCGAGTGCACCAGCGAGAACACGCTGCGCGCCACCGCGCGCTGGGAAGGCGAGGTGCCGGACGTTTCGCTGGCCGAACTGCTGGGCCACGGCCGCTTCGTCATCACGCTGGAGCCCAAGGAAGGCGAAACCTACCAGGGCATCGTCGGCTTCGAGCCTGGCCAGCGCGTGGCCGAGATCATCGAGCATTACATGGCGAGCTCAGAACAGCTTGCCACCCGGCTGTGGCTCGCGGTGGGCGAGGGCAAGGCGGCGGGGCTGCTGGTGCAGAAGCTGCCGGCCGGTCACGGCGATCCCGATGCCTGGGATAGGGTGCAGCTCCTGGCGGGCACCGTCACGCCCGAAGAGCTGCTGGGACTGCCGGCGCATGACATCCTGCACCGACTGTTCCATGAGGAGACGGTGCGCGTGTTCGATCCGCATCCGCTGCGCTTTGCCTGCACCTGTTCGCGCGAGCGCGTTGGCAGCATGCTGAAGATGGTGGGGCGTGACGAGATCGACGGCGTGCTCGCCGAACGCGGCGAAGTCGACATCACCTGCGAGTTCTGCGGCAAGGGCTACCAGTTCGACGCAGTGGACGTCGCCCAGCTGTTCTCCGGGCATGGCACGGAGCCGGCGGGCGGTGAGGTGCACTGACGCTTCCCATTCGTGTCCTGCTAAACAAAGGCGCATTGGGCGCCTTTGTTTTTTGCCACGCGTGCACGCCGTTACCTAGCCTGACTACAGGGTGCTGTAACGTGGCAGCAAATATTGCCGGCGCAGGCGGACCTAAGGAGCGGCTCCGAAGCCGACAACACGCCCCTGGAGTTTCCCCCAATGACTGTCCATGTACCATCTCCAGTCGTTTCCGCTGGCAAGGCCGAGCTTGCCATGGCGCTGGGCGGCTTTGCCATCGGCACCAGCGAGTTCGTCATCATGGGCTTGCTGCCCGAAGTGGCGAACCAGTTTGCAGTGACGGTGCCACAGGCGGGCTATGTGATCAGTGCCTATGCGCTGGGGGTGGTGGTCGGGGCGCCGGTGATTGCGGCGTTGGCGGCGCGCTGGCCGCGCCATTTGCTGTTGATGGCCTTGATTGCCATGTTTGCGATCGGCAACTTCGCCAGCGCGCTGGCGCCCAGCCATGGAGCGCTGACCGTGATCCGTTTCCTCGCCGGCTTGCCGCACGGCGCCTACTTTGGTGTGGCCTCACTGGTTGCCGCTTCACTGGTGGCGCCACACCAGCGGGCGCAGGCCGTGGCGCGAATGATGCTGGGCCTGACCGGTGCGACGCTGATCGGGGTGCCGCTCGCGGCTTGGCTCGGGCAAGCACTGGGCTGGCGTGCCGCATTTGCGCTGGTGGCAGTGATCGCGGTGCTGTCCTGCCTGCTGATCTGGCGCTGGGTGCCGCGCCGACCCGGCGATGCGACCGCCAGCCCGGTACGTGAGCTGGGTGCGCTGACACGGCCGCAGGTGCTGCTGACGCTGGCAGTGGGGTCTGTGGGATTTGGCGGGGTGTTCTGCGTGTTCAGCTATGTGTCACCAACCATGACTCAAGTGGCGGGCTTGCCGCTGGCCTGGTTGCCGGCCGTACTGGCGCTGTTTGGCACCGGCATGATCGTCGGCAACATGGTCGGCGCCTGGCTGGCCGATCGCGCTTTGCTGCCGACCATAGGCGGCATCCTGCTCTGGAACCTTGTGGTGACGGCCCTGTTTGCCTGGACGGCGCAGCATCTGTGGCTGGCGATGTTCAATATCCTGCTGATCGGCACGGGAGCGGCGCTGGGCCCGGCCTTGCAGATCCGCCTGATGGACGTGGCGGAGGATGCACAGACCTTGGCAGCAGCGCTCAATCATTCTGCATTCAATATCTCCAATGCGCTGGGTGCGTGGCTGGGGGGCATGGCAATCAGTGCGGGCCTTGGCTGGACAGCCACTGGCTGGGTCGGTGCCTTGCTGCCGGCTGCGGGTTTTGCCGTGTACCTGGCGTCGTTGGGGCAGATGCGGCGGGCAGGGCCGGCCGCGGCCGGCGCCTGAAGAAAAACGGCCCGGACGAACCGGGCCGTTTCGCATTACTGCAGGTTGAGGCTGCCTGCAGTCGGTAGCACGGTCACCCGGTAGCGGCCGCTGCCGAGATCGATCACCTGCAGCGCCGTGGTGCCCTGGCGCGGGGTGATCGGGCCGGTGGCGGTGAGCTCCAGCGTGATCGGCGTCGCATATTTCTGGCACTGCGCGTTGCCGCTCGGGAAGCTCAGCGACTTGCCGTCGGTGGCCAGCGTCGGGGCGCAGGCCTCGCGGGCGTAGCGGTAGCGAATCACGTCCGATGGCGTGGCTACCCACAGCAATCCGGCGTCGACCTTGCCCTTCACATAGTCGAGATGGGCAAGATAGCGTGCCACCGGCACCGGCTCATAGCCGACGGTGCCTACGCCGTGCATGGTCCGCGTGGCCCAGCCACGCTGGTTGATCGCGGCGTCAACGTGCAGGTTCAGCAGCTCACCCGACGGGTAGAGCGACCATTGGTTGTTGGCGGTGAACAGATCCCACTGCACCATGAACGGGTCGTTGAATTGGGCGCTGTTCACGCCAGCGGCGAGGCCGTACTGGATATTGCCCCCGCCGAAATCGCGATTGGTGGCGCGAGCACCGAGGTAGCCGCTGGTGTTGCGCAGTGCCGTGAGCGCGGTCTCGGTCGCGGTATCGAAGGGCCAGACCAGGTAGCTCGGCTGGTAGCCGTTCAGGTGGCTCGAGATATCCTGGGTCGACTGGGCGATCTCCACGCTGGCTTGCCAGGCGGCATCGCTGCTCGCGACGTGGGTACGGGTATGGTTGGCGAGTTCGTGGCCATGAGCGATGAAGGTCTGCGCGGCGGTCCAGTGGGTTGGCTGGCACGCACTGGTGACGACGCCGAAGGCGGCGACCAGGCCGCGCTGGTACAGCGCCGGTTCGGCCACGTTGATATGGCTGTCGCTGACTTCGTAGCAGAAATCGTCATGCACCATCGAGTAGGCGCCCGTTGCGCCGTTGCGCCAGGTTTCCACCTTGACTGCGGTGATGCGGGCTGTACCCGGGGTCGGCGTGACTGGCGTGGGCGTGATCGGTGTCGGGGTCAGCGTCGGGGTAACCGGGCCGACCGGGCAGGTTCCGATCTTGCGCCATGGTCCCCAAGGATTGTTGACGTCAGGGCGCTCGCCCTGCACCCACCAGATCGCTTCGTACAGGATGCCGTCGAGGCACACGCGCTGGCCACCGGTATAGGCCACGCTGGCTTGCCAGGTCGGCGCGGTGCCGGTCGGTGTCGGCGTTACGGTGGGCGTGACCGGGGTCGGGCTCGGGGTGATTGCAGTGGGCGTGACCGTCGGCGTGGGGGTGAGAGTCGGCGTCGGCGTCAGCGGTGTAGGTGTTGCGGTTGGTGTGACCGGGGTGGGCGTGACGTTGGCCAGCAATTCCCACGGTCCCCACTGTGCGGCACCCGGCACATCGCCCTGGGTCCACCACTTCGCCTTCCAATCCTGCCCGTTGTAGCTGACCACCATGCCAGCGGTGTAGACCTGGCCGGCATCCCAGGCCGGGGCGGCGTGGGCCACTGCGGCAACCAGCACGGCCGGTACCGCCATCATCCATCGATTGACCTGCATTGCGTGTCTCCATCCTGTTTGTCGTCACGTGCTGTTCAAAGCGGCCAAGGTTGGCCTGTTATGCACGTGGCATCGACTATGCGCGATGCGGGCTGGCGAAGAAAGCAGCAAGCCGGGCAAATTCACCGGTAGCCGGAATGGCGAACGAAAACCCTTTTCGGATCAGTCGCTTGCCGTGTTGCGGATTCGCCGCGCCATTCACGAATGGCCGTACTGGTCGATGAAGGCAAGGGCGCAAACGGCGATTTTCATGCCGTTGGCTTAAAGAACTCCGCAGGCATGCCGAAAAGCTCGATACGACCGAACGGGCTTGTAAACCACGTCCATGCAGATCCAGACCAATGTGCCGTCGCTGTTTACCCAGCGACAGCTTGCCGACCACCAGCAGGGGCTGAGCACCGCGCTGCAACGGCTGTCGTCCGGATTGCGCATCAATTCGGCGCGTGACGATGCGGCGGGGCTGGCCATCAGCGAGCGGATGACCGCGCAGATCCGCGGTAATACCCAGGCGTGGCGCAACGCCAATGACGGTGTTTCGCTGGTGCAGACCGCCGAGGGCGCGCTCGGTACGGTGGCCGACATGCTGCAACGGGTCCGCGAGCTGGCGGTGCAGGCGGAAAACGGCAGCAATTCGGTGGCGGACCGGCAGGCGCTGCAAAGCGAAGTCACCGAGCTGCTGCAGGGCATCGACCAGATCGGGCGCATTACCCAGTTCAACGGCCAGCAGTTGTTCTCGCAATCGCGTGCCAGCATCGGCGGGGATGCCAACAAGCGCGCCGTGCTCGATGGATTGCAGCTGGGCTGGCTGGAGGCGTCCGAGTACCGCATCAAGCAGTACTACGGCATCGTCGCGGATGGGGCGACGCTCACCGTGGACCTCGATACCACCGATGGCGCGGGCGGCGTGCTGGCCTCGGTTTCCGGCAGCGGCGGTCCGGGTGGCAAGGTGGTGGACCAGTACCTCAACATCGACATGGCCGATTTCACCCCGCCCAATCTGCCCAACGGCGGCAGTGACCCGTTCTACAACGACCGCATCATCGCGCACGAGATGGTGCATGCGGTGATGGGGCGGTCGATGAATTTCACCGCACTGCCCACCTGGTTTGCCGAAGGCGCGGCCGAGTTCATCCATGGCGCGGACGAGCGCGTGGTCGGTGACATCGCCGCCAGCGGGCTGACCGCGGTGGTGAACCAAGTGGCCGGCGCCTGGGGCAGCGACAGCATCGACTATTCATCGGCCTACATCGCCACCCGCTACCTGCACGAGGAGCTGAAAGGGCATGGCAATGCCGGCGGTCTGAAAGCGGTGATGGCCTACCTGAACGAAAACCAGAACGACACGCTGGATGATGCCATCGCCGCGCTCACCGATGGCGAATACGCCGATGCGGCGAGCTTCATTGCCTCGTTCACCGGGGCCAATGTCGCGGTCGGCGAGGATTTCGTCACCAACCGCATGGACCTCGACAACGACGACACCGGCGCCATCGGTGGCTTCGATGCCGATGGCGGCGCAGTGCTCGATGCCGAGAACGTGATCGGCGAGCTGGGGCTGAGCCGGTCGGGCGAGGATGTGCTCGACGGCTTCATCCTCGACTTTCCCGATATCGGCGGCGGCAGCGGCCTCAACCAGTTCGCGATGCAGGTCGGCGCCAACCCCCATGAGCAGATCAATGCGTTCATCGGTGCCATCAACAGCGATGCGCTGGGCCTCGCCGATACCGATCTGCAGAAGCTGGCCAAGTTCGCGATCTACCGGGTCGACCGGGCGCTCGAATACCTCGGCGAACAGCGTGCCACGCTGGGGGCGATGCAAAATCGGCTGGAAGCAACCATGCAGGGGCTGTCGGTCAGCGTGGAAACCGCCAGCGCCTCGCGCTCGCGCATCCGCGATGCCGATTTCGCCGAGGAAACCGCCGCGCTGACACGGCAGCAGATCCTGCAGCAGGCCAGCTCCGCGATGCTGGGCCAGGCCAACAACCAGCCACAGCTGGCGCTGGCCCTGCTGAACGCGTGATGCGATCGGCCATGTAGCTGGCGACGCGTGGGTCAGTCGTGCCGTGCCGTCAGGCTGCGGCCGTCGTCGGTTTCCAGCACCAGCGCGCCATCGGGCAGGAAGCGGTAGCGCTTGGCGGCGCCAAGCGTGGCGAGGAAGCGCTGCTCCTGGTTCATCAGCGCCTCGGCGCAGGCCATCAGCGTGCTGCCCGGATGGCTGATGCTGAGCGTACTGCCCTTGGCCTCGTAGCCGGCGAAATAGCCGTTGCACGAAGCGCGACCACCGAGGCGCCCTTCCTCATCGAAGATCATGGTGATGCGCGAGTCGTCGATGATGCCGCCGCCATCCACGTCCTCAACCACCCATTCCACGCTGGTGAGCTTGCCTTCGGTGACCAGCGTGCATTGCGGGTAGGTCTTGCCATGCCGCTCCAGCCTGCCTTCATTGCCCTTCAGCCACAGCGTGGTGCCGGGCTCCTCGGCGGCCTGGTATTTCACACCGGAAGCTGCCTCCACCTGGCGCAGCGTCAGCAGCTTGCCGGCAATCTGCAGTCGGGCGCCCTCCGTGAAATCGGCGGCTGCAGTCAGCTCGCCGCATTGCAGCGTACTGGTGAAACCGTTGCCTGTAGCGCGCTGCAACTGCAGCACGCCCACGTCGACCTGAGTACCGTCGAGCTTCAGCGCGATTGGCTTGCTCACCCAGGCGGGTTCATCGGCAAGCACGATGCGGCCCTGCAGCGTATAGCCCTTCGCCTTGCCCAGCCGCTGGCGCTCGACCGGCAGGCTGAAACGCACCGGCACCTGCTTGCCCGCGAGCGCGATGCGCTGCTCGACCAGCACGGCATCGCTGTCGGCGGCGCGCAGTGCGATCACTGCTTCGGCGGCATCGGGCAGGGCGATGCGCTCGCGAAAGGTCAACTCGCCATTGATGATTGCCGGGCCAGTCTGGCTTGGTGGGGCGGCGCAGGCGGCAAGCAGCAGACTGCAGGCGAGAACAAGCAGAAAACGCATGGGAGTACTCCTTTGAAACCAGGGACGGTTTTATCGCAGCGCAGCCAGCCTGACCACGGAAATCTCACCTTGACGGGGCATGGTGGTGACCCGGCGCACCGGCAACGCGCATAGACGGTCGACGATATCGTGCCGATCCGGCGTGATACGGCGCTGGCACGGCTGGCACGTTCCCTGCTCGGCACTCGCTGTGTTGTACTCAGGAGCACGGGTCATGCTGAAGCGATGGTGGTCGACGATATGGGCGCGCCTTGCCGGCGGCGGTGAAACCGGTACGGCTACCTGGCACGATCGCCGGACCGCGCCATGGTGGGTGTCGCAGGCTTGGCAGGACGAGCTGCCCGCTGCACGCTGCGCGGTTCGGGCCACAGCGCGTGAGCGCCGGAGCTGGCGGGACTGGACGGTGGTGGACGAGCCCGAACGCTGGTCCTGATCACCCCGTTGCACACCTGTAGAGTCAGGCTTTCTGCGGGTTTACAAAATGACGGCCATCGTTGATGCTCCTGCAGTCCGGCCCGGTTCAGGGTCGGCCGGGGAGAACATAATATGGCAGTGGCGGACTGGCTGCGCGCGAATGCGCGCAAGGTGGGCTTGAGCGCGGCAGCGGTGGCCGTGGTTGCGGCGGCCGTCGGTGGCGGCTGGTGGTGGGGGCAGCGTGGCGCTTCACCTGACGCGAGCGGCGCGGCCGCAGTGGCCGAGCCCACCGAATTCGGCGTGCTCGAGTGCAAGGCCGGCTACTACGACGACGAGCCGGCACTGACCGTGGCGTTTACCCACCCGATCAAGCGCAAGCAGGATCTGGCCAAGAAGTTTAAGGTCACCGACCTGGGCGTACTGCCCGAGGGCAAGTCCAGCCAGACGAATGAAACCAAGGCGGCGGAGGAGAAGGTCGTCGACGGGCGCTGGGAGATCGACGACGACAATGCCCAGCTGGCGCATTTCGTCACCACCGCCAAGCATCGCTATGCTGTCGATATCTCGTCGGGCGTGCTGGCCGACGACGATCGCGCGTTGATTGGCCACAAGCGCTGCGAGATCGCGCTCGATGCCATGCCACCCGCCTATTACTTCGCCAGTCGCGGCGTGGTGCTGCCGGCCAGCCAGAACGGCGGCCTGCCGGTGGTCACGGTGAATGTGCCCGAGGTCGATGTCGAATTCCTGCGGGTTTCGCCGCGCCATATCCCGCGCTTTCTGGAAAAGGTGGTGGCGCAACGGCGTGTCGAACCGGCCGATGGCGAGGAGGAGGGCGGCGAGGACGAAGGTTACTACGACAGCGGCCGGCTCACGCTGTCGGGCGCCGTCTACAGCTGGACCTTGTCCAACCTGCGTAAGCTAACCGAGAGCGTGTACCTGGGCCGCTTCGAGACCGATGCGCGCAAGAACCGCCGCAATGTGAGCTTCCTGCCGGTCGAGGGCATCAAGGAACTGCAGGAGCCAGGCATCTACGTGGCGGTGATGCGCCAGCCCGGCCGTTATTCCGATGCCTATCAGGTCACCTATTTCTACGTGACCGACGTCGGCCTGCACGTGCACCGTGGCCAGAACCAGATCGATGCCTTTGCCACCTCGCTCAAGACCGGCAAGGCGCTATCGGGCGTGTCGTTCGAGCTGCTCGACGAATACGGCAAGTCGCTGGCGAATGCCGACGGTGACGGTGAAGGCCATGCGGTACTCGACAAGGTGCCGCTCACCGCGCGGGCGCTGGTTGCCAAGAAGGACAACCAGCTCTCGGTATTGGCGCTGTTCGAGCCGGGGCTCGATCTCTCCGAATACGACATCGGCGGTCATCTGCCGCGCAATACCAAGCTGTTTGCCTACAGTGGCCGCGACCTGTACCGGCCGGGTGAGAAGCTGTTCGTCTCGGTGATTGCGCGCGATACCGATGGCCGGCCGCTGCCGCGCCTGCCGCTGACCGCAACGTTGAAGCGCCCCGATGGCCAGACCGTGCAATCGGCCACCTGGCAGCCTGATGGCAAGCTGCCCGGCTATTACCAGCGCCAGCTGGCGCTGCCGCCGGATGCCGCCACCGGCACCTGGTTGCTGGAACTGCGCGCCGATCCGGCTGCCGACGAGCCCGATACCGTGTTGCGGCTGCAGGTGGAGGAATTCCTGCCCGAGCGCATGAAGCTGGAGCTCGATAGCGATCCACCGGCGCTGTCCGCTGGCCAGGCGTTCCAGGTTGGCGTAAAGGGCAGTTATCTCTATGGTGCACCGGCTTCTGGCAATCGCCTGCTGGGGAGCGTGGCCGTAGAGCGTGATCGCTATACGCTGGCCAAGCAGTGGCCGGGCTTCTTGTTCGGTGATTTCGCCGACGACGACAAGCGCTCGCGCCAGGAGATCGAGGAAACCGAGCTCGGTGCCAGTGGTGACGCCACCGTGACGGTGCCGCTCGATCTCGGTGGTGCCAAGTCGCCGATGAAGGCACGTGCCACTTTCAGCCTGCTCGAATCGGGTGGCCGTCCGGTGGTGCGCTCGATTGAACGCACCGTGTGGCCGGCGCCCAAGCTGATTGCCATCCGCCCGCTGTTCGATCGCGACGTGGCGCGCGAAAACGACAAGGCGGCATTCGAGGTGGTGCGGGTGAATACCACCGGCGCACTGGCGCCGCTGGTCAATGCCAAAGTGAAGCTGACACGCGAGGATCGCGACTTCTACTGGCGCTACGACGACCAGCGTGGCTGGCACTCCGGCTACACCGAGAATGACGCGCCGGTATACAGCGGCGATCTGGCGCTGAACAACCGCGCTTCGCTGGCGGTGCCGGTGGAGTGGGGCCGCTATCGGCTGGAGATCGAGGACCCGGAAACCCGGCAGGTGGCGCGTTACCGTTTCTACGCCGGCTGGGGCGCGCAGGATGCCGAGGCCATGGGCAACAGGCCCGATCGCGTGAACCTCAAGCTCGCCGGAGTGCCGGCCAAGCCGGGCAACGACGTGACGCTGACCATCACGCCGCCGCATGATGGCGAGGCGCTGGTGCTGGTCGAAGGCGACAAGGTGCTGTGGCAGAAGCGCGTGCGCGTCTCCGCCTCGGGCACCGAAATCGACATTCCTGTCAGCGAGGACTGGAAGCGCCACGATCTCTATATCTCGGTGGTGGCGTTCCGCCCCGGCAGCGATGGCGATCGCGTCACGCCGGCGCGTGCACTGGGTCTGGTCTACCTGCCGCTCGCCAGCGAGGATCGCAAGTTCAAGGTGGCGCTGACCGCACCGTCGAAGGCGCGACCGGAAACGCGCGTGCCGGTGAAGATCAAGGTCGATGGAGCCGCGAGTGGCAGTGCCTTCGTCACGCTGTCGGCGGTCGACGTCGGCATCCTCAACATCACCAAGTTCAAGTCGCCCGATCCGTTCGACTTCCTGTTCGGCAAGCATCGCTATAGCCAGGATCTGGCCGACATCTACGGCAAGCTGATCGAGAAAATGGAAGGGAACACCGGCAAGCTCAAGTGGGGCGGCGACTCGGGCATGCGCGACAGCCAGGACAGGCCGGAGAAGGTGAAGCTGGTCGACCTCTTCAGCGGCCCGGTGCTGCTCGATGCCAAGGGCGAGGCGACCATCCCGCTGAACATCCCCGACTTCAACGGCACCTTGCGGTTGATGGCGGTGGCGGCGAGCGATGCGCGCTACGGCAATGCCGAGCAGGAGATGACGGTGGCGGCACCGGTGGTGGCGGAACTCGCCACGCCGCGCTTCATCGCCCCGGGCGACACCGCGACGCTGGCGCTCGACGTGACCAACCTCACCGGCAGCGCGCAGACCTTCGCAGTGAAGTTCACCGCCGGCAAGCCGGTGAAGATCGCCGGCGGCGAAGCCACGGTGACGCTGAAGGACAAGGAGAAGAAAACGCTGCGCTACACCGCCGAGGCGACCGATGCCTACGGCCTTGCGCGGCTGGACTTCGAGGTGGCGGGCAAGCTCGCTGGCAAGCCGCTCACCATCAAGCGGACTGCCGCGCTGCAGGTGCAGCCGCCGGTGGCACTCGATCGCAACGTCACCCGGATCAAGCTCGAGCCGGGCGCCGAGCAGGCACTGCTCCCTGAGCTGATCGCGCGTTACTACGCCGATTCGGCCCATGTGTCGGTCACCGTCTCCAACAAGCCGCCGCTCAACGTGCGCTCCCTGGTGCAGGGCTTGCTGACGTATCCCTATGGTTGCCTGGAACAGACCACCAGCACCGCCTATCCGCACGTGTTGATCGATGCCGAGGTCGCCAAGCTCTACGGCCTCAAGCAGTACAGCCGCGAGGAGCGCACCCGCATGCTGAGCGAGGCGATCGGCCGGCTGGCGGGCATGCAGAAGGCCGACGGCGGTTACACGCTGTGGGGCAGTGGGCCCTACGAGCTGTGGCTGTCGGCCTATGTCGGCGGCTTCTACCAGGATGCGCGCGCTGCCGGCTTCACCGTGCCGGACAAGCTCTATGCCGATACCCAGGGCTGGCTGCTGAAGCAACTGCAGCGTGCACCGGCCGATTTCCCCAGCTACGGCAAATCGCTGGCCGACAAGCTGGGCGCCGATGGCACCCTTCGCGACAAGCTCGTTGGCAACGAGTACGAGCAGCTGCGCATCGACCATCAGCGTCTCGCCGCCGCCGCGCATCAGGGCTATATCCTGGCGCGTGACCAGAAGGCCCCACTGGCCACGTTGCGCGTGCTGTACGACAAGTACGCCAACCGCGCCCGCTCGCCACTGCCGCTGGTGCACCTGGGCCTCGCGCTCAAGCTGATGGGTGACGAGAAGCGCGCTGCCGCCGCTTTCGACGCGGCGATGAAGCGTGGCTACGGCATCACGCCCAACACTGATTGGTACTGGGGCGAATGGCTGGGCGACTACGGCAGCGCCGTGCGCGACCGCGCCATGGCCTATGCACTGCTGGTCCGCCACAAGATCGCCCATCCGGGGCGCGAAAACCTGGTGTTCGAGCTGGCGGACAGCCTGAAGAACCGCCGCTACGCCTATTACTCCACACAGGAGCGGATGGCGCTGCTGCTGGCTTCGCAGGCCGGCGGTGGCCCGGGCGCCTCGGGCAGTGAGTGGAATGCCGTGCTGACCGTCGGCGGCAGCACCCGTGGCCTTGCCTCCAAGGCTCAGGAAACGGTAAGCCTGCCGGCGGCCGA
Organism: Chitinolyticbacter meiyuanensis; assembly: GCF_008033135.1. Classification (NCBI taxonomy): domain Bacteria; kingdom Pseudomonadati; phylum Pseudomonadota; class Betaproteobacteria; order Neisseriales; family Chitinibacteraceae; genus Chitinolyticbacter; species Chitinolyticbacter meiyuanensis. Next base: position 1,852,299 of record NZ_CP041335.1, read on the forward strand.
GATCGCCAAGGGTGCCAAGCTGGCCAATAGCGCTGGTGCAGCCTTGTTCGTCGAGATCGAGGCCAGCGGCTATCCCAAGGAGGCGCCCAAGCCGCAGCCGGGCGATCAGATCAAGCTCGCGCGCGACTGGTTCTTTGCCGACGGCAAGCCGTACACCGGCCGGGCGCTCAATGTCGGCGAGACGCTGATCGTGCGGGTGACTGCCTCGGCCAGCCAGCGCATCGAGGATGGCCTCGTGGTCGATCGCATCCCGGCCGGCCTCGAGATCGAGAACCTCAACCTGTCCGATGGCGAGCGCATCGACGCGCTCAAGGTCGACGGCCAATCGATCCGCGAGGCGCTGGACGACAGTCGCATCAAGCACCGCGAGTATCGCGACGACCGCTTCGTTGCCGCTGGCCAGCTCGACGGCAACGCGTTGCGCCTTTACTACCTGGTGCGTGTGGTCACGCCGGGCCGCTTCGTGGTGCCCGCCACGGTGGCGGAGGACATGTACCGGCCGCAGATCACCGGCGTGGGCCAGGCCAGCCCGGTGCTGACGGTGGTCGACGCGAAGGCCAAGTAAGCTTCAGTGCGCCGGGTCGGCTGGCTCGGCGCACAGTCTCATTCATCCACTCGAGTTGTGTTCGTGATCAAGCCAATACTGCGTGCTTGTCTGCCGGCATTGCTGGCCGGCCTGCTGTTCTCTCCCACCCTGCGTGCCGAAACCGCACCGGATTGCCCGGCACCACTGGGTCCATTGCCAGACTGGACGGCGGCACAAACCGCTGATCTGGTGAAGTCGGCCAAGGACAAGGGTTTTCTCTGGCGCATCAGCAAGGGCGGGCATGATTCCTACCTCTACGGCACCCTGCACATGGGCAAGGTGGAGTGGATGGTGCCAGGACCGCTGCTCGTTCTCGCCATGAAGGCCAGCAACAAACTCGCGCTCGAGGTGGATCCGACCAAGCCCGATGCCGCGGCCTACATGGCCGATCCGGCGTCCTGGGGAGTACGGTACGACCAGCTCAGTGCCGGCACGCAACAGCAGCTGCGGCAGATGCTGCGACAAGGCTGCCTGCCCGACACGCTGACCCAGCAGATGTCGGCCGCAATGCTGGTGACTTCGCTATCCATGCTCGACTACCTGCGCGAAGGCCTGGATTTCCGCCTGAGTTCGGAGGTGGTGCTGGCCGGCCTGGCCCGCGGGCGCAAGATGCCGGTGGTGGAGCTGGAAAGCGCCAAGGCACAGCTGGACCTGTTCGAATCGCTGTCGCTGGCCGAAGTGGAGACGTATGCCCAGGCCGCAGCCGAACTGCAGCAGTCTGGCCAGGGCCGCGTCGTGGCCAGGCGACTGATCGACGCATGGCGCGAAGGGCGCCTCGACGAGATGAGCCGCTTCGAGGAATGGTGCGATTGCGTGAAGACCGACGCAGACCGCGACTTCATGTTCAAGCTGAACGATGCCCGCAATGGGCCGATGGCGGACAAGGTGGCGCGGATGCACGAGGCGGGCGACAAGCTGCTCGTTGCCGTGGGCGGCCTGCACATGACGGGTGAACAAGGGCTGCCGACCCTGCTCGCCAAGCGGGGTTTCAAGGTCAAGCAGCTGGTGCCCGAACCAGCACACTGAGCATCACAGCCCGGCGGCGGTGAGTTGCCGGTATGCCGATCGCAAGCCCGGCTATAACGAACACAGTTGTCC